>CAIRTW010000041.1 GCA_903881585.1 uncultured Bacteroidota bacterium | reverse complement strand
GTATAAGTAACAATAGCGGTACCCGCAGAGACGCCATACACCCGGCCGGATGGACTGATCGTTGCCGTGCCCGCCGGGCTGATGGTCCACAAAATGCCTGCGGTCGCGTCTGATAAAAAAGTGACTGAGCCTAGCCCGCACACAGACAATGTGCCGAGGATAGCGCTTGGCACAGCAGCAACGGTTAGCGGGAAAACCACATTACACCCGGTAGCGAGAGAATAGGTAACGATGCTTGTTCCTGCTGATAGTCCGGTAACAGTTGTGACTGTAGTGCCGGTTGTTACAGATACTCCTGCGGTGCTCGTCCAGGCCCCGCCTGGTGTTAAGTCGCTCAGGGTGATGGATAAACCGTTGCATACAGAGGATACGCCACCGATACCAGTAGGGACCGGGTTGACCGTTACCACTGCAACTGCCGGAACCCCTGCCACAGTATATGAAATTACGGTTGTGCCTGTCGTCACACCCGTTACAATGCCCAATGCGTTTACTACCGCCACCACTCCATTGGCTGTACTCCATACTCCTCCTGCTGTGGTATCTGTCAGTGAAACCGTGGAGCCGGTGCAAACGCTCGTGAGGCCTCCAATAGACCCTACAGAAGAAACAGTCACGGTTACTATTGTAGTCGCAAAAACAGTACCACAACTGTTACTTACCGTATAGCTGATCGTTGACGTACCCGGAGTAATGCCGGTTACTATTCCGCCCGCTGAGACAGTTGCATTAACATTATCAGAAGACCACAGGCCGGCTCCGGCATCTGCCGGGTCCGATAAACTGATATTTAACCCAGCGGTTACTGCTGTTGCCCCGCTGATGATGCCCGCCGACAATCCAATTATGGTAACAACAGTCGTTGTGCTCACACTGCCGCAACTGCCGCTTATGGAATAAGATATGGTGGCTGTGCCGGCTGCATTGCCTGTTACATTACCCGACCCAACTGTGGCATTTGTATTTGACGAGCTCCAAACACCGCCAGGGACAGCGTCAGAAAGCAAAGTGGTTGATCCGGCACACACCGTAGTTATACCCGATATAGTGCCCGTACCGGGCGCCAGGCCCACAGTTACAACTGCCGTAGCAGAAACAGAACCGCATGAGTTGATTGCCGTATAGGCGATAGTGCTCGTTCCGGCCGTGATGCCACTTACAACGCCGGAAATGCTTACTGTTCCCACCGCTGGGTTGAACGAGCTCCAGGTTCCTCCTGTCTGCACATCGCTCAAAGCTGTCGTGCTGCCGGTGCACAAAGTTGTGTTGCCGGTTAATGTTCCGGCGTTGGGGGCAGGGTTCACGGTGATTACTGTCTGCACATAACAGCCTGCGCCGCTGGTACCATATGTTATGGTTGCAGTGTCCGGGGCCGCACCTGTTACTGTTCCTGTAGTTGCGCCAACTGCGGCTACGGCGGTGTTACTGCTGCTCCACGTGCCACCGGTGACAAGGTCGGTCAGTGTTACTAAAGTGCCGCCACAGACCGAGGTAGCCCCGCCAATGCCCGTAGGCGCGGGGTTCACAGTTATCACTGCTGTTGCAGTGCAGCCATCGGTGATGGTGTACGTAATTGTTGCCGTGCCTGCTGTAAG
>CAIRTW010000040.1 GCA_903881585.1 uncultured Bacteroidota bacterium | reverse complement strand
TTAAAAATCAGCACAACTGCAAAATACCATCCCGCAATGTGATACTACCTACAAAAATACCTTTTTCTGCTTTTTTAGGTGTGTTAAACTTTTCTCAGCCACTGCGTTTGCCCAGCATAAGCGATTCTCTCGAAATGGTGAAATCGGCATTCATTACAAAAACGTTATGGGCAAATACAAGATCAGTGATTCCGTATTTTTCTACAAGCTGCTTTATGTTTCCATTAAAGTACCTGTAATCGATCACAAAAACCTCTTCAAAATTCGCAGGCAGCAATGTTGCAAACGGGTTTCCATACGAGTCTTTCAGCACCGCTATTTTTCTGCCGTTCTTGTTGTCGGAGACTATCCGCATCAACGGGAAATCAGCCCCGAGAAACACGCCATAAGAATCGCCTCCCCTCACATGCTCTTCCAGCATCTTTGTCGTCTGCCCGTTGTCTATGCCCTTCTTGAAGTAGGTCGTCTTTGTTTGCCCCGGTATCCTGAAATATTCCACACTGTCCGCGTTTTCTTTCAGGTCTTCGCTCATTGTATAGTTATACATGGTACCTACAAAGCCGGGTATCACGCCCCTGGTCATCGAGGTCATTGGCACCGCAGCCATGCCTGCAGCCTTGCAGAATGCCGTGTAACCATAATAGGCGCCCCGGCCCGTCCAGTGGTGATCCGTGTTGAACTGTATATACTCCCCCTTATGTATGTCCAGTTCATCGTATGCCCGCACCGGCGTCACCGCCGGGTCGAGATCACTGTACAGCAACTCTATATACTTCTTTTCCTTTGTGTTGTCTTTACTGTACTTGAGCGGCAGATAAAAATCAGACCCTACCGGTATGGGCATGCAGTAAATGTGTACACCCGGCCCCAAGGTTTCTTTGTAACGTTTAATCATTGCTGCATAGTTTGTAGCAGATCTTGTAAGCCCGCCAAATATCTGTATAGCACGCTTTTTATAAACAATTACAGATTTTATGTTCTCGAAGTCTTCATTTGTCACATCTGCACTTTCCCGGGTAGCAGCGGTGTCCACGCCCGGCCTTTTCAGCTTGTCCTTGATGTTATTTTCATTCATTTTGTTTATTTCGCCATGCTTTTCCGGGCCAGCCTTGGTATAAAACTGAATTTGCTCATTTTTCATCCCACGGAACAATTTCAGATTATTGGCAAGAATTATCAGCCAGTTCCTGAAAATAAAATTGTCGGAGTAGTAAAAGTCAAGGCTGTCGGCAAATTTGCCGTTTTTCACCGTAGCGCTATTGAACTTCGGCACCGGTGACAGCGCCCTCCGTTCTTGCACAGAAACCTTGTCCTTAGGCAGCAAAAAAAATAACAGCCCTGTCGCTATCAGCAACAATACAAAGATGATTGAATTAGTCTTTTCATAATTCCGCAGCTGCTCCTGTTGCCTCGCTTTTTCCATGTCAGAATCTAAAGTATAAGAAAGGATTATATGAACTTCCCACTAAAAGGGTTACCGAAATAAAGAAAAAAAACAGGTTCAACGAAATATGAATAGTCGATTTAACCGGAATGCTCCCCACATGTTTTTCCAGTAATTCTTCAAACCAGTTCCGGACAGGAAGGCAAAGCGCAATGGCAATGACCAGCCAGAACATGTTAGCCCTTAGGGATGCCAGCGTTTCCAGGTCCACAAGCCT
>CAIRTW010000039.1 GCA_903881585.1 uncultured Bacteroidota bacterium | reverse complement strand
TGGCGGTCTTAAAAACGAAATGAAGGCATTGCCCGTCCGAACGGCTGGCCGGGCGGGCGAGCTTTGCGACTTTGCGAGAGACCTTTCGGCTAATACCGGAAGTATATCTCCGTAGCCCCAAAGCCATACTTGCCGCTCCATTCATTTTTAAACCGGGCAACTTCCTTCGCCTGTTTTAAGATCGCATGCACTTCTTCCCTTAATTTTCCTTTGCCCAGGCCATGTATCACCACCATGCGCTCCTGCCGGTGCACAATAGCCAGTTGCAGATAATGCAGCAATGCATCCAGTTGTATCTTTATGCAGTCTGCATTCGTAAGCCCCTTCCTATCATCCACCAGCGATTCTATATGCAGGTCTATTTCGTACCGGGCTGCTTCTATGGTTTTAGTAGTCACAGGCACAAACTTCAGTTTCACCGGCGGCTCATAGGTCTCTTTTGGTTCCGGCTTTTTCTTCGGTGAGAAATCATCTATGAGTATATAGCTGAATGTAGGCTCACTTTTTTGCATCATCTGGGTTATATGCTCAAAGAGTTTTACGGGGCGGATACGCAATATCCCTTCTGCCACTTCCATCTTATCATTCACCGTATCTGTCAATTGCCAGTGAAACCTCGGCTGGTCGTTCATTGCCTGGTAAGGAACACTGTGCAAATACACATTCCCAAACCCATGCAGCGTGCCCTCATGCTTAAACTCGCTTTTATTATCAAAACGTACATCATATGCAAACTTCACCGGCTGTGGCAGCTCATTAAGCAGATAGACTTTCAGCAGCTCTACCTTTTCCTCCATATCCTCTGTCTTGTAAACCGGCATAAAGGAAAGATGCACTCCATTCGCAAGCCGCTGTTTTCGCTCCGTTATCCGCTCCACCGGCAATTGCTCCGGTGCAGATTTTTTCTTCTTCGCGGTCTTATCTGTAAACCACTTCAGGTAAGGATGGTCTATGTCTTCCATATGCACCGGGAACACAGTACCACCTACCTCCACCTCTATCATTTTGGTGTTGATGTAAGCAGTCACATGCCCCTCCTCCCCTGTCCGGTTCAGCATTATCCTATCCCCTATCGAAAATTTCATATCCCGGTCCGCTAAAGGAACCAACTATTTAGCTGCGTCAAAAATATTAAGCGTCAAAATAACGCTACTCATTCTCCCTCACCTCCCCTTGGGGGAGGCCGGGAGGGGCCATCCACTCCACCATCTTCATCACCGCCTTCCCTCTATGACTTATCTTATTCTTTTCACTTAGCGGCAACTCCGCAAATGTCTGCTCATACCCATCCGGTATAAATATCGGATCATACCCAAATCCACTCTCCCCTCTTTTCTCCTCAGTAATTTTTCCTTCGCAGATTCCTTCAAAATAATAGACTGCTCCATCCCACACCAGACAAATAACCGCTTTATAAAAAGCTCTTCTATCAGCCTCACCTTTCAATCCGGCTAGTACCTTTTGCAAATTCTTTTCATCATCCCGTGCACCCGAATAATGCGCACTATCTACCCCCGGCTCTCCGTTAAATGCATTTACACAGATACCACTGTCATCTGCAAAAACATTTTTGCCCGAGAATTGATAAATAGCCGATGCCTTAGCCAGTGCGTTCTCTTCAAATGTGTGATACGGTTCCGGTATGTCGGCAGTAAAACCAATGTCCTTTAGCGACAACAACTCTATACCTGCCACCAACTGGCTGATCTCACTGATCTTATGTGCATTGTTCGATGCGATAACTAATTGCTGCATGGCGCAAATTTACACGCAAGTCCGTTATTATTTGAAAAGAGTTCTTAATTTACACAGATGGAAACAGCAGTCAGGATATTATTGTTGCCAGTGATCGCACTGTCCATTTTGGTATCGGGCAATTCGTTTGCACAAACCCAGCAACCTCATAAATTCAGTCTCCCTCCGGCAATAACCTGTATAGACGCAGAACTCCCGATCACCTTTTCATGGATCGACTTCGCCCAGCCCGCTAAAAAAGTACCCGCAGTTGTAGTCAAAAAAATACAGGAAATAATTGTCGATTTTTACCTCGAAACACGCGCAGACAGCACAGAAGAATTCACAAAATCAAAAGACGGCTATTATAATACATTGCGCGTACCGTATGGCGATCTTCAGCTCTTTATTGTGATATTGAGAGCGCCAATGTCATATGCCCGCTGCAAATTGTTCCTTTATGATAAAACGACGCATGCCATATCAAAAGATGTTTTCGACTATAATATATGGGCGATGTACGGCATTGACGACAATGGCAACATGAAGCGGTCAAACCTATATAAGCAAGCGCGCTTAAATAAAGATGACATAGCATTGAAGAAGGCAACCAACCTTTTTCTGAGAAGAATAAAGCATAACGGCACCTCAAGTGAACTGGAAGAAATTACATTAGCAGCAAAGGGGTTGTATCTGGAAACTATTTCCTTCAAATCAAAAGCTCTGTTTGAATAAAAAATAAAGGGCCAACGTAAACGCCAGCCCCTATAATAACATTGAAAAATTCTCCTTAGCTCCAAACCCTGCTCGCGAAACGGTCGCTCACTACAAGCTCCTTGCTGCCGGGAGTATATTTATAAAATCCTTCGCCCGATTTTACACCCAGGTAACCTGCCTGCACCATGTTGGCAAGCAATGTAGCTGGTGCATATTTCTGGTTGCCAAAGCCCATGTGCAGTACATGCATAATGGAGTAGCAAGTATCAAGACCTATAAAGTCTGCAAGCTGCAATGGGCCCATTGGGTGCGCCATACCTAGTTTCATGATCGTATCGATCTCATTGATACCGGCAACGCCTTCCTGCAATGCAAGCACGGCTTCGTTGATCAGCGGCATCAATATACGGTTAGAGATAAAGCCAGGGTAGTCATTAACTACGCAAGGCACCTTGCCCAATTTTTCTGTCAGGTCTATGATCGTCTGTGTCACTTCCCTGTCCGTAGCATAGCCGTTGATGATCTCCACCAGTTTCATTACCGGTACGGGGTTCATAAAATGCATACCGATCACTTTTCCCGGACGCTTTGTTACAGAAGCGATGCGCGTAAGTGATATGGAAGAAGTATTGGAAGCCAATACGCAATCGGCAGGACAATGCTGGTCCAATTGTTTGAAGATGTTCAGTTTCAGCTCTATATTCTCAGTAGCAGCTTCTACCACCAGATCAGCGTTTGCAACTGCTGCTGCCATGTCGGTAAAAGTCTTGATGCGTCCCAGCGACTGCTGTTTTGCTTCTTCGGTAAGTGCGCCCTTGGTCACCTGCCGGTCCATATTCTTGCCAATAACAGAAATAGCTTTGTCAAGCGCATCCTGCTTAATATCCATCATGTTTACATTAAATCCGCATTGCGCGAACACATGGCTGATACCATTTCCCATTGTACCAGACCCGATAACTGTAACCGTGTTTAATTTTGATGACATAAATTGTGTATAGCTTTTTTTGAGGGCGCAAAGTAAGCATTGGACAAACAATTATCAAAAAAAGAAAAAACACCTGCAAAAAATTTGCAGGTGCTCATTTCTAACTGATTTTATGCAACAATTTGCGCAACGCAAACTTTTGGATTTTGGAATTTAATTTTTGAATTTTTAATAAACGTGCTGCCCGCCATTAATGCTCATATTCGCGCCGGTAATAAAGTTGGCATGCTCTGATGCCAGGAAAGAAACAAGATAAGCCACTTCCTCAGTGCCCCCCAGCCTGCCCAGTGGTATCTGCGCTATGATCTGGTTGCGTATCTCTTCCTTCACGGCCATTACCATGTCCGTGCCTATATAACCCGGAGAAATAGTATTTACCGTCACACCTTTATTAGCTACTTCCATAGCCAGGGTCTTTGTAAATCCATGCATACCTGCTTTTGCAGCAGAGTAGTTGGCTTGCCCAAACTGGCCGCGCTGGCCATTTACCGATGATATATTGATAATACGCCCAAAACCCTTCTCTATCATGTGGTTGATCACATGGCGGGAGCAATTAAATACGCTGTCCAGGTTTGTAGAGATTACCGCGCGCCAGTTCTCGAACGACATTTTACGAAAACCTCCATCACGCGTTATGCCCGCATTGTTTACAAGTACATCTACGTGGCCTATTTCAGCAGCAATTTTTTCCACCATTTTACCCACCGAGTCAAAATCAGCTACATCGGCATAATAAATATTAATATCGTAGCCCTCATCATGCAGCTTTTCTTTCCATTTTATTGCCTTGTCTTCGCTATGGTAGTTGGCTACTACTATATACCCGTCATCATATAATTTTTTACACATTGCAGTACCAAGGCCGCCCGTAGCGCCGGTTACCAATACGATTCTTTTTTCTGTTGTGCTCATAAATAATGGTTTAGTCAATGAAAGATAGTCCAAAGGAGTATAAAAAGAAACTATTCACAGAAATATCATTTTAAAAATATACCGAAAAACAAATCGGCAAAAGAAATAGCATACGTTTTACCCGTTGTTACAGCAATCCACCGGATATGCACAGCTGGCCGTTTTCCTTCATAATTAACAACTTAAATTGTAAATAGGCATTACCTTCGCCGCAAAAATTACAGACAAATGAATTTTAATACAGCAGATATTGCCCAGGAAATGGTAAACACCTCCGAAAAAATACAGAGGGGTTACGAAGTATTAAACGAAATAGGTGATGTGGAGATAGGCATGACCCCAAAAGAACTGGTATGGTCTTGCGATAAAATAAAAATGTACCACTACACCCGTGAAACACCTGCAAAATGTGCAACGCCGGTACTGGTGTCGTTTGCAATGCTCAACAGGCACGATGTACTGGACCTGCAGCCCGACCGCAGCCTGATGAAGAGACTGATCGAAGAAGGTCTTGACGTCTATATCATGGACTGGGGCTATCACGATCGTTCTGATCGCTATATTACCATGGAAGACTACATTGATGTCTATATGAACGGCGCGGTTGACTTCCTCCGCAAAAAACATAAGACAGAGAAGATACATAAAATGGGCATTTGCCAGGGCGGTACCTTCTCTATGATCTACGCATCATTGTACCCTGAGAAATTAAAGTCCCTGACCACTTACGTAGCCCCTTACGACTTCTCTACAACTAAGTGCATGCTCTACAAGTGGACCAAGTACATAGATGTGGACGCGATGGTGGACACAATGGGCACTATACCCGGTGAAATGATCGACAGCGCATTCGGTATGCTGAAACCAAGCATGAACGTGAGCAAATACTTCGGCCTCGTGGATTCACTGGACGACAAGCCAAAAATGGAGAACTTCCTCCGCATGGAAAAATGGAAAAGCGATCTTCCTGCTATACCAGGCGAAATGTACCGCAAATACATCAAGGACCTTTTCCGCGATAACAAGCTGATACACGGCGAATTTGAGCTCGGTGGCAGGAAAGTGGACCTGAAGAACATGACCGTTCCGTTCCTCAATGTATATGCTACCGAAGATAACATTATACCCAACGACAGCACAAAGAACGTTATGGACCTCATTGGCTCTACCGACAAGAAAGTGTATGCTTTCCCAGGTGGCCACATAGGTGTGTTCGTAGGCGGCAAGTCGCAGAAAGAACTTGCACCCGCTGTTGCTGAGTGGGTGATCGACAGATGCTAAATACGTGATAAGTTGATAAGTTATAAGAAAGGTGCGCTGCTTTTGTAGCGCACCTTTTAGTTTCGTGATGCTATAGACGAAAAGCATACTTTTGTGTGCATTTTCAAATTTGCACATCTTCAAATTTTCAAATTGATTTCCTACCCATACACTACCCGTTACATCGACCTACCCGACAACTGCAAGGTTGCCTATATAGATGAGGGCTCCGGCGAGCGCACACTGCTGTTCGTTCACGGCCTTGCAAACTACATTCCGGTTTGGAAGAAGAATATTGACGAACTGAAAAAGTACTATCGCTGTATAGCCATAGATCTTCCCGGTAATGGTTTGTCCGATCAGAACAATCATCCGTTCAGCATGAAATTCTTTGCTGATTGCGTGTACAATTTTATTACGGCACTAAAGCTAAAAGACCTTTGCATCGTTGGCCACTCCATGGGCGGCCAGATAGCAATGACAACCGTACTAAACCACCCGGGTTGCGCAGAATCGCTGGTGCTTTGCGCACCAGCAGGTTTTGAGCAGTTCTCTTCACTCGAGAAAACCATGTACTACAGCTCCATTCACTTGCTCGATTTTATTTCTTCAGATGAGCATAGCCTGCGCACCGTGATACAGAACAGCTTCTATCACAATCATGCCCAGGGCGAAGGAATAGTTAAGGAGCTCCTGAGCATCATGAAAACATACAAGGTGAACTATTACCGCAAAATGGTGGAAGCCTGCATAAAAGGAATGATAGAAGAACCGGTAGTTGGAAAACTAAACAGGATACAAATACCCACTCTCGTTATGTTCGGCAAGAACGATGCCCTCATACCCAATAAACTTCTGCACCACACCACCACCGAAAAAATGGCCGCCGAAGCCATAAAAAAAATGCCCGAGGCTCACCTCGTGATGATACCCGACTGCGGCCACTTCGTTCAATGGGAAAAATCCGAAGACGTAAACCGCAACACCATCCTGTTCCTGGAAAATGAACACCAATAGCGGCGCATTTCTGTCAGTGAATCTGTTTTTTTTTCGCAAAATAAAGGGCCGCTACACCTCCCCTCCTGTTTTTAGGAGGGGACGCTGAAAAGCATAGCGAAGCATGCTTTTCAGCTGGGGTGGTTGACTCGCGTAAATCAGGGAATTCATTCGCGTTTCACAGCCGCCTATGATAGCCGGAATGGAAAATTAAGATGACTATTGATCAGACTGTTGAATTCACAAATATGCTCCTTACATAAATATACCAACGCCTTTCGCAGAGACGTTGCTCTACTGCGTCTCCCGCTACATCAACTAACAGCATCAATCACCAATCGCAAATAACCGTTACACAAAAAATGAAAAAGGAACGCAAATCGCGTTCCTTTTTCATTTCAACTATCGCTAGTTATTATTTCCTTCCACGCTTAGCAGGAGCAGTAGCCTTCTTTACCGCTTTCTTAGCTGGTGATGGCGCTGTATATTCTTCTTCTTCGTCGAATTCATCTTCAGCAACCGCTTCATCTGCTACCACGCTATCTGCAGTTGTTGCAGCAGTGGCCATCTTAGCAGACATTTCGCGTACTTTCTTCTTCAGGTCATAGATGGTCTTGTAAACTTCATCCATCTGGCTGCGGGTAGCTACCGGAATGTCCTTCATCATTCCTTCCACCTGCAGTTCTATATCCTTGCGCAGTTTGTTCTGCATGCTGCTCACTTCGCCCATCAGTTTGCTGTATTCTGTGCTTTCAAACAAAGAAACATAAACCTTGTCGCTGATGTTCATCCACTCCTGGTAAAGGCCGAGCATGCTCTTAACTTCTACTCCGTCCTGTATTTTCTTAGCAGTGTTTTCAGCAAGCTTGTCCATAACCTTAGTGCCCTGGCTATAGATCATGTACTGAAGTTCTGCATTCTTAATGTTGTATTCAGCTATACGCTTAGAGAGATCGCTCCACTCTTTTATAGTCTTGCTCTGTGCATTTTCAGGCATAAGCTTTGTAAATGGAGAAGCAGCATTGTTCATCATGCCGCTGAAGTCATTGTATGCCTTGTTCACATGGCTGAACATATCAGTGCTGTTACCCATCATGCCGCGCAGTTGGTTGTAGCTGTTCATGCCTTGCTGATTCATCTGTGCTGTGCCATCCTTCATCATGTCCGCCATTTTGGTCATGTAGTCGCGGCCTTCCTGTGGAATAAAGCTGAAGAATTTATCGGTAAACTCCTTGTAAGTTTCGGGATTCATCCATTTCTTATATTCGTCCATGTTGAACGTTTTTTCCTGCATGGATTTGAACATTGGCGCCCACAACTCAGCAAATTTGCTAAACCCTTCGCCGGTGTTCATCATGTTCTTGTATGCATCATGCGCTGTGCTGCTCTGGAACATTTTAGTCCAGTCGCCCATAGTGCCCTGAAGTGTGTTATTGAACTGACCGAACGCCGAAGTCATTTGCTCCTGTGCTTTCTTCATATTGTCAGCGTTGAACGGATTCATCTGCTGTACCTGGTTCATCCAGTTGTTAGCCTGCATCTGGTTCATCCATGCTGTCATCGGATTAGATGAGTTGTTGTTCATCCAGGCTGCCATTGGGTTAGAATCAGCCGTAAAGCTTTTCTGCCACTGTTCAAATGGGTTAGTGCTGTTTCCGCTAGTAAAGTTTTTAGCAGCTTCCTGGCTCTTATCCCACATTTGCTTTGCAAGATCAGCCTGCACTTTCATCCAGTTCTCAAAAAACTCACTTGCCTTTGCAGTATTGTCCTTGATAGTTTCTTTAGCTGCCTCAGCTGCTTTTGGCGCCTCGCTGGTAGCTTTTGTAAACAGGCTCTTCTGTGTTTCCAGCCAGTTTTTATACCAGTCAGTTCCTTTCTCAATTGTTTCATTGAGCGTGCTGTTGCCATTCGCGAATTTCTTAGTGTTCTCCACTACAGAATCCATCACTTTTTTTTGTGTGTCAACGATGTTGTCCACCAAATTGTTGCCTTTGAAAGCCATGTTAATTGTTATTATGTTTGAAAATTATGTGCGTTTGTTATTGCGGAAAAGGATTTTTTATTATCTTGGTTCTTCAATTCTGCTATAGTATTCTGTACTTTCCTTCTACCCCTTTTTCGCGCTGCAAAGGTAGATAGCTTAAAGTTAAGTAAATGTAAAATTCCTCATTTATCCGCCTCCTAACAATTATTTAACGCGTAGTTCTCGGCAATAGAGCGTTTCTTGAGTGTTTTATAACTCATTCTACTTCGCCCTCCCTTGGGGGAGGGACGGGGTGGGGCTTTTTCCTTACTTTCGCCCACAAAACACACAAAAACTATGTTACAGATCGGAGATGAATTCCGCCACAAGTACAGCTACACACAGGATGACGTGGACACGTATGCCCGTGTAAGCGGCGATACCAACCCGTTGCATATTGATGCAGCGGCAGGCAAGGCCAGCATGTTTGGCCGTAATATTATTCACGGCTTCCTGGGAGCCAGTGTATTCACCAAAATATTCGGCGCCCTTTGGTATGCCGATGGCCACATCTACATGAGCCAGAACATTAAGTGGCTTAAACCAATGTTCGTAAACACTGAATACGAAGCCGTAATAAAAGTAAAAGAGATCGTAAAAGAAAAGAACCGCATCCTCTATGAATGCGCAGTTTATGACGTTGCCACCGGCGAACAAACCCTTGCCGGCGAAGCACTGTTGCTCAATAAGAAGCAGTATGTGTGGGCGTAAGAAAATCAATACATCCGTTCAAAATGCAAAAAGGCTCCAAAAGAGCCTTTTTGCATTTTATCTTTTTATCGCTGTAGGTCAGCTGCAAACTGCCGACTGAAAACTGCAAACTTAAACAGCCGGAACTGCCGCCTCTTCCTTCACAAACTGCACCTCAGCCATCAGAGATACCACATCGCCCAGCATCGCACCACCAGCTTCCGTTGGCATTACTACACCATGCTCTTTCCTGCTCACCTTGCCGGTAACAGAGAAGCCTGCACGGGTCTTGCCCCATGGGTCCTGCACTATACCGCCCAGTACAGCGTCCAGTGTCACTGGCTTAGCTACGCCACGCATAGTAAGCGTACCATGCACCTTGTAGTTTTCTTCATCCACTTTGTCCACACTGGTGCTGTCAAAAATTATTTGCGGATGCTCTTCAACATGAAAAAAGTCAGCATTCTTCAAGTGCGCATCCCTATGTTCGTTGTTTGTAGAGATTGAATTCACATCAGCTGTGAAATGCACTTTTGCTGTACCAATATCCGTCCCTTCCGTTTCTATAGAAGCTGTAAAGCTCTTGAACTGGCCGGTTACATTGGTCACCATCAGGTGCCTGATCTTAAATTGCACATCTGAGTGCGCAGGGTCCAAAGCCCATTTTGTGTTGCTCATTTTTTTGTTTGTTTTATGGTTATTAATTGTTTTGAATTGCTTATTTTTCATTTGCCGGGTCACATACACCATCTGGGGTGCACACGGCCCCGTTCACTTCATTTTTCACAACCTGTTTGGCCCGCTCATGTATCACCCATGCCTGCTGCAACCCATCTGCAAACACCTCCATAGGTTGCGCTCCCGATATCCCATACCGCTCATCAAGCAGGAAGAACGGAACCCCGTTTATCCCTAACGTCCGTGCCATCTCTACGTCCTTATGCACCTCGTTCGCAAAAGCATCGCTGTTCAGCATCTCTCCTATCTCTATCACACCCAGTCCTACCTCCATCCCTATTTGCATTAGGGTATTATGGTCACTGATGTTTTTACCCTCTGTAAAATAAGCCCGGAACAATCTTTCCTCCACAGCATCAGCCAACCCCTTTGTCTTAGCGAGTTGTATCAGCCTGTGCGCATCAAATGAATTAGCAATAATGGCTTTATCAAAATTGTACGTAAGCCCTTCGCGCTTTGCTGTCTCCGTCATTTGGTTGTGCACAGATACAGACCATTCCCGCGTCTTGCCATATTTTACTGCCAGGTAACCGTGAATATCTTTTCCCGCCTCATACTTCATAGCAGGGTCAAGCTGAAAACTGTGCCACGAGATCTTTACATCATCTCTATGTTCAAATTGCGCCAATGCCCCCTCCAGTTTCCTCTTGCCTATATAACAAAACGGGCACATTATGTCCGACCAAATATCTATTTTCATTTTCTCTTCAATTTTATATTCAACATTCGTATTCTATTCCTCCAACAGTATTTGGCTCACGCTTTGCGGTCTTAAAAACAAAACAAGAGAACCGCGCCTTTGCGTCTTTGCGAGAAACCCTTTTTATCCTCTTGCAAAAACCTCTTATTCTCCATTCTTGATAAACAGCGGCTCCAGTGTAGACCATGCCAATGCCGGGAAAAAGTGCATCGGTATCGCCAACCCCGGAAAAAGTTCCGGCGAACTGATAGTCAATGGCAGCTTAGCCCCAAAAACAGGCGCCATACTCGCAAAACAAAGGATCACAAAAATAAAGTTGAACACGATCTCTGTCTTGCTCTTCAGCCACTTGCTGAGTATCCAGTACCCCAACGCCGCAATAACACAGCCCACAATATTAGATATCATGATCCCTGCCGGCGTGGCCACAGACGAAAAATCAGCGCCCACCGAAGAAGAATATATCCTCTGGTAAATAAGGGCCACGATCCCGGCCAGTACACCAGATGTCACACCCAGCAACAATAATCGCTTTAGCATAGTTCTATTTTTAGTCTTCTTATCAAAAATTTAGTACACAACTGGAAGCTGCGCTACACCTCCCCTCCTGTTTTTAGGAGGGGATGACCGTTGCCAGCAACGGTCTGGGGTGGTTGGCTCGCGAATACTCCACCTCACCCTCTCCTTGGGAGAGGGCCGGGGAGAGGCTACTTCCTCACCACTGGCACCATCAATTCCAGCTTTATATTTTCTTCCACATCACCACCCGGTTTACCCACATGAAAATCGCTGCGGTTTACATTGAACTTTGCGCTGAAGGTCCCTGTACTCCCACCATTCTGAAAACTGAACGGCAACACCATTTCCTTCTTCACGCCATGTATCTCCATATCTCCCGTCACCTGGTACCCCACTCCGGTTTTTACGATCTTCTTCGACGTGAACTTTATCGCCGGGTATTTACCTGCATCAAACCACTCCGCGCTCTTGGCATGTGTGTTCATCAGCCCATTCCCGGTATTGATGGATGCCACATCAATAGACAGCTCAACATTCGAAGCCTCAGGATGCTGATCATCAAATACGATCGAGCCCTTCATGGTCTTGAATATGCCGCCTACTTCACCACCGCCCGTGAACTTTACAGTGTATTTATCCGTCATCTGCCAGCTCGTAGCCGCCGGGGTAAAGGCAAACACTGCTGCCAATGAGAGCAGTGCTGCCAGTGAAACGATTAGTTTTTTCATACAATTAGTCTTTGCTGAATTCAGTATTAGCTTTCAATTCTACATTCTCCGCCAGCATTGGGCCAGGCATTGTTGCACCTACACCATAATCCATGCGGTTAATAATTCCTGTTATCCTGAAGCCGGCCATCTCTTTTTTGCTCATTGGGTTTGTAGTTGTGCCTACCAGTACCGCATCAAGTGTTACTGGCTTTGTTACGCCATGCATAGTAAAATTGCCGGTCACTTTATAATTGTTGCCTTTTTCTTTTTTGAAAGAAGTGCTTTTAAAAGTCATCGTTGGGTTGTTCGCAGCATCAAAGAAGTCAGCGCTTTTCAGGTGCTTGTCCCTCGCCTCTATGTCCGTATTGATTGTATTCACATCAGCCGAAAATTCAATAGTAGCATCCGAGAAGTCAGCTTTTGATGAGGTGATCTTGCTGTCAAATGTTTTGAAGTCACCTTCTATTTCATTGATACCAAGGTGCGTGATGCCAAACCCTATGCGCGAGTGGGCCTTGTCTATCGACCATGTCTGTGCAAATGCCGATGCTGATAATAATACTCCTGCTGCAAAAATTGAGATCCTTTTCATTGTTCTTGTTTTTTTTTGTTTTTGGTTTAAGTTATTATTGAAGTATGTTATTTTATTTATTGACGGTAATTATCCTAACGCCGTTAACTGGTTGTGTAAAAAATATATCTATTCTGTCAGCCCTTTCAAAAAGCCGTTTAAAAAGTCATTCAGTATCATTTTGTTCATCTGGTCTTTGCTTACACCTTCATGCATAGATGGTGGTGCCAAAAGATTTATGGAGACCAGCCCATGTATCGTTGACCAGAAAGACCGCACTTTCAGCTGCACATCGGCACTCATATTATTTCCTTCCGCCACAATTTGTCCTATAGTTGACCCCAACACTTCTATGAATGCCACCAGCTCCGGTACATTGGCCAGTTCCTCGCATCCCGGCATGCCCAATCCAAACATGAGCTGGTAGTACTCTTTATGCTGGAACGCAAAATCCCAGTAGGCAAATGCTATTACGCTTAGTTGCAGCTTAGGTTCGTTTTGAGTTGCTTTAGCTGCTTTCAATTCATCCCCGAGCAACAGAAACCCGCGCCGGTTAAAAACAGTGAGTATTGCCTCTTTATTCTCAAAATGGTCATATACCACCGGCACACTATACTCTATTGCATCTGCTATTTTACGGATAGACAGATTCTGCCAGCCCTCCTCATTCACCAGTTGCCACGCGCTCTGAAGAATGCTTTCCCTCACTTCTTTTTTCTGCCTTTCTTTTCTTTCTGCTATTCCCATTACTCACTGTATTTTTCCTAACAGCGTTAGCAAAGGTAGAGCCTTTTATTAGAATAACGTAATTTGACTAATGGGTTTTATCAATAGCGGTATAGTCGATTTTAATAGCAGTCAAACTCGCCTGCGGTTCCCGCACAAAAAAAGACACCCTGAAAGTGCCTTTTTTATTCATAGCGACAGGGCGACCCCATTGAAAACCCCCGTTTTATCCGGGTCTAAATAGCTACTTCATTTTTCAAACAGCCTCGTAGCTTGAAAAGTATCTTTTCTGACAACGGTTTTTCAAAGAAAAAACGCACCGAAGGATATGTACTTATCCGGTTATAATCTTCCTGCGAATTGGTGCTCGAGATCATTATCACTATATATCGCTTCTGCACAGCATCGGGCAGCTTCACATAATTGTCCAGGAAATCGAAGCCGTCCATCACCGGCATATTAATATCCAGGAATATGGTCTGGGGAAAGGAATCTGGCGCTTCAGCTACCACATGCAAAGGGTCCAGAGCAGCCGTAGCTGAGCTAAACTCAATAATTTCGTCCGAAAATATGTACTTCTTCATCATATTTGCGGTAATAAAACGATCCAATCTGCTATCATCAATAATTATCGTCCTTTTAAATAAGATTTTATTCATAACATATTATATGATTCTTTGCAATTACTATAGTTATGTATTTACCATTATTTAATAATAACAATTCATCGTTTCGTGCTTACTCATAGCTAATTGTAAAATTCCTGAGAAATATTTGAAAAACAACAGCTTTAAAGCTGAGACTTTTACGTCTTTTAAGCTGGAACCCGGAGAGTCTTTAAGCTTAAAAGTTGCAGCTTAATAGACTAAAAAACCCAAAGAAGGGAGCTTTTTAGACGTATTCCCGCCATAGCGAATAAGTATTTTGCACCTATTCTAAACATTCTAAAAAACATTTTATGAATCGGAAACTATTTATCGCATTAACTGCCGCAGTTGTCATTGTTATTGCATGTAACAAAGAAAAATCACAAGTAACTCCCACGTATGCCTCCAAAGAACATGCCCAAATATCAGCTTCCCCTGGCAGCCAGTTCGGCCCCCATCATAATGGGCACAGAGAGGGAGACAGCGCAAATGCTTATTCTTCATTCATCACATCAGATGTTGCAAACCAAATGATCAGCAGCTATCTTTACAGTATTGGTGGTGGCCTTACCAGCGCCGGCGCGTCCAGCACTACCCTGGGAAGCAGTGCCAGCAGTGGCACAAGTATTAATGCTAACGGCTCGGTGAATGATTTGAAGTCATTTTCAATTGATGCTGATTCATTACGGGCATATTTAGCAAGTGGCAATATAAAAAGTGTCAAGTTGATCTTTGCACACACCATGGATTATATCAATGCAGGAAACCAGGGAATATTTTCAGGAATGCAGAGCGGTGCAATGACAATTATTGTTGCCGGTTATGACGTAAACGGCAATTACGTATATTACTCCCCCGGCGGATCAGGAGGTCAATATGTTTTGGATCATTGCGTACCTTGCCCATATAGCTGTGCTAACGGAGCTGCGGGCGGTGATTTATTACAATAACAATTACTATGATATATCAGGCAGCTAATTATATCTACTTGCTTTCGTTATTGTTTGCCAGCGTCTGTAGTATATCTAGATTCAAAAAAACAGATAAAGCCTCGAGAATTCTCTCAATACTGATAAGTTGCGCGTTCATAAATGAGAGCGCAGCTTATCTTTTAGCAAAGATATATCACAATAATCTTGCGTTATACAACATATATAGCCTCGTAGAATTTGGCCTTCTCTCTCTTTATTTTAATTACATGATAGACGTATTCATCAAAAAAAACATAGGCTTCTACGTTGGAATAGCGGGTATCTTAATGGGGATTCTGGATCTGATATTTCTGCAGCACCTTGATAGCTTCAATTCATATTTCTTATTATTTGAAGCGTTGTCAGTTATTGGAATGTCATTATTTGCATTTTTTCGCCTGCTGCTAAAACATGATTCACTTACGTTATATAAATACCCGCATTTTTGGTTTATTAGTATTTTATTGTTCTTCTGGAGCATCACATTTTTGTGCTGGGGCTTGTATGACTATATAAACCAGACATTGCGCCAGTCTGCCTTAAATATCAACACCGCTCTGGCTATCGTAGGAATTGTCACCTACGTTGGCTTGGGCTGCGTATTTTTACTTTATCCAAAAATGAAAAATATAAATGAATAATCAGTATGTCATACCGCTGTTCGTGGCAGGTTCATTACTGCTTACCCTTTTTGCGTTCTTCCTCATCGCATATCTGTTGGTGCAAAAAAATAAGCAGAACCAATACCAGCTCGAAAAAACCCAGATGATCTTCGACCACGAAAATAATATCCTCCGCACTAAGATCGAAGAACAGGAAAACACCATGGACCAGATCTCCAAAGAGCTTCACGACAATATTAAATCTGTCCTGGGCTTCGCCCAGATGAGTATGTACAATATTGCCGGCCTTGCTACAGATAACGAACAGGCTGTGCTGATAAATAAGACCAACAATATAATAGGAGATGTGATAGAGAACCTGCATAATATCAGCCACTCGCTCAACAGCAACTTTGTAAAGAACATTGGCCTTATAGATTCTATCACAAAGGAAATAGAGCATGTGCAACTCTCAAAGAAGCTGATTTGCAACATGGAGGTTAGCGGAGAACCCTTTTCATTAAGCCCTGAAAAAGAGATCCACATTTTCCGGATAGCACAGGAGGCAATCCAGAATTGTCTTAAACATGCTAATGCAACAAACCTTAATTTTGCATTGGATTATCTGCCCGGTCTTTTTACAATGAAGATATCAGATAACGGCGACGGATTTGATAAGAATAAGGTTTATGCTATGAAGGGGCTTGGATTTCTTAATATGTTTCAACGCACACGGTATGTCCATGGAGCGCTGGAAGTGGACTCTGCCCCATCGGAGGGGAGCACTATTACACTGACACTAAACCCCAATACAGATGGACTCAATAATTAAGGTCGCTATTGCAGATGACCACGAAATTGTTTTAAATGGTGTCCGGGAGATCATTCTGGGTTTTGGTGGCTTTAGCGTAGATATTGTTGCAAGTAATGGGAAGGATTTATTTCAGAAGCTGTCCATAGCAGAAATATTGCCGGATATTGTCATAACAGATATTAGTATGCCTGTGTGGGACGGCTATGAAACGCTGGACGCCATAAGAAGGAGATGGCCGGAAATGAAGATATTGATCCTCACCATGCACAAACATGAGTTTGCAATAATTAGGATGTTCAGAAGCGGCGCTAGTGGCTATCTCCTGAAAAACAGCCCGCCTCACGAGCTCAAAAAAGCCCTGCAGGCCATTTATCATACCGGGCTGTATCTCTCCGAAGTGGCATCCAGCAACCTGTACCACCGCCTGATGCACTCCAATACAGTACCATCATTGACTGAAAAGGAAACAAAGTTGCTCCGGCTCTGCCACACCGACCTCACCTATCAGCAAATAGCCGACCAGATGGAGACCAGCGAGCGCAGCGTAGCCGGATTCAGAAGCAGTCTTTTTGAGAAACTAGGAGTCAATAGCCGCGCCGGGCTCGTTGTTTGCGCAATAGAAATGGGGCTGGTCCGCGTTGAATAAATAAACATTTTACCTATGGACGAAGTTATTGAATTGACACTGGATTCTCCCGATGGCGTTATAGACTGCCGGCTGGAACCACAAACAAATGAAGGCGAGCTCGCATACAGCGCTACTATCCTGTATCCGCATACCGTAAACGGCTATAGCCGGTCAGATATCTATTGCCACACTATGCGGCAGGATGCCAATACAAACAGCTTTGTATTTGAAGCAGGAGAAGAAATACATCCGAAGATAAGAAAGCTGGAAGAGCAGCTATCCGAAGCAATAACCAGCGCACAGTCATCCTAGGTACGATCATCAAATACCATTGGAACGTCAATTTAGTGCGCCTTTGCAGCAATGGTTTAAAAAATCATGTTTTTCTCCTGTTTTTCCCTACCTTTGCACCTCGAATTTTGGCGAGGTAGCTCAGGTGGTTAGAGCACAGGATTCATAACCCTGAGGTCGGGAGTTCAAGTCTCCTCCTCGCTACTGAAAGAGATAAGTCAGCAATTTTGCTGGCTTTCTCTTTTTTATCAACTTCTGAAACGCTCTCCA
>CAIRTW010000038.1 GCA_903881585.1 uncultured Bacteroidota bacterium | reverse complement strand
TTGAGCAAAACTGTCAGTTCTTCTATTGTTTCCTTGACACTAATTGTTTGTAAAATAGCCATACTAATCTATAGCAAAAATCATGCCGAATTATTTTGTCTAATTGGTATAATAATTGGGGTTCTTGCATTGCTGCAAAATGTAAAAAAAATAGAAGCCCATTTTCAACTGAATTTGATTACTGTTGACCCCGATGATAATAAATTTGCCGACTGTGCTTTTGCTGGGAATGTACATTTTTTAGTAACTGACGATAAACATTTCAATGTACTTAAGTCGGTTTCATTCCCTGTTATCAATGTTATTACTTTAGATAAATTCAAGGCGATGCTTACAACGGCTTAGAAAACATACGACCAAGTTGGCAGCCATTAGCTATGGCCGGTAGACAGCCACCGAATACCTCTTCCAATATCCCATTAACTCGCATGTTAGTCAAATCTACAAATGAGGTATTACGATAAACAGACCCCTTCTGCATATATTTTTCTTCCGTTCATCGGCGCGTGCCTGGCGTTTATTCCACTTTACGTGATCTCCCTGTTTTTTGTAGATGACATGCCACAGGTATTTAAACTCGGCTCTTTGTTCCTTCTTTACCTGTTTTTTCTATGTTGGTTCATTTATAGTGAGCGGCACAAAGACTATCTGGAAATGAAACGGGGATCAATTCAAATGATCTACGATGAAGGAAGAAAGAAGCCACCTATAGTGGTAAAGACAAGTGAAATAGATTTGTTTGAGATAATCTCTGGTTATCATCCCTTAGCACAAAAATACTATAGAGTTTATGCAAGCGGAATTGATTTCCCTGGGCCTGACAAATTCCTTCATTTCGACAGTTTGCAAGTGCCAGTGGCTGATGTGCTACAATTTTGTGAGGAAAATGGTATTACACCCGCAGATAAAAAAATGAAGCTCCCTAACTATGACAGCGTAAAACTGAGAAAACAGGACATCATCATAAAGTATGACACCAAGTGGTGGTTTAGAAAAATAAGGATACCGATCGAAGACATTTCAAGTATTGAACTTGTGCACCCACATCCTATTTCGGTTACTGAAGATTATTACGAGGTGAGCACGAAAGGGAATTGTCACCAGTTTTGGCATAACATAATAGGGCGCGGAAAATTAGAGCGGTATTGCAAAAAACATAACCTGCCATTTAGTGAGAAAACGCTCAGCTAACATATTTGTGTTGACCATACGCATTTCGATTGCGTGCAAACAAAAGCGATCACTACTACTATTCCCTACTTTTCACTATTTTGCTACAAGGAAATTTATAAATGGCAAAACCTAAACCAAAGAAACCGGCCACTACAGAGAAGGCTGAGCGCCCTGCCGCACAGGTTGCGCAGCAGGCGCGTACCACACTGTTCATAGAGCGGGTGAGCAATACAAAGATCATCGTCTTTATATTGTGTGCTACGGCGCTATGCCTGGTGCCCATATTGCAAAATGAGTTCCTGGCATTTGATGACCCCAGTTATGTAACCGATAACCCGCTGATACAGCACCTGGGATTGGGGGCTATAAAGGCTTTTTTCACCCGGCAGTTTGTGAGCACTTACCAGCCACTGGTGATGCTGAGCTATGCTGTAGAATACAAACTGTTTGGTGTGAGCGGGCCGGGCTTTCACTTGTTCAGCTTATTGGTACACCTTGTTAATGTAGCGCTGGTCTTCCTGCTGGCACAGCGGTTGCTGAAAGACCGTATAGCTGCTGTGATCACGGCTTTGCTGTTTGGCATACACCCTTTGCATGTGGAATCGGTGGCGTGGGTGGCATCACAGAAAGATGTGCTGTATGCGTGTTTCTTCCTCGCTTCTTCGCTGTGCTACCTACGGTTTGTGAGCGATAAAAACCGGAAGTATTACCTGTTATCTATGTTTCTCTTTGTGTTGTCGCTGCTCAGCAAGGCACAGGCGGTGGTGCTCCCGGTGGTGTTCCTCCTGTTCGATTACCTGCAGGGCCGCAAGATAGATGGCAAGACCATTTCGGAGAAAGTGCCGTTCCTGGTGCTGTCACTCATCTTTGGCGTAGTAGCGCTTACCATGCAAACCAAGACCGGCGCGGTACAGGATTTCGCTTACTTCCCATTTTATGAGCGGGCTATGTTTGCCTGCTATGGATTTGTGTGCTACCTGCTGCAAACGCTTGTGCCCATCAAGCTTTCTATATTCTACCCTTACCCCGAGACGCTGGATAAGATCAACTCCGTGTTTGTATATATAGCGCCATTCATTGTGGCTGCGCTGGCTGTAGTGGTGATTAAGTTTCGCAAGAGTCGCGTCGTAATGTTTGCTGCTCTTTTCTTTTGCATTACCATAGCGCTGGTGATACAGCTCATACCGGTAGGCACAGCAGTGCGGGCAGACAGGTATAGTTATGTTTCGCTCATTGGCATTTTTCTGCTGGCGGGTTATGCGTTTGCACGGATATATGAGCAGCTCCCGGCGCAGCAAAAAATGCTCACTATGGTTGCCGGCATTTATTTCGTCGTCATCGGCGGGCTTACTTTCAGCCGCTCGATGGTGTTCAAAGACAGCATGACCGCATATAACAATGCACTCGATAATTATCCTTCGTTCATGATCTACAACAACCGCGGGGTGATATTCTTCAACAATAAGGAATATAAAGAAGCTCTTGCCGACTTCCAGGAAGTGGAGAAGATAAAGCCGGCATTCCCCAACATCTGGTACAACAGTGGCTATGCTTACCAGCAGCTGGGTAATATGCCTAAAGCATTAAGCGATTATGCCGAGGCGCTGAAAAAAGACCCGAACAACGTGGATATTTACACCAAGGTGCAAACCATACATACCACACAAAACGACCTGCCTGCTGCACTGAACGATGCCAATAAAATAATAGAACTTAAACCCGACAAGGCTGAGGCCTACTATACCCGGGCAGAACTGCTGGGCCGCATGGGTAAAGCTAAAGAAGCCATGGCCGACCTCGACAAGGTAATAGCCATGAAGCCTGATTTTGTAGAAGTGTATAACGACCGAGGTATAGCCAACAGCATGGCCGGCAACTACGACCAGGCACTGAAAGATTTTGACAAAATGATACAGTTGAAGCCAAACGACTGGAACGCCTATTTCAATCGTTCGCTTACTTACAAGGCCCTCGGTAGATACGCCGACGCCTATAACGATGCCCTAACTGCTAAAAAAAATGGGAGACAGGTGCAGGACCAGTATCTGGAGGAGTTGAAGCGCCTGGCTGGGAAATAGAGTAATGCTCGGCCGGTTTTCATAAAATACTGCTAATACACTGGCGGTTATTGGCGAAATACCTGAACAGGCACTATTATTGTATCACCGAAATGGTAAGTAACTTTAAAGATCATTTTTTAAGCACATTATGCAGCTATCCTTGCAGGGAGTAATTCCAGTCCCACTTCGGGAAAAAGTAACCGCCGGTAATAGCGGGATGTGGAATACATCAGTATCTTTTAATAAAGGTGAATATGTATTTGTACAAGCGCCATCGGGTACCGGTAAAACCACGCTGATACACACGCTTTATGGCCTGCGTACAGACTATGAAGGCGAGGTAAAATGGAATAACAGCCCGCTAAAAGCTACAGATACTGAGGCGCTTGCAACTATGCGCTCTACCGGCATTAGCGTAATATTCCAGGACATGCGGCTTTTCCCGGAGCTTACAGCATGGGAGAATATAGAGATAAAAAGAAAACTTACTAATACCATAACAGAGCAGCAAGCCAGTGAATGGCTGGAGCAGCTGGGCCTGAAGGATAAGAAGAACTCTATGGGCAATACGCTCTCGTATGGAGAACAGCAGCGTGTGGCAATAGTGAGGGCATTGCTACAGCCGTTTGAGTGGTTGTTGATGGACGAGCCATTCAGCCACCTGGACCATGCCAATGCAAACAAAGCCATAGGCCTGATAGCTGAGGTAGTGAAACAACATGGCGCAGGTATGCTGCTGGCCGACCTTGACGAAAACACCTATTTTCCATACACACAAACCGTGAAACTGTGAGCGATAAAGTGCAAAAGAATATGCTGAAGAAACTGCTGATGCGCACGCAGCACAGTTCGCGCTTGTGGGCGGCCCTGGCAGCATTATGCATCGGCACTACCCTGCTGCTGCTGAGTGTTATGATCTGGTGGAATTTCAGCGAGCTGCTCTATGGCAAGAATCAGAATGATACACTTGGCAGCACCTTCCTGGTGATAGGCAAACGGGTGACCCAGCAAAATATGGGTAATGCGAATGCAACCGTTTTCCAGCCCGCAGATATTGACTCGTTGAAAAATGCACCACAGGTGCAGGAGGTGGGCGTTATCACCTCCAATCGCTTCCCGGTATATGCAGTGATGGGTGGCAAATTACCCCTTGCTACCGACTTACCTATAGAAAGTGTGCCGGACAAATTCCTGGATAATATGCCCGCCGACTGGCAATGGCAGCCCGGCAGCCGCGACCTGCCCATCATTATCTCTTCGAAGTTCCTCGATATTTACAATTATGTTTTTGCCCCAAGCCAGGGGTTGCCGCAACTATCAGAGGCCTCGGTAAAGTCGATAGCGCTGAACCTGAAGGTAGGTGAAGGGGACAAGGCAGAAATATTCTCTGCGCATGTGGTGGGCTTTTCAGATCGTATAGGTTCTGTGCTTGCGCCTCAGGCGTTTATAGACTATGGCAATAAGGTACATGGAAAAGCAGGAGCAAATGAAGCGCCATCGCAATTGATACTGAAAGCTAAGGACCCATCCGATATTAAATTCGGCCACTACCTGCAAAACCATGACTACGCTACCAATTCTCAAAACCTGCGCTGGAGCAAGATTCGCGCCATAGTGGAGGTAGTGACGAGCGCTACAGGTATTCTTGCATTGCTGCTAATGGGCATTGGTACACTGGTATTCATATTGTTTATTGAGCTTACCATTGCCCGCGCGCAGCAATCACTTACACTTTTGCTGCAAATTGGTTACTCGCCACGCTACCTCAGCCGTTTTATGATAGGCCGCTTTCTGCCCATGGTGTTGGGGACGGTGATCGTTTCTATGGTAATAACTATCATCGGGCAAGCCGTAGCTTCATCTATGGTCAAAGACCAGGGCCTTGTGCTGCCCGCATTACCGGGATGGCCGGTTTGGGCTGCCTTGGCTGTTAGCACAAGCATACTGGTGTTGCTGGTAACCAAGTCGATCAGCGGGGCGATAAAGAAGCATTAATATCATCCTTCAGCGAATTCTCCCATTTACACACAACAGCAGTGGCCACGCTGTTGCCGATCACATTCATAGATGCGCGGCCCATATCCAGCAAGGGATCAATACCCAGTAAAAGGGCAAGGCCAGCCTCTGGTATTTTGAAAGTAGCCAGGGTTGCAGCCACTACAACCAGGGATGCCCTTGGTACGCCGGCAATTCCCTTACTGGTAAGCATGAGCACCAGCAGCATACTGATCTGCGTACCAGTGCCAAGATGAATACCATATGACTGGGCAATGAACAAAGACGCAAAGGTCATGTACATCATAGAGCCCGCAAGGTTGAAAGAATAGCCCAGCGGCAGTACAAAGCTCACCACCTTTTCATCGCAGCCAAAGCGCTCGAGTTCCACCATTAATTTGGGAAAGGCGGCTTCGCTGCTGTTGGTAGAGAAGGCCACTAGCGCGGGCTCCTTGATATGCCGCAGCAGACTGATAGTTCTGCGCTTTATGAATAACCACGTGGCAAATAACAGGATGCCAAGCAGTATAAACAGCCCTAGATAAAACTCTCCGATGAACATTGAATACGTGCTCAATATGCCCAATCCTTGCCTGGCTATTACTACGGTCATAGCGCCAAACACGGCAACAGGCGCGAAGTTCATAATGTATCCGGTCATCTTTAGAATAACGTGAGCCACGGCATCAAGTGCGCGGATAACGATCTCGCCCTTCTCGCCCATGCCCGCAGTGGCCACACCAAAGATCAGGGAGAACACTACTACCTGCAGTATCTCGTTCTTTGCCATAGCATCAAATAAGCTGGTGGGAAAGATGTGGGTGATAAACTCGCGAATGCTTAGCGATGCAGGCGTTGCAGCCCCGGCCGATGCGGGGGGTATAGGTAAGTGCATACCGGCACCGGGCTGAAAGAAATTGACCAGCAACATGCCCAGCGTGAGGCTGACAAAGGACCCGCCAATGAACCACAGCATAGTCTTTCCGCCAATACGGCCAACGGTTTTAATGTTACCCTGCTTTGCCACACCCACCACAAGTGTGGTGAATACCAGTGGTGCAACGATCATCTTAATGAGTCTCAGGAAAATATCTGCCAGCAAAGAGAACGGCTCAAGCACCTTGTCATTTGAAGCAGTTGGCCTGCTCGCAAAATATCCATTGAGCAAAAAGCCCAATCCTATGCCGGCTATCATTGCAATGATAATATAGAGGGTGAGGCGGTTGCTTTTGTTTGGAGTAGGAGTCATGAAATGCAAAATAATGCTTGTTTCCGACTAATAGCAGAAATTGAATGAGAATGAAACTAGCCTGAAATTTTGTTATCTTTATAAAAAGAGTAGAAAGATGCAAACACTAACGATCGCGATAACAAACGATTCTGCAATGAAAACTCTGCATGAACTGGAAGAAAGGCATTTTATCAAAATTGTCGGTGAAGTTCCAAACGGCTCCCCAGCCGTTCCTGGTGATCCATTAAACCTCGATGAGTTCCAGAAATGGATAAAGAAAGCAGAAGAAATGCCAAACGTTAGCCTCGAAGAAGCAAAATCAATATGGAGCAAAAAGAAGAAACTACTGGCCAAACATACCAGGTAAGGATATCTCACAACGCTTTAAGGAATATTGATGAAATCGTGGGGTATATCGCATTTGAAAACCATCAACCGGGCAATGCGATGAAAATTGGTAGCCGCATTTTTGAGACATTTGATAGAATCGGACGTCATCCGTTTGCGTTTAAAGAATGTGAAGAACTTCAAAGCAAGGCTAAACAATACAGACAGGCAGTTTGTTCGTCATGGTTGATCATTT
This sequence comes from uncultured Bacteroidota bacterium, assembly GCA_903881585.1. Taxonomy (GTDB): domain Bacteria; phylum Bacteroidota; class Bacteroidia; order Chitinophagales; family Chitinophagaceae; genus Nemorincola. The sequence goes on along the minus strand of CAIRTW010000038.1, from coordinate 9,005 downwards.
ATAAAGTAATGCAATTGGAGATCGTCATCCTTGGTGTCATACATAGCGCTATGAAGCCATCAAGGATAAAGTCATTAAGAAAGGTAAAATAAGGTACATCTTAATAATCCAATTTATCCTTCACCGAAACATTTCCCTGCAAGCCGCCGGTATGTATGCAAAGCACCCTTGCATCGGGAGCGAAGAAGCCCTCAGCCAGTAATTGCCGGATGCCGAACATCATTTTGGAGGTATAGACTATATCCAGGGGAATATTAGTGGTTCGGTAAAAATCGTTCATAAAGTGCAGCAGCTCATCGTTCCATTTGCCGAAGCCACCCAAATGCCAGTGGTCGAATAGTTGCCAGTTGGTGTTTTTATCGGCGTGCAGGTGCTCTGTTATATAGTCTTTAAGGTATGTGCCTTGCTTCATCGGCACGAAGCCTAGCATATGTTGTTTACTATCCAGTTTGTTTCTTAGTCCTGCCAGCGTTGTGCCGGTGCCTACAGAAAGCGCAATATGGGTGTAATCCTGCTTAACGAATCTGTCTATCAGTCCCGCCCCTGCCCTGCCCCATTCGTTAGCGCCACCTTCGGGTATAATAAACAGCTCATCGAAGTGCGACGCCAGCTCCCGGATCCAGTCGGTGTCTTCTTTGCGCTCATATTCTTCGTTAGACACGAAAATGAGCTCCATGCCAGCGTTCTGGCAATCGGCGAGAGTTGCCGTTAGAGTATGGTAGCGGCCCCTTACTATACCAATCGACTTTATGCCAAACATCTTTGCTGCATAGGCCGTAGCAATAAGATGATTAGAATAGCCGCCGCCAAATGTGACGATCGTTTTAAACCCACCATCTATAGCATGACGGATGTTTAGCCGCAGCTTGAACCATTTGTTGCCGGATATTATGGGGTGCAATTGATCGAAGCGCAGCATATCGAGCGCGGCCAATTGCTGGGGGTACCAGCTCCTGGCTATGGGCTGTATGATGGCGCGGCGCTCGTCAATTGTATCCATACTCTTTCAGATAGTTATCGTTATCGCGCCACTTGGGGCGCACCTTTACAAACAGCTCCAGGTGCACCTTTTTCTGCAGGAATTCTTCAATGGCCACACGTGAATTGATGCCGAGCTGCTTTATCATGCTGCCGCCCTTGCCCAGCAGTATCATCTTCTGCGTCTCGCGGCTTACAATGATGTCGGCCTTAATGACGTCCAGTGTTGTTTTCTCTTCAAAGGCTTGTATCAATACAGCAGTGTGGTATGGTATCTCCTCTTCATAAAGCGAAAATATCTGCTCGCGTATTAGCTCGGCTACAAAAAAACGCTCCGATCTGTCTGATATGCTGTCATCCGGGTAAAAGGCAAAGCCCTCAGGAAGTGCCTTCAGTATCAACGGCAGTATCTTTTCGGTATTGGTTTTCTTTTGTGCCGATACTGCCAGTATCTCCCATTTGGGATAGCGTTCTTTGTACTTATTCAGCTCGGTCTCTACTGTGCTTTTGTCTTTTACCTTGTCGGTTTTATTCAGCAGCAGTATCACCGGCACTTTCAGCTTCAGTGAGCTGCTTATGGTTTCAAAGTCTTCTATGGGCTGGGTGATGTCGTGCATCAGTATGGCTACATCGGCATCTTCAAGGGCGCTCTTCACCTGCAGCATCATTTTCTGGTGGAGCTTGTACTTGGGCTCAATGATACCGGGCGTGTCTGAAAATACTACCTGGTAGGTGGGCTCAGTAAGAATACCCAGTATGCGGTGGCGGGTGGTCTGCACCTTTGGCGAGGTAATAACGAGCCGCTCACCCAGCAACAGGTTCAGCAAGGTGGACTTACCGGCATTGGGCGCACCAAATATGTTTACAAAACCTGCTTTGAATGGTTCGGGCATAAGTGTGTAAAAATAGGCGTAATGATTGAAATGGAGAACGAAATTTGACTGTTACAGTTACATTGAGAAAACAAATATCTCGTTTTCATCCTCACATTTGCTCTGATTTTTACGCCTATATAATTGTTGCCCGGCTTGTTGTGCTCGTGCTGAAAATACCTTGAAATAACTTTAAATAAAATATTTTGTTTTTATATTAAAAATCAGCAACTTTGTAGTAATTATCACACACTAAATCTATAAAACCATGAAAAAATTATCGTTACTTATTGCAGCAACGCTATTGGCATATAGCTCATTTGGACAAATAATAACTACCATAGCGGGAAATCATATAGCCGGATACAGCGGGGATGGTGGGCCGGCAACGGCGGCAAAAATAGACCGCCCTGCAGACGTTGCCTTGGATCATAGCGGCAACATTTATTTTACTGATTACGGCAACAACAGGATACGCAAAATAAATGCAGCCGGTATAATTACTACAGTAGTAGGCACCGGAACTGCGGGGTATTCCGGTGATGGCGGCCCAGCGACCGCGGCGAAACTCTATATACCATGCGGAATGATTTTTGACAGTTCTGATAATCTATACTTTTGCGATTATGGAAATTATGCTGTTCGCAAAGTGGATGCATCCGGTGTTATCTCCACCGTGGCCGGCAATGGCAGCGATGGCTTCAGCGGTGATGGCGGTCCGGCTACGGCTGCGCGAATAGATGCAGGCAGAATTGCATTTAACAAGAGTGGCGATCTGTTCCTTGCTGACTATCATAATAACCGTGTCAGGATGGTAAATACCTCAGGCATTATCTCCACAGTTGCCGGTACGGGTGGCACCGGCTACAGCGGAGACGGAGGCCCAGCCACAGCTGCGCAAATTTATGTTGTTACCGACGTGAAATTTGATGCTGCTGGCAATATGCTAATTACGGACCAGTATAATAATTGCATTCGTAAAGTTGACACTTCGGGTATAATCACAACGATAGCTGGTCATGGCCCTATAGGTTATACCGGTGATCTTGGCCCGGCTACGGCAGCAACTTTATTTTATCCATCTACTGCAGTTGCTGATGACTCGGGCAATATATTTATTGATGATTCTTACAACAATGTTGTGCGGAAAGTGAACACATCAGGTATTATCTCTACTGTGGCGGGCACTGGAGGTTCAGGATTTAGCGGGGATGGCGGCCTTGCTCTATCAGCTACATTTTCGCAACCATGGGAAGTAACGGTCGCATGCAGCAACCTTTATATTGCAGACGCATTCAATAATACAGTCAGGAAAGTTGAGAATTTCTCGGGCATGCCTGCTATAAGCGGCGGACCGATGGTAGGTTTAGGCAGTCCTGTAACTTTAAATATAGCTGCCTTGGGGGGGCACCTGGAGCAGCAGTTCTACAACTATAGCCACTGTGGGCTCAACTACAGGTCTTGTTACTGGTCACAATACTGGAACAGTAATAATCACCTACACCAACATGTGCGGTACGGCCTTTGATACCATCACAGTAGTAAAACAAATTCACAGTACTTCAGTGCAAAATACAAGCGAAGAAATATCGTTTTCAGTAGCCCCTAACCCGTCAAGAGGTACTATCTCAATCACAGGATTCCTTAATAGTTCGATCGGTACAAATGAAATGATGGTAAACATTATCGACATGACAGGAAGGGTAATTTATTCTGATGTACTGCCATTAAACAACGGAGAAATTAATAGCTCCATAAATCTGAATAATAATATTGCTAATGGCATTTACATCATCCGGCTTAGGGCTGGCGATATCAGTAAAGTGTTGCGGTTCAGTTTGGAGCGCTAATATTAGTCAGCAAAGTATTAATTTACACCCAAATAAATTATTCAGAACCATAAATCAATAAAGACCATGAAAAAAATTATGCTGATTTTTGCAGCTATTGTACTTGGCAATAGTGCGTTTGCGCAAGTAATAACTACAATAGCCGGCAATAACACACCCGGATATACCGGAGATGGATATGCTGCTACCAACGCGACTTTAGACGGTCCGGCGCATATTGTTGTTGATCATTATGGCAATACTTACTTTACTGATTATTATAATAATGTGATCCGTAAAATCGATACATCCGGTATCATTAAAACATTTGCCGGCACAGGTACTCCAGGATATGGAGGAGATAATGGAAGTGCGTTGAGTGCTATGTTCAATGGGCCTAATGGGCTTTCTACGGACAAATATGGTAACCTTTACGTTGCAGATCAGTATAACAGCGCCATACGCAAAATCGATACATCCGGTATCATTACCACCGTAGCCGGTACAGGAACCGCTGGTTACAATGGGGAAAATATACCTGCGACGTCAGCTATGTTGAATAACCCTACTTGTGTAATTGTTGACGATTCTGGCAAGCTATATATAGCAGACATTTTCAATGAGCGTCTGCGTGTAGTTAAGACGCTAGGAATGATTACTTCCATAGCAGGTACTGGTGCACAAGGCTACAGTGGTGATAATGGGCCTGCAACTGCCGCTACATTTGACGGTCTTGGCCATCTTGATTTTGATAAAGCTGGCAATCTTTATGTGATTGACCAATCTAATCAACTTGTTCGCAAAATTGATATGGCTGGAATTGTTACAACATTTGCCGGCAATGGCGTACAAGGATATAGCTCTGATGGCATCCCGGCAACTGCATCAGAATTAAACAACCCCTCCAATACTGTCTTTGACTATTCAGGGAGATTATTTATTTGTGACTCCTACAATAACCGGATCAGGAGAGTAGATTCAACAGGAGTAATTTATACAGCAGTAGGTAATGGTGTCAGTGGTTATATGGGAGATCTCGGGCTTGCTACTTCAGCAGAGCTGAACCAGCCATGGGGCTTAACGTTTGATGATTGTGGTAATCTATATATTGGCGATGCAATGAATAATGTTGTTCGCAAAGTCACCTATTTTACAGGGATGCCAGCCATTAACGGGCCAATGACAATAGGTACTGGCTGGTCAATAAATTTGAGCATCGCATTGGGCGGTGGCACATGGAGCAGCGGTTCCCCGTCAATTGCAACTGTGGGTTCCAGTACAGGAGTTGTCACTGGCGTCTCTATTGGCACAGCAGTCATTACTTTTACGAACATGTGTGGGAGTTCCACCTACACTGTGACTGTCCACTCATCTGTTGGTGTTCAAAGTGTGTCTAATGGCAATACTATTTCAGTAATACCGAATCCAAGCAAAGGCGAAATTACAGTGAGAGGAAACTTGCCCGGAGTAGCCGCCATTGGAAATGTTACCATCGACATTATGGATATGACCGGAAGAAAAATCTACTCAGATGTCTTACCTGTGAGCAATGGTTCAATTAACAGTGAGATCGTTTTGAACAATAATATTGCGAATGGCCTCTACATTATTAAATTAAGAAATGATAATGTAAATGAAGCAATACGGTTCAGCTTAGACAGATAATTTTCAGTCTGCGACATTAATCAAGAAACCTTAGAGGCTTGGCTTTTAAGGTTTTTTAAATTCTATAGGTCAACAAAAGAGATTGCTTATCCTATGGTTTGCCACTTACATTGCAAATATTTTTGGCGAAGCATTAAGTCAGGAAAAAATTTTACATTTAGACTCCTGAAAAAGCTCTGTTAGTAACTTATTTACACAGCTTTAAAAGTTTAAACAAGCATAAATGAACAAAATAAGTTCTGCACGTATTTGTCCGGTTTGTGATTCCACAACCAACGAGTTTATTATTAAAATCGATTTCGAGCTGTTTGACGGGCACCCGATGAACGGTGGCTATGATGTGGTACAATGCACCAATTGCGGCTTAATTTATGCTAATACCCCAGTAACGCAAAGTGACCTTGACATCTACTATACAGACCTGTCTAAGTATGAGGATAAGATACTGGCAACCGGCGGTGGCTTTACTGAAAATGATAAAAAAAGGCTTTCTGTTACCGCCCAATTTATCAGCAAGCACGTTACTGATAAAAATTCAAGGATCGTTGACCTTGGTTGTTCCAACGGAGGGTTACTGAAAGAATTGCTGGATCTCGGTTACAGCAACATTGTTGGTATCGACCCTTCATCGGCATGTGTTCAAATTACCAGTGAGCATGTAGGCTGCGAATGTTATCAGTATTCGCTTTATGACATCCCTGAAAGTGTCGGGAAATTCGATGTAGTTATTTCGACCCATGTGCTGGAGCATTTGCTTGACGTAAAAAAAGCAATAACTATCATTGATAACTTGCTTAACATGGATGGTCTCGTCTATATTGAATGCCCGAATGCTGATTATTATTATGAGGTGATACATGCACCGCTACAGGAATTCAATGCTGAACATATCAATCATTTTACAGAAACTGCATTTCAAAACTTAATGAATTCATTCGGTTATGCGAAACTCATCACAGCAGACAAGATCATGAAGACAGCATCCGAACAGGATTACCATGCTGTATATGGCTTGTTCAGAAAAGAAAACAAACACAGCGCAGAAGTGTTTTCAATGAAGTTTGATAATGCAGTAAGGAAGCGAATTGACAAATATATTAATGATTCAAACAAGATATTTGATCAAATAAAAGCAACTATTGCCGCCTTACCAGAAGACAAACCAGTCGGACTGTTTGGTATAGGGCAGTTCGCGTTTAAACTATTAAAAACTGATTTTTTTAAGAACAACAGGCAATACAAGTTATTTGACAATAACAGAATGAACGTGGGCAAGAAAATAAATGGATTCAAAATTATGCCTGGCGATGAACTTGTCTCAGAATATAGAAAAGAGAAATTCCCTATTCTTATCTCTTCGCTTATTCATGAAATGTCGATCAGAAAAAACATCCAGGATTTGTTTGAAAAAAATGGGGAAGACGTGCCTGAAATGATCGGCTTTTTTCATTTACTTTCTTAAAAAACAGCCGGTCACTGATTGGTATTTTCTGTTGCAGGGTCATTAAAAACGAACTTCCTCAATAGAATAAAAGACAACAACGCCCCAGGCAATATGATTATTGCTCCGACAAGATAGGCATTTGAAACGCCAATAAGAGAAAGGCCTTTAATACACAGGTTGTCAAAAATAATTTTCACAACGTAAACTCCGACAAACCTAAATAATTTCGAGTTGTCTTTAGACTTAAAAACAAGTGCGCCATAGGTTTTAAAGTTAAACAGGACTGCAATAATGTTTGCGATAATATTCGACAGGTAGATATTTTTTAGCAAAAAAACGATCAGATAATACAGCGATAGTCCAAACAGTGTATTAATACCCGCAACAAACAAAAATTTTATGAATGAGATATGAAATACTTTCTTTATCAGCGCAGATAAACTCATGCCTTTGGGGGTATTGCGTACAACACAAAGTCAAGCCCATCATATTGGTGGGTCCTTACAAAAATGTCATAAAATGGATATTTCTCCTTTATGTACAACGGAATGGTCCAAAGATCGTCAGGTAAATGATAAATACAAACTGCAAGAACCGGCTTATATGCTTCAATGGTTTTATGAGCTCCGGCCAGTGCATCAAGTTCAGCGCCTTCAATATCAAACTTCATAAAGCTCGGCGCGGATTCAAAAAATTTATCATCGACCCGTACACATTCAACTTCAATTGTGCCCGTCTGGGATATCCCTGCTCCGCCACCACCCGTAGCGTCAAATTTCAATAAGCAATTGTCTTTCCCAACGGCATACGGGAATGCATCTATGTTCTTTGCATTCAGTTCCTGTATCTTTTTTTCAAGATCCAGTTTATTTTTCGGGTCTGGCTCCAGCGCGATATAACGGTTATATTTAAAATCGGTGCGGTGGCAAAAGTCCTGCAATGTATCTCCATTATAAGCCCCTGCATCGAAGAAAATTTCTTTCTCGCTTAATTTAATAATATCAGCTGGGAAATACTGATTATTAGTATCTGCTAACGGCAATCCTTCAAAATTCAAATTTATTCTGCAATCTATATGTGTGAGGTATTGCCTTTTTGATTCTTCATCAGCCAAAAGATCATAAACTTCTCTTATTTCCTTTTTGTGCGCGAAAAAGAAGCCGGGCAACTGAAAATGATAATACGGCAATAATTCTGCAGGGAACAAACGCATGATCAATGCTGCATGAATTATATTGTTTACACCGAGATCAATTAGCTGGTTCTTAAATTGCTTATAGGAACGCTCAGGAGACCATATGCAAACTATAAATACTGCATCCTTGCCATATTGCGCAGCAGCGGCAGCCGGAGAAATAATAGTAACCCTATTAAGCTCACTACCCCACTTTGATTCATTATTGTCTGAGTATGCTGAAATACCATACCCTTTTGATAAAAGAAAATCTCCGATTTTTTTACCAAGGTTGCCACATCCGAAGATGACAATATGCTTAACAGAAAGGATGGATAAAAGATCGGCCTCTTTTTTAATTCTGTCAAAACAAACGCTCTCACTTAAAATTTCAGAAATATCCATTAGCAAAAAGGTAAAATATGTTTATTGAATGAGGAATAACCGAACAAAGAGCAGCCTATAGGCTGCTCTTTGTTATAATACCGTGTCCATTCAGATTATAAATTTTAAAACCATTCGGCACATCTATCTCGTTAAATAACTTTGTAACTCCATCACAACCGTGAAAGCCACAATCGTCAAATACAACAACCCCACCTACGCAAATGCGGGGCCAGATAAAATCAAAAATATCTTTTGCTGAACTATAAACGTCTACATCAATATGACAGAATTTAAACGTCTTATTTTCAGTTTGCTCCTTAAAATCATCAGGGAAAATACCTTTCAGAATAGTAAAATTTGATACATCTAATTTTGCCAGCAATCCCCTTACAATGTCCTCATTTGTATCTGCATGCTCGCCACCTTTGTATCTGCTGTCATTCTCGCCAGCCTTAACAACGCCCTCAAACGTATCGCATAAGTATACCTTTGAATTAATATTAAACTCGGAAGATTTAGCAATCAGGGCCCCAGTGCCGCCTTTCCACACACCAATCTCTATTACGTCACCATCCAATGGCACAATATTCTTAGCAAAATACCACAATTCATAGCACCTGTATTTATCAACCAGGGTGAAATCTTTTATTATTTCA
>CAIRTW010000037.1 GCA_903881585.1 uncultured Bacteroidota bacterium | reverse complement strand
TTTGTCGATTTTTCCTTGCATCTAAATACTGTTTTATCTCCCGAAAGATAAAACAGATAAGGATTGGAAGGTTATTTAGCAAGCCCTAGATATAGGCGACGGGTACTTTATGAATGACCATGTGCTCTCATTGGCGATAGCCTAAACCTAATACCAATTCGACTTTGCCCCTTAACGCCAGGGCTATGAGCCGTTCGGACGCTATCCCACATGCAGCGCATCACTTGCCCAAAACACGTAGAGACGCAATGGATTGCGTCTCTACAAAATACTCCAAATATTCGGGGATAAACTACTCTAATTTGAACTGGATAGGCAGTGTAAAATAAACCTTTACAGCCTTGCCGTTTTGTTTGCCTGGCTTCCATTTAGGCATTGAAGACACAACACGCTTTGCTTCTTCATCACAGCCGCCGCCTATGCCGCGTACTATAGTTACATCGCTTACCGCGCCATCTTCATTCACTACAAACTTCACTATAACACGCCCTTCTGTACTGCTCTCACGGGCAGCATCGGGATAATGGAGGTGACTGGTAAGATAAGAGGTCAACTCAAAGCTTGGCTCTGGCTGCTGCTCCACATAGCTAAAAATGGTTGGGGCCGCGGGCGCAGCTACAACACCGTTGCTGGGCGGCGCCACAATACCCGGGTCGATACCATTAGGATCACCTTTCTCATCCTTTGGACCAGATGCAGTGATCTCCTTCTGCGGAGGCGGCACTTCTTCTTCTTTTACTTCCTCATCTCTCTTGATCACGGGCGGCGTAAACTTTACCGTAGGCTTCACCGGAGGAGGCGGTGGTGGCGGTGGTGGTAATTTTTTAGGATCCACTGGTGGTAACTCTGCAAGCACCACCTCTTTTTGTGCAGGTTTTGGCTTTTTATCAATATGAACATTCATATTGATAAGCGCATAAGCTACTGCCATAAGCGCTATACCGGCAAGCACGAGCAATGCGATCATTACCCTTTTGGGGTAATTTTTACGCAACTCATATCCTCCGTAAACTTTATTACGACCTTCGAATATGATATCGATGTAGTCGCTGCTTAGTATTTTATTAATTTCCATTTTAAATCTTTTTTAGCCAAAAGCAGAAAGCAGACTGTAAATATTATATTGGGCTTCCATATTTAAGACTCAATTATTCACAAATTTCCATAAACAAGCAACTATCTGCCGCCATTTGCTTCCTCCGTCTTCTTAATAAAATCCTGGTCAACGTCAGAAATATCAATAATGGCGTACACCTTGATATCGCTTATGTTCATTTCATCAAGTATGTTCACCATATCTCCATATGCACTGGAAGTATCCGGCTTTATGAGCACAGTCATTTCATCTTTGGGACCTAATCCTCCCGCTCTTTTCATATCATCAACCATTTTCTTTTTGGCTATGATCTCATCGCGTATGCCGCCTTTTTGTGCAAAGTTTGTTACTTTCAGATCAGGTGGCTTGGTAGGGTCGCTGGCCATACCCTCGTAATAATAAACGCGGTGGTTTTTGCTGAGCAGGATAGTAAGGGCCACACTCTCCTTGATCTTATTAGGCTCTACCTTATCCAAAGGGTCCTTATAAGGCATATTGATCTCCATGGTCTTTGGCTTGGCAAGTGTTGTTGTGTACATGAAGAATGTGATCAACAAAAAGCCAAGATCCACCATAGGGGTAAGATCAATACGTGTACTTAATTTTTTACCTTTTTGGACGCCGGGGCCTTTCTTCCCCCCGCCACTCGAGGTATCCATTTCTGCCATAACAAATCAGTTTTACTGTTTACAATTTTCAGCCGGCAGTTGCATGCCTGCTAATTTCTTAACCTATCAGCCTATCACTTTTTCACGTCCAGCCTGTGCGCATCTTCATACGCAGCCGTACCAGGAGGTATTCCTTTTAGATCAGTAATGAGGTTGAACTTGAATATTTTATACCCTTCCAGTGTTTTTATGATCTTCTGAACACTGGGGTAAGAGGCAGCGCCATCTGCTTTGATGCATATTCTTATCTTGGAATTGGTTGTCCTTGCGGCCTTTATCCATTCTGCCAGCTCATTGTTTGGAGCTAAAACTGCGGTATCTGCCGGGATACCGGGAGCATTTACCTCATCCATTTTTTGCTGGTCAGGCGCTGCATCGAGGTAAGCCTTTAACTGGCTGAAGGGAATACCTTCAGAGCCGTCCGCGTTAAAAACGTCCATTTCCTGGGGCGTCAACTGCAGGTTTTTTTCCGCATTCACCATTTCAATAATGGACTTACGTGTAGGCCTGTCGTCCACAGCTACATATATCCGCCCTTTGGGATCTACCGTGAGGAGAAAAACGATATCACCATGGGGCACAGGAATATCAGAAATAGATTTTGGCGTAGACACCACCACCGGCTCAGGTGGCTTGAACTTGGTTGCCAGCATGAAAAACGTGAGCAGCAGGAACGCCACATCACACATCGCGGTCATGTCGATGTGTGTACTTTTCCGTGGTAAACTTGCGTGAGGCATTTTATTAATTCAAAAAGTTAGTCAAAAATTAAAAATCTTACGGAAAAACCGCAGGTTACTTCATAAGACACAAATTCATTCAAATTCCACAAACCATATTTCATAGCATAATGTCGCAATGCAATTGCGGCATTATGCTATGGCAATTTGTATTATTTGTAATTAGCAGCGAAGCTCTGAGTAAGTGTAAAGCCGCTCTCGTCTATACCATAAGTAACCCCATCGATAATGGTAGTAAAGAAGTTGTAGGAAACGATGGCGATAAATGAGGTACTGATACCTAATGCTGTATTGATAAGGGCCTCAGAGATACCCTGTGCAAGTGCAGTAGCATCGCCGCCGCCGCCGCTGGAACCAAGGGCAGAGAACGAACGGATCATACCAAGTACCGTACCGAACAGGCCAAGGAGCGTAGCGCAAGAAGCGATAGTGGACAGGAACACGAGGTTCTTTTCCAGCATAGGCAATTCCAATGCAGTAGCCTCTTCTATTTCTTTTTGTATGCTCAAAACTTTCTGCTCCGTATCCAGCTCATTGTTAGTCGTCATTTCGCGGTATTTTACAAGGCCCGCACGCATTACATTGCCTACAGAACCGGCCTGCTTGTCGCACTCAGCAATTGCGGCATCTACGTTTTTATTGGCAAGGTGATACTGTACTTTGCGTACAAATTCGCCACCGTCCACTTTACCTTTTGCTTTAAATATAGTCAGTGTGCGCTCTATGACGAAAGAAATGAGCGTAAACAAAGTAGCCAGAAGAATAGGCACCACAAAACCGCCCTGGTACATCAAGCCCAGGAAGTTTCCTTCTTTCGCGTGCTTTTTGTCAACGTCCTGGAAGTTACTTCCACTGCCCATCACAAATTTCCAGGTAAGGTAGCCTACCAAGACACATGCACCTACTATCATAAGATTTACCAAAAAATTGTTTGAATTCTTTGGTTTGCCTGCTGCGTTTCCCTGTGGCGCTGATGGTCTTGCTGCTGCCGTTTTTACGTCTGCCATAATACTGATTTTAGTTTTTGTGTTTTCTGAATATTAGTTAAAGAAAAAATTTGTGCGTTTGCAAAGATATAAGTACCCGCCAAAAAAACAATTTTGGCGGTAAAATATTTCCAAATATAGGTTTTTAGGGCTACAAGGGTAAACATTTCACATTAAACTTTCATTTTCTCTCTCACACTTCCCCAAAAGGCAGGCGAATTCAAAACGCCGGTACATTAAAATTATTGCTTCTGAGCTTACTTCGTATTGAACCGCGCCATGAAAGCCTCTTATACATAGACGTAAATCCAGGCTATTTCCTTGGGAGTTTTCAAAAAAATAATTTTCACCCCTCACACGCAACTACCCTTTCCGGCGGGTAATAGACAAACCTGATTACCGATGGTTTAACAGCGAACTCTAATTTAATATATACTCATTACTTTTGGCAAAACTTATGGTTATGAATATGAGCACAACAGCTATTATAGGCTTACTGGCTTTAGGCCTGGCAGCGGGCATGCTGAGCAGTGTAGTAGGCATTGGCGGCGGTGTATTAATAGTACCCGCATTGGTGCTGATTTTTGCTGTGAGCCAGAAAGTGGCGCAGGGTACATCGCTGGTGATGCTGCTGCCACCTATAGGTATATTCGCGGTCATCAACTATTACAAAGCTGGCTATGTGGACTTTAAAATAGCCGGAGTGCTCTGTATCGCCTTTATTGTGGGCAGCTATTTTGGGAGTAAAGTAGCATTGAATTTGCCCGAAAGCACATTAAAAAGGATATTTGGGGGATTTTTAATGATATTGGCAGTGAAGTACCTGTTTTTTAGTAAGGGATAACGAATGGCACTAGTGAATATATCACCCCTTCGGGGTTTGTATCACCTGGTATGTGCATTCTATAATAATATCACACCTTCGGTGTTACAAAGCGTAAATGAATAGAAAATAACACCCCTGAAAAGGAGACAATAAACAAACAAATGAAACGCACAAAGATCAAAGACATTTTAGCAAACGAAGCAAGCAACTATAAGGTAAACGTGAAAGGATGGGTGCGCTCATTTCGTAACAACCAATTCGTTGCGATTAACGATGGCTCGTGCATTGGCAATATACAGGTAGTGGTGGAACTGGGTACAGATGAAGCCATTATAAAACGTATTGCTACGGGGGCGTCAGTGAGCGTGGACGGCATTGTAATACCCTCGCTGGGCAAGGGCCAGCGCGTGGAAGTAAAAGCTGAAAACATAACCATACTGGGAGAATGTGATAACGACCAGTATCCGCTGCAGCTAAAGAACAAGCCCAGCCTGGAGTACCTGCGCGAGATAGCGCATCTTCGTTTCCGGACAAATACATTCGGGGCAATATTCAGGGTGCGCCATACACTGGCCTATGCCATTCATAAGTTCTTTAACGACCGTGGTTTTGTTTACCTGCATACACCAATAGTCACTGCATCTGATGCTGAGGGCGCCGGTGAAATGTTCAAGGTAACTACCCTGCCCTTTGACAATGCACCGCATAATGAAGATGGCAGCATCAACTTTAAAGAAGATTTTTTCGGGAGGGCTACCAACCTGACCGTGAGTGGCCAGCTGGAAGCTGAGCTTGGCGCTATGGCGCTGAGCGAGGTCTATACCTTCGGGCCTACGTTCCGTGCAGAGAACTCGAATACAGCCCGCCACCTTGCAGAGTTCTGGATGATAGAGCCGGAAGTAGCATTCAATGATATATACGACAACATGGACCTCGCCGAGGACCTGCTGAAATATGTGGTAGGATATGCCCTGGAGCATAACCGCGAAGACCTGGAATTCCTGGCACAGCGACTGGTTGATGAAGAAAAACAAAAGCCAATGAACGAACGCAGCGATATGCCGCTGATAGAAAAACTGGAATTTGTATTGAATAATAAATTTGAGCGCATCACCTATACCGAGGCGATCCAGATACTTATTGATTCACCTGCTTATAAAAAGAAAAAGTTCCAGTATGATGTGAGCTGGGGTATAGACATGCAGAGCGAACATGAGCGCTACCTGGTGGAAAAGCACTTTAAGAAACCGGTGATCGTGACCGGCTATCCGAAGGAAATAAAGGCTTTCTATATGCGCCAGAATGATGATGGCAAGACCGTGGCGGCAATGGACATACTGGCTCCCGGCATAGGCGAGATAGTAGGTGGCTCGCAGAGAGAAGAGCGGCTGGATAAACTGACACAGCGCATGAAGGAGATGCACATACCTGCTGATGAAATGTTCTGGTACCTGGATACCCGCCGCTTTGGCACAGTGCCTCATGCCGGTTTTGGGCTGGGGTTTGAGCGTATGGTGTTATTTGTGACTGGCATGACTAATATCAGGGACGTGATACCGTTCCCGAGGACTCCGAAGAATGCGGAATTTTAGATGTACCATTCCTATTAATTATAATACCTAAAAAGGCCACTTGGTTCATTATGCTTAAAAAACAATTGTCGTCTTTTCTTTTATTGCTAGTGTCGCTTACCGGGTTTAGCCAGGAAGTTAAGTACCCTTATTATTACCAGGCGGTCAACAATGCGACTAACACTATTAATTTCATTTTTGGACTGTACCCGGCTACAGCTCACTATGATGAAGGCAAGGACTTCGATGCATATACATCCATCAGGGCGGCAATTTTCAACAAATCGCCAAAAGATAGCTTGAAATGGAATAATTTCAAGGTCAATATACTGCTTAAATCAGGCCAGCTGATCTGCAATTATGTGCCTTTTTCAAAAAAGGCGCCATTTGGTTGCACCTATACCGTTAGTGCCGACTCTACGCATTACCAGACCTATTGCTTTCATACAAAATTCACCAAGGAAGAAATTGATAGGGCATGGCTGCTGATGAGCGAGGATGAAATATTCAGCCTGACTTATGATAAGAATGAGTAAAGGCGTGTAAAGCATTTACTACACCGATATTTGTGCAATTGTTCGTTTAATTTTCAATTTTACTTGTTAGGACTGATACCGTAGTATTGGCCATCACGGGTTGCGGTATAATTACCAAAAACAACTTTTTTGTCTTTACCAGAACCAATGGTTTTCATGTGCTGGTATCCATTCTCTTCAATATACGAAAACCGGCACATTGGGTCGTCACCGGCAATAGCCGATTTCCCTTCCCTTGTCATTAAACCGTAGCTAGTCGCACCTCAAAAAGTCGATTTCATTTTTTGAGACAATAAATTACCGTAAACAGCTGTAACGAGATTACAAATGAGTTGCCAACTTCTAATTGCCTCTGTACGCCAGAGGTTTATCGCTCGTTTAAAATTCATTG
>CAIRTW010000036.1 GCA_903881585.1 uncultured Bacteroidota bacterium | reverse complement strand
CGGTTTAATAGAAAGATGTCAACCTACCGAGGCAAACTATTCTATCGGATGATTCAGCAAGCAATGGTAACAACTCCAGTGCCGCTCAACGACATAATAACCCCTAAAAAACCACTCACCTAAAGCAGATAAGCAGTTAATTTTATTTTGTTCCGTGTATATGTTTTCCATCTTTAAAACTACGAACAAATCAGCCTATCTCAAATGGATTCAGTAGGTATTTACTTGGGCATACGCCCGTTTATTAGATAGCCGTCTTGTCACGGCGGGACAGTCCGGTGGCGGACTCCCAGATAGGTGTTTCATAGTAAGGTTAATTGCCCGAGGCGGGAGGCTATTTGATTGCCTGCGGCGCTATAGAGTTAGGACTTTAACCCGAATATTTCTGATGCTTTTTTCCAATTTTTATAAAGAATTGGTTTTGCTACACTCGTTTCTCCGTTTGAGCGTTCACCCGAAAAATGGCAAAAATTTTCAGGGTTATTCGGGTTTTTATTCCACTGTTTATAAGCGTCCGGGCTTAGCGGCTTGTCCTTATTGAAAGGTATTGATGCCGCAGTTCGAATACAAAAGCCAGTTTGCTTTTGGTTTTGAACATTATTTTTTACAACATTATTTTTATCCGGCCTATCAGAAAAGAAATCGGCAATTTTGTCAATTTCTATTTTGGATTGAGAATATTTTTTCTTTAAACCCAATAACGTGTTTTCATATTGAGGTGATTTTTTAAAAATCGGTTCTGAGAGGTTTATTACCTCCGAGAAATATTTTTCCGCATCCGCATCAAGTGAATTATTGCCAAATAAAGAATATTCAGCTAAAACACCAACTTCAATATTATTGTCTTGCGAGAAACTATAAAGATTCATAGACGTAATTATAGCTGCAAATTCATTTGCATAGTATTTAGCGTGCAACCTTTTTTCATACTTTATCTCAATGTTCGGGAATTGCTTGAAAAAATTTAGATCGTCCAGGGACATGCTCCGGCTTAAATTTTCTTCATTCTTTCCAAAAATTACAATCATTGCAAGCTTGTCGTTTTCTTTATGAGAGAGAAGAGAAGCTTTATAACGATCATGTAATTTAATAAAGGGTGAAATTAATATTAGCATACTTGCCGCATCTCTAAAAATATTCTCTATCTCTGCGTTTAGATTATTCCCGGTTAAGAACCTTGCCATTTTTTTCGTATTGTTTTCGCCAATGCCCCGGAACGCGAATGTGTCTAAATAACCAGCGTGGGACATTCAGCCACAGGCAAAGAAGGTACTGGTATACCTGCAACCCGAATAACCGAAGCCCACGCCGTTGCGTGAGCGTTCAACTATTCTCAGGTTGCTTTAAAAATTACCAGTTTTTCTTTGCCCGATTTAGCTAACGCTAATTATGTCAATTTTCAGTTTCTTTTTTGTCTCTACATGGGGTAAAAATAGTGCTTAGTTTGGTAAATAAAGTTGTGATTGCTTTTTGAACATATTTAAACGTAATTATAGTAGCGTACAAATAGAGTTGTATTTTCGATTTATATTCCAAATATCCCTCATTTTCAAGGTAGGCGGTGAATTTGTCGTAAAAATCTAAATCAATACTATCAAAAGTTAGAGCGCATCTCTTTTCTTCTTGAAAGTCTTTTATCATTTTAAAAGTGTGGTTGTACTGTTTTTTGGTGGAGGGACTTTTTGTAGTATTACTAATAAAGTGGTCAATAAATCCCATAAAATCTTTGGGGCTACTATTTTCTAATGGTATTTTAAAAACTTCGTCAAGACCGTTTTTTATATTCTTTAGGCTTGGGATTTGTTTATCATTAATCAGGGTGCGGTAAATGTCGTGCGCCACGGCCATGCGATTTTTTAGCAAAGTATTCAATTCGGCAGCCCCGGAAAATGCCCGTGTATTTCTTACTGTTTGACTATCTTCGTTCCAGAACTTAGGATGAATTTTTTGCCCGGTAGAGTATTTTAAACGTTGGTTGCTGAACCGGAATAGCAGATAAATGAGGGTTGGTGATTCTGCTTTTGGTTCTTTTAAAACGAGTGTGCTACTGGCCATAATTTGAAGATTTTGAGCCTCGAAGGTACGTGTTTAAATCAACAAAAGGGGACGGCACAGGGGACGGAACGACTTAATTTTGCTTTACGGGCTTTAATTCCGCTGTATCTTGAAACGCTTACCAGTAAAGGATTTAAGGCTAATTTAGGTAAAAGCGAAAAACGGCAGAAAAGGCGAAATGTTGTCCTAAAGGGGAACCATCCATTTAGCTTCATCAAAAAAATAATGAGCATAGGAACTATAATGAGCAAAATTATTTTTGAGCAAAGATCCTTAGTTGAAAATATATTCACAAAGTGCTCCCCTTTAGGGGCCGGGGGTTAACTTTGTCCCCATGGCATCAATTTATCCATTATCAGAAGGGGTTTTTACGGTTGGGCATGATAAGCAATTTGTTCCCTTCAGCCTGGGAAAAGATGAGCTGAATGACCGGCCAACGGGATCTTTGCTGGTGGAGGTGCAGCCATTTCTTGTCGTAACTGATAAGGATGTGATCGTGCTGGATACGGGCCTGGGTTTTAATAATAGCGATGGGGTGCTTCAAATACATGATAACCTGCGGCAGCATGGTTGTGAACCCGCAGCAGTGACAAAGGTGCTGCTGTCTCACCTGCATAAAGACCATGCGGGCTGCCTTGTGTTTAAAGATAATAACGGGCTTGTAAAAACAACTTTCCCCAATGCGGACTATCATATATATAGGGCAGAAGCAGATTTCGCATTAAGCACAGGTTACCCATCTTACCACCCCGAGGATGTAGAGCCATTGCTGGCAACTAACCAGGTGAAGTGGCTGGATGGTGAGCAAGGGCTGATAGATGGCTATATCCGCTTCACGCATTCAGGGGGGCATTGTCCCCAGCATATTGTATATCTGATAGACGATGGTGAGGACAAAATATTCTTTGGCGGGGACGAGGCGCCGCAACTAAAGCAAATGAAGATGAAGTATGTAGCCAAGTATGATTTCGATGGCAAGAAGGCAATGGCATTACGCGAGCAGTATGCAGAACAGGGCAAGAGGGAGGGCTGGCAATTTCTTTTTTATCATGATGTGAAATGCCCGGTATCTGTATTGTAACTCACTTCTTTTTCTTTTTACTCGCTTTGGCTTTTGAATTAAACTCCAGGCAAAGGCTCACCCAGTAGTCGAAGTCTTTTTTCTTTTTCATTCCTTCTTCGCTCACATATACATAACCCTTCATTGGTTTGTGGGTAAAGTCCATTTTGCGGCAGCCTGTTTTTTCCAGAACGATGTCATCCAGCTCCGGGTCTATGCGGCACATCATTTCGTCCTTTACAACACCAATGCACATCTTGCCGTCAACCATAAAACATACACCGCCGAACATGAATTTCTCTTCCACTTTGGGAACATCCACGATCGCTTCACGTATTCTGTCCGCGAGTTTTTCATTAAAAGCCATGGAAGCAAATTAGCGTTTTTCCGAGTATTCTTTTAGCCCTGCAAAGAATTTCTTAATTCCCGCATCACTTTGTTTGCGTATCATCAGTGCATCCATAAGTTTGCCTAGTGGCCCGAACTTAACCTGGTATTTCATTACCTGGAACACGGTTATTTGTGGTCCGGCAATGCGAAAACTGTAGGTATGCTCCAGACTTTTAATAGGAAATGAACAGGCTGTAAGCTGAAACTCCAGTGCTTCATTTTCTTTGAAAACGGTGGTAGTTTCCTCAAACCAGTTTTTGCCGTCCAGCATCTCCACTTTTCGCTTTGCGCCAATGCCGGTTTTTTGTGGTGATATAAGCAGCGATCTTTTTACAGTTGGATCATACTTTTCCAGCATCGACACATCTGACATTATGCTCCATATCTTTTCAATAGGGGCATTTATCGTTATCTCGTTTTTTATGGTTGCCATAATTATATAATTTTAGTGCTTGCGAATTGCAAGTGCAAAAATATAAAACTACTTGTGTTTTGCAAGTAGTTTATTTATTATTTTTACAGCATGGCAAAGTCAGTACGAAAATCGGATTGCCCTATTAACTACGCTATGGAGATATTTGGCGACCGGTGGGCGCTGCTTATCATACGGGACCTGATGTTCAAGGGTAAAAGCCACTATGGTGAGTTTCTTACTTCGGAAGAGAAGATTGCAACCAACATACTTGCCGACAGGCTGCAAATACTTGAGCAAAACAATATCATCTCAAAGAAACCAGACCCGGCGCATGGTTCCAAATGGCTGTACCAGCTGACTAAAAAAGGGGCAGACCTTGCGCCATTGCTGGTGGAAATAATCGTTTGGAGCGCTAAATATGATAAAAAAACCGCCGCAGACAAAGATTTCGTAGCTGCTGCTACAGCCAACCGTGCGGAACTTTTAAGCCAGATAAAAAAGAAACTACAATAGATAGCTTCTCAAATTATGAGCGCTACCTGACAATAGTAAAAACTGAATTACCGGGAGCATATGCTTGCCCGTTAAGATTGAATGAAGAGACACTCCGGAAGCATGACTGCTGCGGCGAACCCTCCTCGCATTTATAGGGAAAATCCTCCGATGAAGGCCCTGATACCTGCATCTGGGAGATATTGTAAGTTACCCCCACAGTTGGGAAAATGATCTTATAGTCATAGCCGTATGGTGCAGCGACATCGAGGTAGCAAGTATCGTGACTTAGTCCATATCCGCCGTTATCGGCGTACATTTTCTGCGTATCTATGACTTTATCAAAATTGCCATCTGCCTGATAGGACACAAGCAATATAGAGTCTATGTCTGTCATAGTAAAGCCTACAGTCCGAAAGACCAGGCTGCCCGCGCCGCACTGAACGAGCCCGTGGCAGGAACAGGAGATAAAGTAGTGCGCAGTAAACATAATTACAGCGAGCAAAAGAAGTCTTTTCATGATCCGGTATTGAAAAATAGCCAGTGGAGTGCGATTGTATATTGGTATAACGCTGCAAAAGATAAAATTCGTATGTGGTTCTATTGTTTGCAAATCAATGTATAAAATATAAAATCCCTTACCTTTGCCGACTTTAACCAAAGCTAATAAATGATCCTTCCGGTTGTAGCATATGGTAGCCCCGTATTGCGTAAAGTATGTGATGATATTACCCCCGAATATCCGGAGCTTAAAAAGCTGTTGGCAGATATGTGGGATACAGTCTATAACAGTAACGGGGTAGGGCTTGCTGCTCCTCAGATCAACAAGCCGATCCGGTTGTTCATTATAGATACGCTGCAGATAGTGGAAGATTTTAATGACGAGGACAAGCGAAAATATCCCAACGAAAAACCGGTAAAGCAGGTATTCATTAATGCCCGCAAAATAGAGGAAACCGGAAATATGTGGGCTTATAACGAAGGCTGCCTCAGCATTCCCAAGGTGCGCGAAGATATTCAGCGCACCAGTAAGGTGCGCATCAGCTACATGGATGAGAATTTTGTGCAGCATGAGCAGGAATTTCATGGTATTACTGCCCGTGTCATCCAGCATGAGTATGACCACATCGAGGGTAAGTTGTTTATTGATTATCTCTCGCAATTGAAGAAGCGGCTCATCAAGAAAAAGCTGGACGATATAAGCGCCGGCAAGGTGAAGACTGACTACAGGATGCTGTTCCCACGCTAGATTACTTTGCAGTTCAAGGTTTACTTTATATATTTGAATGCGTGGCATGATATTTTATTGAGCCAATACATTATCTAACACACACTTTTAACAGTTGCCTTCTACAACAACCATATATAATGAAGAAGAACTGATACTGCTGCTAAAACAGCAGAGCAGGGAGGGCTTCAACTACCTGTACCGACAGTATGGAGCGGTATTGTATGGTGTTATCAATAAAGTTGTTTATGATGAGCAAACAGCAGAGGATGTACTCCAGGACGTGTTTGTAAAGATATGGAACAATATAGACCAGTACAGTCCGCAAAAAGGCCGCCTTTATACCTGGATGATCAATATAGCCCGTAATGCCAGCATAGATAAGCTGCGCTCGAAAGGGGAGATAATGAAGGGTAAAATCCAAACGGGTGAAGATATCGTAAATAACCTGCAGCAGGGGATGAAAACGGAGCAGGCTACGGATACTATAGGCCTGCGTAAAATGGTTGCCGGCCTGAAACCGGAATATGAAACGATCATTTGCCTTGCTTATTTTAAGGGATATACACTGGACGAAATATCAAAAACACTTGAAATACCTCTTGGCACGGTAAAGACCCGTATGCGTCATGCTATTAAACAATTAAGGGAAATATTCAGCAATTAAAGTGAACACAAGGGAATACATAGAATCGGGCATTTTAGAAGCTTATATACTTGGAGCGCTCTCTGCGAACGAGGCGGGACAGGTGGAGGCTGATGTCGCTATGTATACTGAGCTGGCTGAAGAAATGGCGCGGATAGAAACAACCATGCAAATGTTTGCAACTAAATTGGCTATGGTTCCCCCGGCAAGCACTGAAGAAAAAATATGGAGTGCCCTGCAATATGCTTCACCTCAGACTGGTAACATCGGTAGCCGGCAGGTTAATACGCCCAGGACAATACCTTTTCAGCCAGAATACCGGAAGCCAATGAAATGGCAGTATGCGGCACTGTGGGCAGGATTAGTGGGGAGCGTTTTGCTAAATGGCTTTCTGTGGATGGGCAAAGAAAATTCTAAATCTGATGTTGCGGCTCTTAGCGGCAAAGTGTTTGTGCTGGAGCACCAGCAGAAAGATGTTGCAGAATTGCTGACAGACTACCAGAAAAACAAAACCATGATGGCAGATACAGGTATGCAGACAATAGTGATGCACACCGTACAACCTGGGCACCCCATGGCTGCAACACTCTACTGGAGCAAGAATAAGGGCGAAGCCTATGTAAGTGTAGATGGGCTGCCAGCGCCTCCTAAAGGAATGCAGTACCAGCTATGGGTAATGGAAAACGGCAAGCCCGTAGATATGGGTGTGCTGCCTAATAGTATTGCCAATACGCCGGCAATGCAAAAAGTTACAAAGCCTGTTACTGATGGGCAGGCATTTGCAATATCACTTGAAAAAGAGGGTGGAAGCCCGACGCCTACTATGCAGAATATCTATGTAATGGGCAAGGTGTAGATGCACACTTACAGCATAAAATAATATTGTACCACTTTGTATTTCCGGGCGCCAACCATGGGTTTTTCATCCGTTTGGATCTGGATGGTTTTCATGGGGTTGTAGTATAGATTTTGTTTTGTCTCACCCCACAATGTTTTCTTGAATGTCTCAATGTAAATGCCCTTTATCTTGTTGTTAACCTGATCTACCGTTATCAGCAGTTTTTGGGTGAACATCTCGTCGTCATTCGCTTTGTAATAGAAGTTCCGGGAGCCTTCTTCGTTGTCTTCAAACTGGTTGTATGTGTATTTGCCGAGGTATTTCCGGTCGCTGATCTCCGTTTCAAAAAAGGTTTTGAATATATTGCCCCAGTTGAGCGTATCGGAAGTGGTATAGCTGCTGTCTGCTTTTTTCTTGTCCTCGCGCACAGTTTTTAAAATTGTAAACGCAGAACCATGAAAGGTTTGCCACTCATCAAGGGTGAACTGTCTCACGGAAAAGTAATGGCCTTTAACATCAGCATACTGGTCTGCTTCTGCTTTCTTTTTTTTGCAAGACTGGAGCGCAAAAGCGGATAGCGACACCAGGAAGATGAAATGGTAAACGGTTATTTTTTTCACGGGTTAAAATTAATGTTTCCGGCGTAATAGGAGACAGTTTTTTCATTTTAAATGCGCTTGCAAATTCCGGCTAGCTAGAGACCGTATTCTATTTCTGCATTTGAATTACTTGCGTTTTTCATACTGAGTAAACAATTTGTTGCGCAAAAGCTCTTTGAAAATGACAGCGCCAACACTTAAGGAAAGTTACACTATACGTTTTGTCATGCTGACGCAGGAAGCATCTATACTCGCACGGGGTAAATTCTGATGGGCACAAAATACATTGATTATTATGTACCTAAAATATTTGTCATTGGCAGGCACGAAGCATCTGTATGCAATGTGAAAGTTGTTTAATTTGTATGCTCAAGTATGATGCTAAAAACATATGAAGGCATTAGGTACTCATAATTACTACGTTTACATCATCACTAATGTAAACAAAAATGTTTTCTATGCTGGTGTTACCAACTCCATAGAGAACCGGCTTGAACAACATAAAGCTGATGCATATGGAGAAAAGAGAACTTTTGCGGGTAAGTATAATTGCATTTATGTTCTTTATGTAAAACGGTTTCAATACATCCAGGATGCTATTGCCCGTGAAAAGGAAATAAAGGGCTGGACAAGGGCTAAGAAGGAAACGCTGATAACGAGCGTTAATCCAAAGTGGGATTTTTTAAATCTGCAATGGTGATGCAGGTAAGTGGGGGTGTTCACGCGTCGATAAGGACGGCGTATGCGTGAGCAAAGATGCTTCGTGCCTCAGCATGACAAACAAGTATAGTGCTTTGTCAATAAAGCACAATTCGTGTTTTGCAACAAAAAGATAATAAAACCGTTTACTGAAGAGTATGACAAAATATGTGTGCTCGTTGAATGCATTATTTTTTTGTTTTTCCACTATTTGTCAAGCGCAAATAGAAATAGCCTCCGGTGGCGGATTAGGTTATCCTGAGGTTCTGGCAAGGAGTAAAATTCTTAATTCGGGGCAGTTAAGTTTTGGCGGGCATGTGGAGGTATCCTATGAGCCTGAAGACCTGCAGTTCTTCCCAGGACTGGCGATAGGGTATGACCGGGTAAGATTACCACTACAAGAATCCGGGAATAATATAGCCGCTCTTAATGTAAACCAGTTTAGGGCCGTTGTGTCGGAGCATTTTATACCAGATATTTCAAATGGCAGACATTGGTTGATCAGCGGGGGAATTGGTTTATGTTACTGTATGGCAACGGGTACTGCTCCCAGCGGCAACCAAATCAGGGAAACTACCATTGATTCCACCGCAAATATCAGGAAGCTATTCCCTGAAATGAATTTAGGAGTGGCCTGGTGTTTCGGTGGGCAGACTGACAAAGACTTCTATGTGACGCTGGAATTGAATATACAATACACATTGTTGTTGTCTGGATACAATACGTATTATGTCACTGTTGAAGAACAAAGTAATAATATTTACCATTACCAGTCCGGCCTCAGCGGGAATCTTGTTACCCCATGGCTTAGTGTTGTACTGCATGATAAGATAAAACGCCGTAGGTTGAATCGTAGTGAGTGAGCATTTGCCATTGGTGGTGGCGGTGCGCTACGCAGGGGCTGAAAATTTACAGCCCCTATGTAAGATGCAAAAAAAATACCCCCGCACTTGCGAGGGTATTCGTATTTCAATTCGTTATTTTATTGTTCATCATCTTGTTGCTGCTGGGGGCCTCCACCGCTGTTTTTGGTATTGAGCAGCTCCCTTACTTTAGGGGCAAGGTTCTGCATCTTCATACCTATTTGTTTTGCAGATGTGGTGTCGCCAGACATGGCTTCCATTTGCGCGAGCGACTGCATGACATAGAATTTTTGTTTTACATCATCAGCCATAGCCCCCCTGCTTTCCGCAGAAAGGCCACCAACCCAGCTCACGTAGTTTTCTGCGTGGCCTACTATCCTGTTTGCCAGTGACTTTGCGGTGGCTGCATCGCCATTTTGCGAAGCCATTTGCGCGAGCGACTGCATGATCTGGAATTGCTGCCTTACGTCATCGTTCTGCGCCATCTTGCTGCCATCGGGCAGGGTAGCCCACCAAGCCAGGTCCACATCTGCATTGCGCATTATTTTGCTGCTCAGGCTGTCGGCCTTGGCCAGGGCACCAGCCCTGTAGTAGGAAGCTGCAATGAAGTAGCCTGTATAATCGTATGAGTAAGAGTGTTCTGTGATGCCTGCCATCACCTTATCCAGTACCTGTACTGCCTTGTCTTTCTGACCGTCGGCTGCGAGCTGGTTGGCCAGGAATGCACCATCCATACGGTAGGTCACAAACTCATGGCGGTTAGGCTCATCAAAATAAACGTCGTTCCTTTCGGCGCCGCCCCAGATGAATTTGTTCATGAACATATCATAACCCTTCTGGGTGTTGATGCTTCCCAATACCTGGGCGTTCACTTTCACCGAGTCATTGTACTTAAATGGCATAAGGCGGTAAACCAGTCCTTCCATATGGAGGTAATAGCCGGTGCCACCATAATCGCCTGTGCGCAGACCTGCATCGAAATACAGCGGGCGCTGCCAGCCTTCATTTGCAACTGCTGCAATGATATTCAATATAGCCAGGTCGCCTTTCTGTGCCGCAGACTTAGGATAAGCCCACTTCATTTCAGAAACAACGCGGTTTGAATCGGCGGCGTTTATGAGGCCTCTCTTTACTAACTCTTCCTTGCTAAGTGATGGTACAAAGAAGTTCTTCAGCGGAATGTAATTCACCTCATCTCCGCCTCTGCGGCCCGCCATATTCTGCGGGTCTTTGCTGATAATGAAGTTGCAAACCTCGCTAAGATTGAAAAACTGGTCCTTCGGTATCTTCTTAGCCGGATTATCATAATACTGCACGTAGTTGTGCCTGTCGCCTATGTAATCTTCTCTTTTCCAGATCATGGGTACGGCGTCTGCGTCATTAACCTTGTAATTGAGCTGATCGATATACCAATCAATGCCCAGCAGGCTGGTATTGATGATACGGACGTCTTTACGGAATCCTTCCACTTCCTGCATGTACCATAGCGGGTAGGTCTGGTTATCACCAAAGGTGAACAGCACCGCATTTGGCGCACAGCAAGACAGTGTATTAAAGGCCACTGCACGGGCCAGGGTTTTCTTAGAGCGGTCGTGGTCTTTCCATTCTACATTGGCCATAAGCGCTGGTACCGCAACCAGGCACAGGGCAATAGCGCCATAGGCAGCCGCAGGACTTTGCGTTAGCTTCCGGAACCATTGATGCACCATTAGCACACCAAGCCCTATCCATATAGCGAATGTATAGGTACATCCTGCGAATGCGTAATCACGTTCGCGGGGCTGTAATGGCGGCATATTCAGATAGATACCTATTGCCGCACCTGTGAAGAAGAACATGGTCATGACAACAATACCGTCTTTCTTGTTCTTGTTGAACTGGAACACCAGGCCAAGGACGCCAAGTATAAATGGCAGGAAGTATAACTTATTATGTGCATCATTGTCACTTAAACCGGAGCCCATCTTGTCTGAATCACCGAGGCCCCTCATCTGGTCAATAAAAGTGATACCGGAAATCCAGTTGCCACGCTGCGGGTCGCACTGGCCTTCCACGTCATTCTGGCGGCCAGCGAAGTTCCACATGAAGAAGCGCCACCACATCCAGTTCATCTGGTAGCCGAAGAAATACTTCATATTATCGCTGAAGCCGGGCTCGTCTTTGTCATCCAGCCCCAGGAAGCTCTTGTAAAACCTTACGTGTCCGGGGTCGTTACCATCATAGATACGAGGGAAGAAATGGCTTTGGCTAACTCCGTTCTGATCGGTACCATAGATAGCCTCCATTTTCTTACCAACTGTTTCGTATACATCTTTCCCATTTATTTTGTTTTGGGCGTATAGTTTCTTAGATGTATCCAGTTCAGTATAGTTGCTATTGTAATACTGGCCGAAGAACAGTGGCTGCGAGCCAAACTGCTCCCGGTCCACATAATCAAGGAAGCTGATGGGGTTGTCGGGGTTTGTCATGTCGATCGGAACATCGGCACGGGAACGGATAATGGCTGAAAAGTAAGCTGAATATCCTATAATTATAAATATAATGCACAATGTGCTGGTGTGCAGTGCGGGCCACGATTTCTTTTTGGCAAGGAACAACAGAAAAACAAGTACAGCCGTAACAAGCACCAGGAAGAAAACGGCGCCGGTGTCAAACGAAGCTCCGAAATTATTTGTGAAGGCAACATCAAAAACAGATGCCAGCCGGGGAATATACTGTATAACACCAAACTGAACAAAACCAAGTACGACACAGCCAACTATAAAAGCCAGTATGGTTCCCAGCCATGTAGCCTGGTAGCGCCTGAAATAATAGACCATTGCTACCGCCGGAATAGTAAGAAGGTTGAGCAGGTGAACACATACGGATACACCTACGAGATAGGCGATGAGCACCAGCCACCTGTCGGCATGTTTATTATCTGCTACGTCTTCCCACTTGAGCACCGCCCAGAAGGTAATGGCTGTAAAGAAAGAAGAAGTACCATATACTTCCGCCTCAACTGCTGAAAACCAGAATGTATCTGAGAAAGTGTAAGCCAGTGCGCCAACCAGGGCTGCACCCATAATAACAGTGATCTGGTTGTTATCCGGCTCAGCTTTGCCTTCAACTACGAGCTTTTTAGCGAAATGGGAGATAGTCCAGAAAAGGAAGAGTATCGACAGTGCGCTGGTGAGCGCAGAAAATGCGTTGATCATGGTTGCTGCGCCAACAGTGCCCAGCGTACTTACAGATGCCGCGCCGGTGGCAGTGCTGCCCGGTGCAAATAGTGAGCATACGCGCTGCATCATCATGAAGAATGGCGCCCCCGGTGAGTGGCCTACTTCCAGTTTGTATGCACAGGAGAGGAATTCGCCACAGTCCCAAAAGCTAACGGTGGGCTCCATAGTTTTTAAATAAACAATAAAAGCGATTGCACCGGTGATCCAACCTGTGATGTTATTGATTTTACGATAGTTCATGATATATTATTAGAGAGCGACAAAAATAACAAAAGTTGGCAGTTTACCATTTATTTTTGGGCGCAGAGAGGTTAATAAAGGTTAATCGTGAGTAAGATTTTCAGGATGGGTGGTTTTTAGGATGTTTATCGCAGTTTTTAATTTCCACTATGGCAGGGTAGATGTTGTGCAGCCGTTCACCATTTTTCTGGCTGAATATTTGCTGATATATTTATAGGTCGGATTATATATCGTATTACTTAATTTGCTATCTTTGTGGCGGTATGTAACGATAGGGTTATGTGGTGGTGGGCCAGACAGTGTTTAATGTTTGGTTATAAACAATTTATTCATGAGAAAACTTTCTTTACGATCATTTTTAGCTGTAGTTGCAGGTAAGAATGACCGTATTAAAGCTATAAGGTTCCTTTTGCTGGTTATTCTTTGCTGTATTTGCGGCGAGGGCTACGCTGCTGTGACCGTTACTCCGGCTAGCGGCGGCACATCTATATGCAGCAGCAAAGCCGTGGGTGGCACTGCACCTGGTTACACTACACTGGGAGCAATTACAATTACGGAAGGGAACACCGCCGATATTTTTGGGCCAGGCACTGATGTTGTAGTGCTTACTGCTCCGGCGGGCTGGCAGTTCAATCCGGCGTCGCCGGTTACGTTCGGGTTTATCACCGGTTCAAATGTATATACGATAACTGGCAGCGTTACCAGTACAACATTAACGGTAAACATAAGTGTAAATGGCATAGATGGATATGATGTGGTGCAGATCATGGGGCTGCAGGTACAGGCTACATCTGGCGGATCGGGCGCGGGGAGTATTTTATGTACGTCGGTAACCGGTGGCACGATCGCGGGGGTTATACCCGGCTCAGGCACTCCGAATTTCGGTAGTCTTTCATTAACGACTCCAGTTACGCCGTCTGTAAGCATCACCCCATCGCCGAGTGGCCCTATATGTGCCGGGACAAATGTTGTTTTCACACCAAATCCGGTAAACGGCGGAGCGACGCCATCTTTTCAGTGGTACCTGAACGGAACGAGCCTGGCTACGGGCGCTACTTACGCCAATACCAGCCTGACGAACGGGAATACGGTGTATTGTGTAATGACTACATCAAGCGGTTGTGTTACCACAACTACAGGCACCTCAGGTACGATCACTATGGTTGTGAACCCCGACCCGCCGCCGGTTGCAGGCTCTTCAGCCACCTGCATAGGCGGAACAACCCCGCTCAGCGACGCTACAGGCGGTGGTACATGGAGCAGCAGCAATACCGGAGTTGCATCGGTAGATGCCTCGGGCAATGTTTCGGGCGTAGCAGTGGGAACTGCGATAATAACATATACAGCTGCCGGGTGCCCGTCCGCGATGTCGTTTACGGTTAATAATCCGCCACTGGCCCCTGTGCTTTCTGCTACAGCTGCCACGCTGTGCAGCGGTGGGGTGGCAACGCTTGTTGCAACCGGGACACCTGCGCCCGCTACGGTATTAGCACAGACTTTTAACAGCGGGCTTGGCCTGTGGACGGTTGACAATTCCGGAGGCAGCGGCATGTTGCCCGGCGGAGGATGGAAAGTGTGCGGCAACGGTTATACTAATGTGTTCGGCGCTTTCTTTTCTCCTGACTATAGCGCCTTTGCCATGTCAAATGCCGATACTTCTCCTTCTACCTCGTTTACTTCCTCGAAGCTGATCTCACCGGTTTTTTCATTGGCCGGGTATTCGGGAGCCACACTTACATTTCAGCAGGCCTATCAATACTGGCCTTCCGGTGACTTCAATGTAGATCTCGATATTTCTACAGACGGCGGCACCAGCTGGGCTACCATACAGAATTTTGTAGGGCCGAGCATAGGAACGGCTACCGGTTTCGTGGGCGAGACATTTTCGCTTAATGCCTACCTCGGGCAGCCGAATTTAAGGATACGATACTATTATTATACCCACTGGGGTGATTTCTGGGCGCTCGACAACGTTCTGATCACGGGAATTTCGTCGGTCGTAATGCCGACATGGTCACCAGGCACAGATCTTTTTGCAGATGCAGGACTAACGATCCCTTATTCGGCGGGTACCACAGATGATACGGTGTATGTGCATCCACCCAGCATAACGACTACAGGGACGATCGTTTATACCGTCACCGCTACGAGCAGCGGCTGCGCAGCCATTGCCCACAGTACCGTTAATTTTACGCCATCTCCGTCACCGATAACCGGCAACATGAGTATTTGTGTCGGAACTTTTACAACCCTGAGTGATATTACAACGCCCGGCACGTGGACCAGCGGAGACGCGGGTATAGCAACTGCTGTTGCCGGTACAGGTGTTATCAGTGGCGTTGCCCCGGGCATAGACACGATCACATATGCGCTTGGCTCAGGATGTGCAGTAACAACTTTAGTCACCGTTAATCTGTCGCCCGGAGCAATATCCGGTGCGAGAGGTATTTGCCTGGGCGCGGCTGGCAGCCTCAGTGACCCATCTACAAGCGGTGGCATATGGACCAGTAGTAACACCGGGGTAGCCACAATAGGAACAGGCAGTGGTGTCATTAATACCGTAACTGCCGGAACCGCAACGATAACTTATACGATAGGCGCTGGCTGCTTCACGACAACTGTAGTAACTGTAAACCCGCTTCCCACTTCTATTTTGGGCACGGCAACTGTGTGCATGGGACAGACTACTAATCTGAGTGATGCCACCAGCGGCGGCTCCTGGAGTTCGGGTTCGCCCGCGGTTGCGGCAACCGGCTCCGGTTCCGGCACCGTTTTGGGGGTGTCTACCGGAACAGCAATTATTACCTATACCATCGGCACAGGCTGTATTATAAGCCGGGTGGTTACCGTTAATCCTTTGTACCCCATCACCGGGGTGATGAGCGTATGCGCCGGCTTAACAACGAATCTCACAAATGCGGTGTCAGGCGGTACATGGAGCAGCAATAACCTGCCGGTAGCAACCGCAGCCGGAACAGGGGTGATCTCGGGCTTGGCGCAAGGTGTGGCAACTATATCTTATGTGCTCTCTACAGGTTGTACAGCTACAGCAAATTTTACAGTTAACCCACTTCCTGTTGCCATAAGTGGCAATGCCGAGTTATGTGTGAACGCGGTTACTACGCTCACCGATGCCACTGGCGGCGGCGTGTGGAGCAGCGGTAACACCAGCATCGCATTAATAGGCCCTGCATCGGGTACCCTTGCAGGGGTGTCTGCCGGTACCTCAATTATTACCTACCAATTGTCGGCCACAGGTTGCCAGATCATCCGCATCGTGACCGTTGATCCGCTGCCATCAGCAATAAACGGCACCCGCACGGTCTGTGCCGGGTTGACTACTTCGTTAAGTGACCTGCCTGCAGGCGGGACATGGAGCAGTAGTGACGTTACTATTGCGACAGTAGCATCAGGCAGCGGTCTCGTAACGGGGGTTGCAGCTAATACTGCCGGGATCACTTATACTTTGCCAACAGGTTGCATCGCAGCTGCCATTGTAACCGTAAATCCACTCCCGGCAGCAATTCTCGGCAACCTGCAGGTTTGTGTGAACGGAACGACAGGCCTTAGCGATACCTCACCGGGTGGAACATGGTCGAGCAGTAACGGTTCTGTGGCTACAATAACTGGCTCTGGCCTGGGCGTTGTAACAGGCGTCAGTGCGGGGACAACTATCATTACTTATACACTGGTAACTGGCTGCTTTATTACGGCAACAGTTACCGTCAATCCATTGCCCGGTGTGATCAATGGCGCGAATGCGGTTTGTGCGGGCTTGACGATAAACCTTACAGATGCCAGCAGCGGCGGCGGGTGGAGCAGCGGAAACCTGCTGATGGCCACCATAGATGGCACTACCGGGATAGTGACGGGAATTGCTTCCGGCACGGTTGCGATCATCTATACTTTGCCTACCACTTGTACTGCAACAAAGACAATAACTGTAAACCCATTGCCGATGACGATTGGCGGTAACCTGGCTGTCTGTGCCGGCCTCACTACCACACTGAGTGATGGAACTGCCGGTGGTACATGGGCCAGCGGTAATATGCTGGTGGGCACAGTTGGTTCTTCCTCAGGCACGGTAACGGGTATTATTGCCGGTACCGTAAACATCACCTATACGGCCGCTACAGGATGTATTACATTTACTAACGTGACGGTGAATACGTTGCCCCCGGCAATTTCCGGAACAAAGAGCATATGTCAGGGCGCTACAACTACGCTTACCGATGCGACAACCGGAGGCACATGGCTGAGTAGCAATACGTCAACCGTATTTATCGGTTCTTCCAGCGGATTTGTGATAGGGGTAAGCTCAGGTACTTCTAATGTTAGTTATACTGATGGCGTTACAGGCTGTGTCATTACCGTTGTAGTCACTATCAACCCGCTGCCGGTTACGATATCGGGAGCGTCAAATGTTTGCACCGGCGCTACGATAACATTATCGGACGGCATGAGTGGCGGCACATGGAGCAGTAGCGCCGCATCGGTAGCTACTGTGGCATCAAGTGGGGCCGTGACCGGAGCCACTCCCGGAACGGTTACCATTATTTATACGTTGCCAACCGGGTGTACTGCATCTAAAATACTGACTGTTAATCAGACTCCGTCTGCTATGACAGGTAACATGAGCATCTGCCAGGGAACTGCTGCGATCCTGAGCGATCCATATAGCGGTGGTACCTGGACAAGCAGCAATACTTCTGTGGCATTGATCGGCGCAAGCAGCGGTGTTGCGGTGGGATTGTCTGTCGGAACGGCCAATATTACTTATACACTTGCGGGCGCATGCGTGGTGAGCATTGTAATGACCGTCAACCTGGCAGCCGGTGCGATCAGCGGCGCCGGCTCTATATGTGCCGGGTCACTAACTACTTTGACTGATGCTATTGGCGGCGGCTCGTGGGCCAGCAGTAACACAGTAGCGGCAAGTATTGGCCCGGCATCCGGCATTGTGAGTGGTTTGTCCACAGGTGTTACCATTATCTCTTATACACTTACCGATGGTTGTGCCGCGGGATTTACTATGTCGGTAAATACTATGCCTGCTGCGATAACAGGACCGGCAACTATTTGCCAGGGGCTCACCTCAAATCTGACTGATGCGGTAGCCGGCGGCAGCTGGAGCAGCAGCAATACCAGCGTGGCCTCAGTTGGGTCGGTTACCGGTGTTGTTACCGGCGTTGGTATTGGCACTACTACTATTACCTATGGGTATGCCACAGGCTGCCGGGTAATGACTAGCGTGACGGTGAACTCCCAGCCAGCGCCTGTCTCCGGAAATTCAAATGTCTGCCTTGGGTTTACCACTTCATTCAGCGATGGTTCGGTTGGCGGTACCTGGAGCAGCAGCGACGTGGGTGTCGCAGCAATTGGCTCTACCGGGCTCGTGAATACACTATCGGTGGGGTCAACAACAATTTCTTATTCGTTTCCGTCTGGCTGCGCTGCTACAAGAACTCTTTTCAGCAATCCACAACCATCGGTCATTGACGGTACTACCAGCATTTGTGCAGGCAGCGTTACCACGCTTACAGACAGCATAGGCAGCGGCAACTGGAGCAGCAGCAATACGGCAGTTGCAACGATCGGTTCCAGCACTGGGTTGTTATCTGGCGCCGGTGGCGGTACTTCAATTATTACCTATTCACTTGGCGCCGGTTGTATTACTACAACCATTGTTACGGTGAACCTCTTGCCCTCATCGGTTTCAGGGACGGCGTTTGTGTGCCAGGGTTTTTCCACAAGCCTTAGTGATGCTTTCGGCGGCGGCGGCACGTGGAGCAGCGGTGATATCACAATAGCGACAGTAGGGTCATTATCCGGAGTAGTAAACGGGGTCGGCGCGGGTATGGTTACGATAACCTACTCTTTAGGGCCTGGCTGCACGCTGGCTACAGTGGTGACGGTGAACCCGCTGCCTGCTGTAATTACAGCAGCTGCCAATCTTTGCTACGGCTCATCAACGGTTATGAGCGATGCTACATCCGGCGGGGCATGGAGCAGCAGTAACCCACTGGTAGCGCCAATAGGAGTATCTACAGGCATTATTGCCGGCAGTGCAATAGGAACTGTGACGATCACTTATAAACTAGGCACCGGCTGCCTCGCTACCTCGGTGGTTACTGTCTATCCGGTGCCGGTGGGTATATCCGGTACGCCTTTTGTCTGCACCGGCTTAACAACAACGCTTAGCGATGCTACGGGCGGTGGCGCCTGGAGCAGCAGCAATTCATTGATAGCGGCCGTTGGCTCTGCCACGGGTTTGCTGAGCGGCATGGCCGCCGGCACAGCAACGATCAGTTATGTACTGAACACAGGCTGTAGCGTGAGCATTGCAGCCACAGTGAATCCGTTGCCGCCGGGCATCACCGGAAGCGGGCTGCTCTGCGCGGGCACGACCACTAACCTTACCGACGGCACACCGGGCGGGGCATGGACCAGCGGCAATACTACAGTTGCCATCGTTGCTTCAGGAAGTGGTATTGTAACCGGCGTTGCCGCAGGAACTGCTAACATCACTTATACGTTGCCAACAGGCTGTATCACCACTGCTGTCGTTACGGTTCAGCCAATTCCGGCAGCAATTACAGGCGGTGCGAATGTTTGTGTTGGATCAACAATAACTCTGAGCGATGCAACAGCGAGTGGTACCTGGAGCAGCAGCAACTCAGCAGTGGCATTGATGGTAAGCGGGAGCGGACTTTTATTAGGTGTGTCGGGTGGTAGTGCTGTGATCACTTTTGTGATAAGCACGGGATGCATCAATACGATAACCGTTTCGGTTAGCGCATTGCCTCCCACCATTGGCGGACCTGCGGGAATATGCGTGGGTGCAACAGTTGTCTTAACCGACGCTGTTGCACCGGGAACGTGGGCAAGTAGTAATATGGGCGTTGCGGCGATAGGGTCGGCAACCGGAAACGTGATGGGTGTTACTGCCGGTACAACCAATATCACATATACAGTGCCGATAGCGCCGGGGATCGGGTGCAGCACTTTTTATGCCCTTACGGTGAACCCGGTTCCTGCTATTGTATCGGGAAGCAAAACTGTCTGTCTGGGTTTAACAACGGCTTTAACTGATGCCACCGGTGGTGGTACATGGAGCAGCAGCAATGCAGGTATTGCAGCAGTTGGCACAACTGGCATTGTTACCGGCGGTTCTGCAGGAACGGCTACTATCATTTATACTATTCCAGCCCCAACTGGCGGCGGATGCTCTGCGAGCGCGATTGTAACAGTGAACCCATTGCCGTCTGTCATTACAGGCACATTCTTTGTTTGTGCCACCTCAACAACAAATTTATCAGATGCATCAGCCGGAGGCACGTGGAGTAGCCTGAACATTGGTGTTGCCAGTGTTTCATCGGTGACCGGTACCGTGAATGGCAATGTTGCAGGAACGGCAACGATTATATATACATTGCCTACCAGTTGTATCGCGTCGCAGGTGATCACGGTGAACCCAATGCCTGCTGCCATTTCGGGCCCTGCACAGGTGTGCGTGGGTTCGGCTCTTACATTGAGCGATGCCGCCGGCACAGGTGCATGGACAAGCAGCGATCCTATCATAGCGACTATTAACTCGGTTAGCGGACTGCTCTCCGGCGCATCAGCAGGTACAGCCGTCATTACATATTCCTTATCTACAGGCTGCTATGTCACTACCATGATTACGGTCAACCCGCTACCATCAGTAATAACAGGGAACCCGGTATTTTGTGTCGGGCTTACTACTAACCTCAGTGATGTAACTCCCGGTGGCGCATGGAGCAGTGGAAATGCCGCAATAGCAACTGTGGCTGCAGCAACAGGGGTTGTCGCCGGTGTCACAGCGGGCACGGATAACATTACTTATATGCTGCCCACAGGCTGCATTGCCAGCGTCACGGTTACGGTCAATACCATGGCTGGCATCACCGGCAACCCCAATGTTTGCTCGGGATATACTACCACGCTCAGCGATGTTACCGGAGCCGGTATATGGAGCAGCAGCACTGCCAGCGTAGCCACTGTAGGGTCCCTCACTGGTTTGGTAAGCGGCATCACCTCGGGTACATCAACCATATCTTATGTGCTGGGCGCAGGCTGTGTAGCCACTACGGTGATCACAGTCAATTTATTGCCATCTTCTGTTGCCGGGACTAAGGTTGTCTGCACCGGGCTTGTAACTTCTTTGAGCGACGCTTTTGCGGGAGGCAGCTGGTCAAGCAGTAACCTGGTAGTTGGTACTGTAGATGCTGTGACCGGAATTGTAAGGGGCATATCTGCGGGTACTACGATCATTACTTATACTATAGGTACGGGTTGTACCACGTTCGCCAATGTAACGGTGAACCCGCTGCCTGCAAATATAGGCGGCACGGTAGAAATATGTCATGGCCTGGCAACCACATTAACGGACATTACCGGCGGTGGCACCTGGAGCAGCAGTAATACCTCGGTTGCCTCGATCGGATCGACAGGTGTTGTGACCGGGGCAGGAGCGGGGAGCGCTATAATTACTTACACTTTGCCAACTGGCTGTTTAAATTCTATTGCGTTTCTTGTGGACCCGTTACCCTCAGCTATCAGCGGCGTTACGCAGGTCTGCGCCGGGCTTACAACTACATTGACTGATGCCATACCCGGCGGAACATGGAGCAGCGTTGGTGCCGGTGTATTGTCTGTTGCCGGTAGCACGGGCATCGTAACGGGGATAAGTACGGGTACAGCGCTCGTTACTTATACTTTACCAACCAGCTGTCGGGTAACGGCAATCGTCACGGTGAGTCCTTTGCCAGCTATTATCACCGGCATCACAAACGTCTGCGCCGGATCTACCACAAGCCTTACAGATATTACAACAGGCGGTGTATGGTCGAGCAGCAATAGTTCAGTTGCGGTAGTTGGCGTAGGGACCGGAACAGTTGGCGGGGCGCTTGCCGGTACAGCGGTTATCACGTATATGCTGCCTACGGGTTGTGTTGCAACAGCCGGCGTTACCGTGAATGCATTACCACTGGCCATAGGCGGCATACGTTCCGTTTGTTTAGGGCAGACCACTGATTTATCCGATCCTTCGACTGGCGGCAGTTGGAGCAGCAGCTCTCCCGGAATAGTATCTATCGGCTCTTCAACGGGTATTGTTACCGGATTGGCGACTGGTGTCGGCATTATCACTTATGCATTGCCCACAGGTTGTATTATCATAAGCCCGGTAACTGTAAACCCCCTGCCTGCGGCCATTACAGGCGCTGCAGATGTTTGTGCGGGCCTTACCATCAACTTAAGCGATGCCTTTGCCGGTGGCAGCTGGAGCTCGGGAACGCCGGGTACTGCAACCATCGGGTCGGCGACTGGCACTTTGACCGGTATGTCTGCCGGAACTGCAACAATTACTTATACCTTAAGCACTGGCTGTATCAATACAACTGTGATCACCGTAAACCCGCTGCCGGCCCTGATTACCGGGGCTTCAGCTCTATGTGTAGGCGCTACCACCATCTATTCGGATGTGACTGCCGGCGGTACATGGAGCCCGGGAGCGGGAAGTATTGCAACGATCGGCGGTAGTACTGGTGTTATCACCGGAATGACCGCAGGTGTGGCAGGTATTACTTATACACTCGGCACCGGTTGCATAGTTGCGGCTACGGTCACTGTCAATCCACTGCCGGCGGCGATATCAGGTACCCTGCATGTTTGTGCCGGGTTGACTGTTGCGCTTAGCGACCTCTCAGGTGGTGGTGCATGGAGCAGTGGTTCTCCCGCTACAGGTAGCATTGGCACGTCGGGTATTGTTACCGGCATAGCTGCCGGTACGGCTATCATCACCTACACATTTCCGACCGGATGCAGTGCAACGGCCATAGTGACGGTTAACCCGCTTCCTGCCGGCATTGCCGGTGTTCTGAATGTGTGTACAGGCAGCGCCGTTACTTTGAGCGACATAACCGGCGGCGGCAACTGGAGCATTACTGTTCCTGCAGGCATTGCTTCTATAGGCAGTTCCACCGGCATTGTTACGGGCATCGCAGCAGGTACTACGCTTATTACTTACACCTTGCCCACCGGTTGCATAGCTACCGCTACAGAAACTGTTTTTGCGTCACCATCATCCATAACGGGTACCCTCGCCATTTGCGCCGGTCTCACATCGCCCCTCACAGATGCAACTGCGGGTGGCGCCTGGACCAGCAGCAATACCATCGCCGCTATTGTTGGCGGAACAACCGGAGTTGTAACAGGTGTATCTTCCGGCACCAGTGTTATCAGCTACACATTAGGCACAGGTTGTTTTGCTGTCAAAGTTGTTACCATAGATCCGTTGCCGGCCATTATTTCCGGCCCCTCCTGGCTGTGTACCGGGGTCAGTTATTCTTTGAGTGATAGTGTCAGCAGCGGGAGCTGGAGCTCGGGAACGCCAACCGTTGCTGCCATTAACGCTTCCACCGGGCTGGTGACCGGCCTGTCAACAGGCAATGCGGTTATCACTTATATGCTGTCTACTGGTTGCATCAATACTGTTGATGTTACTGTTAATGCTTCTCCTGCAGGTATATTGGGCGTGGCCCATGTTTGTGCAGGCGCAGCAGTTACCCTGTCCGATGTATCGGCAGGCGGCGCGTGGAGCGGCAGCGATAATACTATAGCAACAGTTGGTTCCGGTTCCGGTATTGTAACTGGTGTGCTGGCGGGGTCTGTTTCTGTTACTTATGAATTGCCGACAGGCTGCACCACTCTTGCGCTGTTTGTAGTAAACCCATTGCCATCAGTCATCGCCGGTAACAGAAGTGTCTGTCTCGGGTCTGTGTCTCATTTTACAGATACTTTGGTTGGCGGTGCGTGGAGTGTTGCAACTACCGCTATAGCCACTATTGGTTCTTCGTCGGGTATTGCCACAGGTATCGCCCTTGGTACTACTGCTATTACCTATACGTTGCCTACCAGTTGTGCAACGTCAACTGTTATCACAGTTAACTCATACCCGGCAGCTATAACCGGATCGTCACTCGTTTGCCAGGGCTATTCTATTTACATGAGCGATGCCACCAGCGGCGGCACATGGAGCAGCAATAACCCGGCAATAGCCAGTGCAGGTTCAGCCACCGGGATCGTTACGGGCGTTTCGGGTGGTGGTACCACTATCAGTTATACAATGCCTACCGGTTGTTTTGTGACAAAGACAGTAACGGTAAACCCACTTTTTCCTATAACCGGAATTACTGGTTTGTGCGTTGGATCATCCTATGTGTTCAGCGATCTTGCGCCCGGTGGTACCTGGAGTAGTAGTACCACAACTGTTCTAAGTGTCGGTTCGGCATCCGGTCATGCAAATGCTGTAGCGTCAGGAACAACTGTTCTTTCTTATTCATTGCCCAGTGGCTGCAGTGCCGCCGCTATTGTTACCGTCAATGGGTTGCCGGTGTCTTTTTACGTTACAGGTGGCGGGAATTATTGCGCCGGAGGTACGGGTGAGGAAGTAGAACTAAATGGTTCCGATACAGGGATCACCTATAAATTATATAATGGTACTTCATTCGTTACTGCCGATACAGGAACCGGCACGGCCCTTATATACGGGCCACTTATTCCTGCAGGCACTTATACTGTTCTTGCCGTAAATATTATTACCGGGTGCAGCAGCAGTATGTCAGACTCGGCTGTTATTGGGGTCACCCCGGTCTCGGTTCCTTCTGTTACCGTTACCACTACCATCGGGGATACAGTGTGTAACGGATCTGTTGCTACTTTTAAAGCACTGCCGGCATCGGGCGGCAGCACACCGATATACCATTGGTATGTGAATGGCGTTAGTGCGGGAATCGCCGGTAGCGACAGCGCATACAGTTACTCGCCGCTAAACGGAGATGTCATTTCCGTAACGATGACCAGTGATGCTGTTTGTGCGATGCCCGCCACAGCAACTGCAAGCTTTACAGTTGTCACCACGCCTGATGTTGCACCTTCCGTATCGATCTCGGTCAGCCCTGGTGACTCTGTATGTGCTACACACCTGGCTACGGTTATTCCTGATCCGGTGAACGGCGGTTCGCTCCCCACCTACAGATGGATAAAGAATGGTATTAACGCAGGGTGGGGAAGTACCTTTGTTTATGTTCCTTCCAACGGCGATAATATATTTTGTGTTATCCACAGTAATTATCATTGTCTTTCTATAGATACTGCGTTTAGCAGCAATAACGTAAACATAACCGTGATTCCGCTGCTCACTCCTTCAGTTAGTATAGCTTCATATCCCGGCACCCTTCTGGCAGCAGGACAACCGGATACGCTTGTTGCCACAGTTACGAGCGGTGGTACCGGAGTTACCTACCAATGGAAAATAAATGGTGTTGCAGTTTCCGGTGCTGTGACGGATACATTTATCATCAGTACCCTCGCAAATGATGATACGGTTTCCTGTGTAACGTCGGGCGGAAGTCTTTGTGGCGAGGTATCAGGAACTGCGCAAGTGATCGTCCATGTTAATAATACAGATGTTAACGAGGTTACAAATGATATCGGCGAACTGACGCTTGTCCCCAACCCCAATAACGGAAAATTTACTATTGCCGGACGTACTGGTCACGAAGATAGTTTTATCTCCATTGAAATTACCGATATGCTTGGTCAAGTTGTTCATAACGAGTTGATTAAAGTATCGAATGGGCGGTTCAGCAAACAGGTAGAGCTTACCAATTCATTGGCCAATGGCATTTACCTTTTTACTATTTCTCAAGGTGACGTTCCCGATTCCCTCGAGCGTAAAAAACATGTTTTGCATTTTGTGGTCCGGAAATAATCTGGCCTCATTATTTAATTTTCAATATGTAAAGACAATCCCTGTTATTTCTCCTCTGAAATTTTTCAACTGCCTTAAGTCATTTATATCAGCAACTTGAATATTTTTGTTGTTTTACATACGTATTTTATAAACAAATCGTTTACAACTTAATAACAAGGCATTATTAAAATATATTTTTTAAAAAAAATAGGCCGCATGTGGCTACAATAGTGATGTTAATTGATTATTTTTCGGAATTATTTCATAAACTATATTGATATGAGATCAGGATTGTTTTACACAAAAAAAGCAAATAACAAAATGAGGGTTAATGGTTTTAGACTGGTGGGGCTGTTTTTTGTGTTTGCTTTATTATTAGGTAGCCACGGAAAAGCGTTAGCCAACATTCCTGTTTTCGTTTACGGCCCTAGCCATTCCATTACAGTTTGTGCAGGAGTGCCAAATGATATCAGCGCCTGGCTGGCAGTAACTGACCTCGATGAAGGGCAGACGGAAATATGGACGACCCCTGGAGGGCCAGTTACGGGATTGCCCACATCTGCTCCTTCAGGCGGAACCGTGGCGCCGACAGGCGTCTTTTATACCCCCGGCGTTGGCGTTACCAATGATTTTATCGAGATAGATGTATCCGATGGAACCGTAGGTGGAACAGCAACACTCTTTCTTATTATTACTGTGAATCCACAGCCATCTGTTATTTTGGGTGCCAATCCGGCTATATGCGCCGGAACGGACAGCGCATCGATCACATACTCCGGTCTTGCAAACGTGGGTCCTGGTACCAAAACCTTTAATTTTTCCGGCAATGCAGAGCCCTGGACCGTTCCTGCAGGCGTATCATCACTGAATTTTGACGCCCAGGGTGCGAGAGGCGGACGGCAGAATGCAACACCTGGCCCATATTTCCCAGGGTCTGGTGGTAGGGTGCAAGGCAATTTGTCTGTAACAGCAGGCGAACAACTTTTGTTTATGGTTGGCGGCGTTGGTGGCGATGGCGGTGCCGGTGGCGCTTCTGGCGGCATTGGCGGCGGTGGCAGCGCAAGTAATTTCGTTTACGGGTCCGGCGGCGGTGGCGGCGGTGCTTCTGACATTTCTTTTGATGGTACTTATCTGGTGGTTGCCGGCGGTGGCGGCGGCGATGGATGGGATTCTACCGGCGATCGTGCCGGTGGTGCCGGTGGCGGGTTATCCGCAGGCAACAGTGCGATCAACGGTGGCGGCGCAGCGTCAAACTATGCCGCAGGTGGTAGCCAGGTGGCCGGTGGTGCCGGGGCTACGTATCCCGGTTGGGCACCTGGTTCTGATGGTTCAGGCGTCCAGGGAGGTAACGGTAGCAGCCAGGGTATTTCAGGCGGCGGCGGTGGCGGCTTTTATGGCGGTGGCGGCGGTGTATGGACAGGCGGCGGCGGCGGATCATCTTATACCGATCCTACTTTAGTGACTTCGTTTACGCATACTGCCGGTTACGATACCACCAATGGGATCATTACTGTTACGTATGTGATACCCGGTTCTTACTCCATCGTTTGGAGTGATGCGGCCCATTTACAAGGATTTGTAGACACGACCGTGGACTCAATACCTGCTTTCGCATTTCCCCTTGCAATTCCGACTACTGCGATTGCTGGAGTTTATTCAGGAACGCTTACTGTGAGCAGCGCGACCTGCACCAGCGTAGCGAATCCATTTAGCGTAAAAGTGAAACCGATACCTTCGGTAGCGCCCTATACCGGGAAGACCGCGTGGTGTACGGGTGATTCGACAAATGATATCACATTCTCCGGCGGACCTGCCGGTGTTGTGTTCCAGTGGGTTAATAGTAATACTGACTTAGGTCTTGGCCCGAATGGGTCCGGTAAGATCGCCAAATTCCTCATTACTAACCCACTCCCAAGTCCCGATACATCTACTATTACCGTGACACCAGTGGATTCAGGTTGCGCGGGCACTCCAATGAGCTTTCAGATCATTGACAACCCGATAC
Source organism: uncultured Bacteroidota bacterium (assembly GCA_903881585.1). Taxonomy (GTDB): domain Bacteria; phylum Bacteroidota; class Bacteroidia; order Chitinophagales; family Chitinophagaceae; genus Nemorincola. The sequence goes on along the minus strand of CAIRTW010000036.1, from coordinate 15,144 downwards.
CGGCACTTAATAGCACGACGCGGCCTCCATCGATCTGCGACAGTACCCTGTTTATTTATAACCCGACCAGTACCGAAACGGATACGACCACCAACTATACATGGAGCAGGGCAACAATGCCAGAAATAGCAAGCCCCGGTACCTCTGGGGTCGGTGGCGTTAATGAAATACTGGACAATACTTCTGCTTCGACTGTATCTGTTGTATATAACTATATACTGAATTTCAGGGGATGTGGGGATACGCAAAACGTTGTGGTGATCGTTTACCCGCACCCACTTTTGACCAGCACAATGACACCGTCGTCTATATGCAGCGGAAATACTTTTAGCTATGTGCCGGAATCCAATGTTGAGTCAACAGATTTCGCATGGAGCCGTGCTATTCAGCCGGGTATCAGCAATCCTGCCAGCGGCGGTGGCGGTGGCCCCGAAGAAGAACTGACAGATACCACATTTTCCCCTGTGCCGGTTAGTTACGTGTTTACGCTCACGCCTACCGGCAGCACTTGCAACTATACAGATACCGTGACCGTAATAGTAAATCCTACACCCGTGCTTAATACTCCGCTTAATGCAGGCGCTAATTGCACACGTGATACATTCACTTATATACCAGGAAGCTATACCACGGGTACTGCATTTACCTGGAGCCGTGAGGAAAATCCCGGGCTTAGCAATACCGGCGCCAGCGATAGCGGCATCGTACATGAATTGCTTGTCAATCCGAATACGTATCCTGTTGTCGTTTCTTATACCTATTTCCTGATCGCGAATGGCTGTCCGAACTCACAAACCGTAACGGATACCGTGAAACCGACACCAGTGCTCAGCAGTACACTTACACCTGATTCTATATGTAATAATACAGTATTCAGCTATACTGCTACCAGCCTTACTACAGGCACTTCTTTTGCATGGGTGCGTGACTCAGTACCCGGCATAACGGAATCTGCTGACTCAGCAATGAATGCAGCAATAACAGAAATACTTATCAATACACAATCCGGAATAATACCGGTTACTTATGTTTATACGTTGACCGCTGAGGGCTGTTCAAATGTTCAGAATGTTGTAGTTAAAGTAAACCCTACGCCGGTGCTGAATAACAACCCATCGGTAGCCACTACATGTGATAACATAGCCTATAGTTTTACGCCAACCAGCAGCACCGCCGGCGCCACCTACTCATGGGTGCGTTTATATGTAGCGGGAATTGATAACCTCGGATCAACCAGCACGGATAGTACAGGTACGATAAATGAGGCGCTCGATAACACGACCTATGTGAATGTGAACACTACTTATTATTATACTATTACAGCAAATGGTTGTACAAATACAGAAAATGTAGTGCTCACTGTTCACCCGGATCCGATGTTATCGTCCGACACAACGGCAACAACCTGCAGCGGATCTTCATTCAATTATTACCCCGACAGCTACACACCTACAACAACTTATACCTGGAGCAACAATTCTGTGACGGGTGTTTCACCAACCGGGGTAAGTGGTGCGGGTAGTGTAAATGCAGTATTGACCAGCACACTTACTAGTGTAGCCACTGTTGTATATACTTATACATTGACGGCATATGGATGTATGAATACTGAAAATGTGGTGGTAACTGTAAATCCTAGGCCATCTATAGTTAATATTACGACTCATCCTTCCAATACAGCCTGTGACAATACTATGTTTCAGAACTTTGGCACGTCGGTGCCACCTGCGCCGGGAGTACATTACAATTGGGTTGCCGAAAATGGTTATGTATGGGCGATAGGCGAAGGGGGACAGTATTGTGTTGTCAATTTTAATACTCCTGGTAATGCTGTTGTTTACCTGCTGATCAATGATTCGGTTGGTTGTGGAACCAACAACGGCTTTGCCGTAACGGTAAGCACGGCGGCCAATATTAACCCGGAGGTGATCTATTTTAACCAGCAGCTTATCTGCAAGGATGCCGATGTGGATAACTACCAGTGGGGATATGATGATATGGTCACGCTGGATTCCAGTGCGATCGCCGGAGCCAACGATCAAAATTATTCCATTACAGATCTTGATACCGCCAATAAGCATTACTGGGTGATCACTAATCACAGCGGGTGCACCCAAAAGAGCTACTACAATGCGCCTGCATCAACCACTGGTATAACCAGTGTGAATGACAGCCAGCCGGAGATGAAAGTATTTCCTAACCCGGCCAAAGAATTTATAAACGTACAATTGCTGAATTTACCTGGAAACAGCGCAAGCATTACAGTGACCAACATGCTTGGCCAGAAAGTGAGCAGTGCACAGGTTACCGGTAACAATGCGGCGATAGACCTGGCGGGCTTACCAACAGGTATGTATATGATAGAATGCTACTCAGGTGGAATAAAAATAGCTGCTGCGAAATTCATTAAAAATTAAATAGCACCATTTAAAAGCGCATAAATGAAAAAATTACTTTTCGTGTTGATAGCAGCCAATGGGATGTTATCGGCCACTGCCCAAATGAAGGATTCAACAAAAAAGCAATACCCAAAAGATGCCGAAATGGGCAAGTGGGCTATTGATCTGAACCTGATGGGAGGTGTGCTGACAAGGAACATGACAACAGGAAATTCACTCGGCAGCTACCTTAACGCGCTGGGTGATGTGAACCTGGGCAACTTGAAGTTCACCAATGGCACGTCCTTTGGTGGTGATCTGCAGTTGGGTTATTTCTTTGGCAACAGTAATCATTTTGGCATTGGCGCGGGTATTATGTACCTGGCCCAAAGCGGCGATGCTACACTGGATCAGTTTCATGTTCAGTTCCAGTCCACAGACCAGACAGGTGAAGTATCGCGGCAGGTGATCACTGCCAATCAGCCTGTGAAAGAGTCGTTGCAGATCACAAATGTGAACATACCGATAGTGTTGAAATATAAGGACAGGTTTTCAAAGAGATTTGGCTTTACTGCCGATCTGGGCGTGTTGTACAATGTGAGCATCAAGAACATGTATAACACCAATGCTACTTTTGACTACGAAGAAATAGTGCAGCATGTAACAACGGCAAGTGGTGGTACGATCACAGTTTACGATAATGCAGCAACGCCTACAGGTACAGACCTGCAGATAACGCAGAATCACTTTAATAACACTACCGGCCATGAGGGCGAAACGATACAGCAATATTTTGCATCAGAAAAGCTCCTTGGTTATAATGTTGGACTGGCCCAAGCCCCGACCAAAAAATCAGGAACTGTTTCTTATACCAGCGGCTCGGTGGGCTTCATTGTGAGACCAGCCATTAACTACTTTTTTTCTGATCATGTAGCGCTTACTGTTGGTGGTTATCTGCAATACCAGCCATTTAATAATAGCCAGGCAAACAACTATCGCCTTACAAACAATGTTGGCGATTACAGCTCTGTGCTGAATAATGTTACGAAGAGCAATGACATGTCTTATGGCGGTAATATAGGCATCCGCATCCTGTTTGGTGGTAAAAAAGCAGCGCCGATCAATCCTGTTGTTAACACTGTGGACCCAACGGCTTGTGGCTCGAAAGATGGCAGCATCACGTTCAGCGGATTACCTCCTGCCAAGCCATTGACTGTAAATTATACCGTGGATGGAAAGACAAACAGCCTGGTTACTGATCTGGTTGTTGATCCGAAGGGTACAGTGAAAATTGAAAAACTGGGAGCAGGAGCTTATACCGGAATGTTCGTTACAATGGGCAAACGTCATGTTGACATTGCCCCGGCTACACTGGTGAACCCGCCAATAAACATATCTGAAACAACGACCAACCCTACATCGGTTGAAGCATGTGACGGCGCAATTGCAATTAATGGCCTGAAAGCCGGCCAAAAGGTGACCGTAAATTATAACTACAACGGGTCGCCAAAAACGCCTTATCATGGCATTGTAAGTTCTGATAATGCGGTGACGCTTTCCGGTTTGTGTGCAGGCGCGTATACAGGTATAGTTGTAGGTGTTAACGATTGCAAAGGAAATGGTAATGACGTTACACTGGTTGTTCCGCCACCGCCGCCACCACCCGCTGCAACTGAGAACAAACAGGCGCCATTAGCAGATATTACAGCTCCTATCTTATTTGAGTTTGGCAAAACATCTATACATCCTTCTTCTTACCCGGTACTGGAAAAAGCGGTGCTGGAAGTGGGCAGAAATAATAATTTCTATATCATCTGTGAAGGCCATACCGATAGCAGGGGTACTGTTGAGCGCAACGAGTTGCTGTCATTTAAACGTGCACAGGCCGTTAAAGCATATCTTATTAAAGTAGGGGTAAGCCCGGATAGGATCATAGCCGTGGGCCGTGGTGCAAGAATGCCGATAGCGACCAATGAAACCGCCGAAGGCCGCGCTAAGAACCGTCGCGTAGTAATGACACTCAATGAACGCAGCAAGTAAATGACATTGGTTAAATATATGAAGAGGCTGTTACGTAAGTAGCAGCCTCTTTACATTTAGGTCCGTAGAAACCTGATGCCAGGCGATATTTACCCTGCTGTGGGTGATATAATATCTTGTACATTAATTACTTTTGCCTCTTACCGAAAATAAAATGTTGATGAAGAATTTTTCTTGCTTTGCTGTGCTGATGATGTCCGCAGTTATCTGCCGCGCTCAAAAAGACACAGCACAGGTGAATATGGACACGCTGGTGGTGAGCGCAACGGCTGGAGCTCCTGTTTACCGTGCCTCAGCCACGAAGGTTTGGGAGATAAAAAATACGCGGGTGGCGCTTACATTCAACTGGCAGGAAAAAACTGCCGGGGTACATGAGTGGATAAAGCTGCGCCCCTATTTCTATGCTACAGACACGTTGGAGCTGGATGCCAAAAGCATGCATATTGACAGTGTGATGCTGGTGGGAAAGAAAGGAAACACAAAACTGAACTACTCCTATGAAAAGGATGCATTGAAGATCCGCTTTGGCAAGCAATATAAAATGAACGATACGGTAGAGTTGTACCTGGTTTACACTGCTATGCCATATGCCGAACAGTCGGGCGGCAGCGGCGCGATCACCGATGACAGAGGATTGTATTTTATCAACACCGATAATAAGGTACCGCATAAACCAGCCCAGATATGGACACAGGGCGAATCGGAGGCCAATTCGCACTGGATGATAACTATTGATAAGCCCAACACCCGCTTTACCACCCAGGTAGAACTGACCGTGCCGAATGAAATGACGACTCTCAGCAATGGCGCTATGATAAAGCAGGTACCCGGCAAAGATGGCAAGCGTACCGACATCTGGAAAATGGATATGCCTATACAGGCTTATGCAGTAATGTTCTCCATAGGAAAATACAGCATTGTTAAAGATCACTGGAAAAATAAGGAAGTGAATTATTATGTAGAGCCGGAGTACGAACCCTTTGCGAGGCTTATGTTTAGAAACACTACGGAGATGATAGATTATTTCTCACAACGTACCGGCGTGCCATACCCATGGAATAAATATGACCAGGTTGTGGTGCGCGACTATGTATCGGGCGCTATGGAAAATACTACAGCCTCACTGTTCGGTGAATTCATGAACCAGAACGCGCGGGAGATAGCAGATAAGAATTCGGAAGATGTGGTATCGCATGAGCTTTTTCATATGTGGTTTGGTGATTACGTTACCTGCGAATCGTGGAGCAATATTACGGTTAATGAATCCTTTGCAAATTATGGAGAGCAGTTGTGGCGGGCGCATAAGTATGGTAAGGCTGCCGGCGATGAGCTTGCCTACAATGACCTGCAGGGTTACATAGGCGCATCGCAGCTCAATGACCCGCAGCTCGTACGCTTCCATTATGACAGCCGCGAGGATGTGTTCGATGCGATCTCTTATAACAAGGGGGGCGCTACACTCAGGTATTTGAATGACCTTATTGGCGATGATGCTTTTGACCGGGCAATGTATCTCTACCTTTCAAAGAATGCCCTTCACTCCGGTGAGGCGCACAACTGGCGGCTGGCGGTGGAAGAAGCAACAGGGCAGGACTGGAACTGGTTTTTTAATGAATGGTATTACCATGCAGGCCATCCGGTGCTGCGCGTGGCGTATGATTATAATGATACTACGCAGAAGCTGACCGTGACCGTAAGCCAGGCGCAAAGTGAATCGCAGAGCGACAGCGCTTTTGTCTATCAGTTGCCCTTGAAAGCAAAGGTTATGTATGGTGATGACAAAACGATCGTGGACTGGAATCTGACCAAAAAGAAAGAAACATTTGTTTACGCATACAAGAACGGACGACGGCCAGTTGTTATTCCAGATTGCAACCATGTGCTGCCCGGAGAAATGAAAGACGGCAAGAAGCCGGCCCAGTGGCTGGAACAGCTGATACGTGCTGATGACTACATCAGTAAAAAGCTGGCGGTATCGGCAGCCGGGCGGCAACTTTCAGATTCGGCAGCCCAGGCAGTTATTACCCTTGCGCTCGATGACAGTCTGTACTCCATAAGGCGGAACGCATTGGCCCAGCTACAAAACACCCCTAACGAGAAGTATCACAAAAAGTGGTTGGCCAAAGTGATCGCTATGGCCAGCGGTGATAAGCAAAATGAAGTTCGTGCTACCGCTTTCGAGGTTTTGGGTGAGTGGAAAGCAAAACAGGCAGAGAAGGAAATGATAGCGGTGTTAAACGACAGCTCTTATGCAGTTGCCGGCAATGCACTTTCGGGCCTGAATAAAATAGACAAAGACACGGCATATGTGTTTGCCAAGACATTGGTGGACAAAGACCCCAAAGCCGCGCTGGATGGAGCTGTCTGGTCCATTTTAGGTAAAAAGGGCGCTGATGGCGATATTGCCCTTTTTGAGAAAAAGGCCCCTTATGTATCGGGTACAAAGAAATTCTCCTTTGCGCTAAGTATGAACAACTACCTTAAAAATGTAAAAAGCGATGCGTCTTTTAAACGAGGCCTCGACATATTCGCTACTATGGTTACTAACGAAAACATGAAGCAATATAAAACTGCGCTTGCCGGCTTCGTGTTCCAGGTGGGCGCTGAGCAAAAAGGGAATATCAAATCGGATAATAAAGACTTGGCGGCAACCGGCCAAAAAAGAACGGACATGGTAAAGGATGCAGTGCAGAAATTCATGGCGGCGGAGAAAGATCCCGAAGCGCTGAAGGAGTATAAAAAAATGATGAAAGATACTTTTGAGTAACTTGGAATTTTCAGTTTTGACTTTGTTTTGGTCTCTATGGCTATTGGGAGGAGTTTGGATTTTTTTACTTTGGAATTTGGATTTTTTGCTTTGGAATTTGAAAGGATATGCTCAGGTTAAAAGATAAAGTTGTTGTAATTACCGGTGGCTCGTCGGGCATAGGGAAAGCCCTGGTTGCGGCTGCATTGGTACATGGCGCAAAGGTTGCTGTGTGTGCCCGTAACCTGGAGAAGCTGGAAGGCCTGTTTACACCTTCAGACAACTTATTCTGCTGCCAGGCAGATGTGAGCATAGAAAGCGACTGTTCCGCATTCATAGCAACAACAATAAAGCGATGGGGCGGAGTAGATGTGCTCATCAATAATGCGGGCATCAGTATGCGTGCCTTGTTTGAAGATGTGGACCTCGCGGTGCTCCGGGAGCTTATGAATGTGAATTTCTGGGGAACGGTTCATTGCACTAAATATGCGCTTCCAGCCATTCTGAAAAGCAAAGGCGTGATCGTGGGTGTTTCATCGATCGCTGGCTACAGGGGTTTGCCGGGCCGCACCGGCTACTCGGCATCCAAATTTGCCATGCAGGGTTTTTTAGAGGCACTGCGTACAGAGCTGTTATATAGCGGGGCACATGTGATGTGGGTGGCCCCAGGCTTTACCGCCTCGAACATACGGAACGTAGCAAGAAGCAAAGATGGCTCTGCACAGGCAGAGACCCCGCTGGACGAACAGAAACTAATGACAGCAGAAGAGTGTGCGCACATCATCATAAAAGGGATCGAAAACAGAAAACGCACAATTATAATGACCGGCCAGGGCAAACTGGCCGTATGGCTCAATAAACTGTTACCCGGCCTTGCCGATAAACTCGTGTATAAACACTTCCTCAACGAGCCGGATTCTCCGTTGAAAAAGTTCCATTAACTTTTGGTTTAAGTCCAATAGATTTATTCCGGGCAAGGCTAAGTAATTAGTACTGTTACAGTTTTTTCCATTAATTTTATGTATAATTCTTTACTCATGCGCTACATAGCCTGTACCCTTGTTTTTGTCTTTGTATTGCTTGCACCTGCGGCAATGAACGCACAAACAAAAATATTTCTACCCGATTCCAGCATCAAGGTTTTCGCTCACGGTGGGCAGGAGCAGGTGCTGGCATGGTGCGGCGGATTTAACAATCCGCAATTTGCAATGGGCGACCTCAACCACGATGGCTTGCAGGACCTTGTCGTTTTTGAATCTTACAATAGCTTACGGACTTTCATAAATATGGGTACTGCCGGCCATCCCAACTACAGGTATGCACCGGAATATGCGCTGAATTTCCCGCCCATATATGATTACTGTGTGCTCGCTGACTACAACCGCGATGGCGTGCCCGATCTTATTCATCAGGGTTCCTATGGCTTTTCGGTATATAAAGGATATTACAACGGTTCCAACCAGCTTTGTTTTACTTTCTACCAGGATCTCTTCTACTTCAACGATGTTTCTACTCATGGCGCAGCTAACGCGTTCAATAATCCTGGTGATATTCCGGGAATAGTTGATGTGGACAATGACGGCGATATTGACTTTATTTCCTACAACATCCTTGGGGGGTATATGAACTATTACAGAAACATGCAAGTAGAGTATGGGCTTCCTACAGATAGCATTCGTATAGATCTATGGGATGAGTGCTGGGGTAAAGTATATCAGCAATACTGGCGTACACATATCCTCGCGCAGACCTGCGATAATTCATCACTGACAAGAGACCCCGGCACCGGCGGGATGGAAAGGAAAACTCACAGTGGCAATACGCCATGCCTGTTTGACTACGACATGGATGGTGATTATGATTACCTGGATGGCAGCATTTCGTTTAATGAAATGACCTTTCTAAAGAACGGAAGGATGGAGGATAACCCTACCGGCCCCGACAGTATGGTCTACCAGGACACTTTGTGGCAAAACGGTGGGGTAGGTGTAGGCCCTACCGGTTTCCCAAACGTTCAGATCGAAATGCCGATATGGCCGGCGGCTTTTAATGTGGATATAGATCAGGACGGAAAGAAAGACTTGCTTATTGCTCCTAACATCGGCCAGACATGCATGAACTACAACAATATCTGGTATTATAAAAATTTCTCTACTGTGGGGGTGGCAGACTGGCGGTTTCAGTCCGATTCCTTCCTGGTAGATGAGTCCATAGACCTCGGCAGTGGATCATACCCTGTTCTTTTTGACTATAATAAAGATGGTAAGCCCGACCTTTTCATTGGTTCTGAAGGATACCGGCAGACAGACGGGCTGCTGAGAAGTAAAATTTCCTACTACCAGAATACCGGTACGCTATCAAGCCCAGCCTTTACTTTGCAGACATCTGATTTTATCGGCACATTTTCGCAAAATTTCGTTGGTTCAGCGCCTGCAATAGGTGATATTGACAACGATGGCAAGTCGGACCTTATCTTAGGCCATACCGATGGTACACTCTCTTATTACAAGAATATGGCGGCAAGCGAATCGGTAACGCCTGACTGGCAACTGATGGAGCTCGTACTGACAGATATGAATGGCGACACCATAAATACGGGCGGCAGCTCAGCGCCCGCGATATATGACCTGGACAAAGACGGCAAGCCTGATCTTATCATTGGTAATGTGTATGGCACCCTTGAGTACTATCAGAATGTAAGCACCACTGCCGGATCCATCAGGCTGAAGCTAATCAACACGGCAGTTGGTAATGTAAGAGTGGATACTAACCAGTTCTATGGAACTTACAGCACGCCTTTCTTTGGGAAAGTAGATACCACCGGAGTTGACTACCTGCTTGTGGGCAGCAACTCGGGCAATATCTATAAGTTCACGGGCTTTCAAACAGGAGATACTGCGGCTACTTATACAATGGTCAATGCTCAGTTTTCCTACATAGACTCTATACACAACTGGTATAATAATTATTATGCGGGGAATGCTTCAGGGGTTTATCAGAACATTCGCACTGCCCCCGTAGTTGGTGATATTAATGGTGACGGCAGTTATGAACTGCTGGTTGGTGAGGAAAAGGGAGGCGTGGAATTGTATAAACTTAAAGTGAATACCGAGCACGAACCAGTGATAGCTAACGAACATGGCAAGGTGATCGTATATCCTAATCCGGCAACCGATGTACTTAATGTGTCGTGGAGTGGTGTGTTAGAATCCGCAGTGCAGATAAGTGTTGTAAATATGGAAGGGCAATACCTGTTTACTTCATCGGCTCAGTCATCGCAGAATCATACGTCCATTTCGTTATCAGCCTTACCATCAGGTATGTATGTATGTGTGCTGCAAAGCGGCGTGAACAGGTATTACAGTAAATTTACGGTGATCAGGTAGCACTTAGGTGTGGCACACTTCAAAAGTGTGCCACACCTGTTTTAAAAATATTTCCCCTCTTTCAGGTAGTCGCTTACATATTCTTTCACACCTTCTTCAAGAGAGTAGAAAGGCAGGGTATAGCCTGCATGATGCAGCTTATCCATATTCGCTTCAGTAAAGTATTGGTATTTGTCGCGGATGTCTATAGGAGTGTCCACGAATTGGATCTTTTCAGGTACGCCCAGCGTATCGAAAATTGCTTTTACCAGGTCTTTGAATGTACGGGCTATGCCGGTGCCGCAATTATACATGCCACTGGCGGGTTGTTGCTCCATGAGCCAAAAACAAATGTTCACCACATCTTTTACATAAATGAAGTCGCGTATTTGCTCGCCGTCTTTATAATCAGGGATGTGGGAACGGAATAGTTTCACTGCTCCCTTTTCCTTCACCTGGTTGTAGGCATGGAAAATAACCGAAGCCATTCGCGCTTTATGGTACTCATTGGGGCCAAAGACATTGAAGAATTTCAGCCCTGCCCAGAAGGGAGGCGCTGATTTCTGTTGCAATGCCCATATGTCAAATTCATTTTTTGATACACCATACGGGTTCAGCGGCTGCAACTTTGTTACCACGTCATGGTCGTCATTGTAACCATGTTCGCCATTGCCATAAGTGGCTGCGGAGGACGCATATACCAGCGGGATATTACCAGCCGCACACAACTCCCATATCTGCCTGGAGTAATCCAGGTTCCACTTCTTGTGCACCTCATAGTCCATTTCGGTGGTGTCTGTTCGGGCGCCCAGGTGAAAAACATATTTTATCAACCCCGGGTTTGCTTGTGCCCAATCAAAGAACTGCTCCCGGTGTATTTTATGGATATATTTTTTCCCGGCGAGGTTAGCAGACTTCTCCTGGTCAGAGAAGTCATCGACCAGTACTAGCTGGTGATAGCCAAGACGGTTAAGGTAGCCCGTAAGGTAGCTGCCAATAAAACCGGCGGCGCCTGTTACGGCGATCACATCATTTTGCTGCATTTGCACGGGTGATTTGGTACTATTTGGCGCTCTTTTCAGCCTCTTTCGGAGCTTCCGGTTTTGGAGCTTCTACAGCTTTCTTTTCGCCATTTTCTCCGGCAGGAGTTGCCTTCATCTCAGAAGTTGCTTTGCCTTCTCCTTCTTCTGCGCCGCTTTCAGCCTTAACGAAATTGAGTGCCGCAACAAAAAGGCCGACAATAATAATTACCAGCCAGAAAGAATTCTTGAAAGATATTATAGTCTTGTTTTCCTTTGGATGTCCTTGGTTTGTATCGTGACCCATGAGTTACTTTTTTGTAGTTGTGCAAAAGTAAACTTTTGCCCGCATTTTTCTAAATATAGCTGAAAAATGTATGAACAAAATGCAATAGAACATGAATTCTCCCGATAGTTGCTAATTTTGCCCGTTCAATGGCTACAAAAAAACCTTCCGGCGCAAGGAAAATATTCAGATACATCCTGCGCATTATTCTTATTCTTTTTGTGTCCTCGTCGCTATATCTTGTTTTGTGCAAGTGGCTGATGCCGCCCATAACACTAACACAGATAGGTGGGCTTACAGGTGGCTACGGCCTGAAACGGAGCTATGTAAGCTGGAAGGACATTCCGCGCAATGTGAAGCTGGCGGCAATAGCCAGCGAAGACCAGTTGTTCCCGGAGCATAATGGGTTCGACTGGAAGTCGATAGATAAAAGTATGAATGCCAAGCCCCGTAAGAAGAAGCGGGAGCGCGGCGGCGGCGCCAGCACCATAAGCCAGCAGACCGCAAAAAATGTATTCCTGTGGCAGGGGAGCGGCTGGGGCAGATATGTAAGAAAGGCTCCTGAATTTTATTTTACCCAGCTTATAGAATGGACGTGGGGCAAAAGACGCATAATGGAAGTATATCTGAACGTGATAGAGATGGGGCCCGGCATTTTCGGTATTGAGGCAGCATCAAAAGCTTACTTCAATAAACATGCTAAAGACCTTACACGTACCGAGGCCGCAATGATCATAGCCTGTCTGCCAAACCCCAAGGAATTTACGGTAAAACCTATGAGCCACAGAGTGCAGTGGCGCTACCCGCAGATATTGGCACAGATGGACAACCTGGAAGGCGATGATGATGTGGAAGACGTGATAAGGACTCCCTGATCTATTGCTTATTTTCCTTTTTAGCTTTCCTCTCTATCTTGCGTTCTTGCCTCTTCGTCAGGTTCTGGCCTGTGGTGTCTATGCCTTGCCGTGCTTCCTCATCTTTGGCTTCCTGCGCGCGGGCTTTCTTTTTATAATATCCCTTGAGTAAAAAATTGTGCTTTAACGCGGTCATATTCTGGGAGAAACCTGCCGTGCCTTGTTTCAGATTATTTACACTGCCTTCCAGGTTTTTGGCAACATTATCGCTATAAAGCAGGGTGCCTATACTGCCTTTACCTGTGTTTATCTGCGTAGCTATTCCTGCAAGTTGTGCGGTTATCACTTCTGCATTGTCTGCAACACGGCTTACTTTGTCCATCACCTTGCCAAAGTCGGCAGGGTCAACTGTTGCTATCTTGCCTCCGTTTTTTATTACCACGGCATTGTCTGATGCCGCTGATATGGTAATGAGTTTATCGCCCATAAGGCCGTCAGATCCTATGCTGGCAACAGCATCACTCTTTACAAATGGATGCACCTTGTCTTTTATGATCATATCCACCCTGGCAAGTGTGTCTGAGATAATGCTTATGTTTTCTACAGTGCCAACGTTGATACCCACAAACCTTACGTTGTTGCCTACCTGCAGGCCGCCTACACTTTTAAACGTACCATAGATGTGGAACGTATCACCAAACATATTTTTCGTTTTCCCTATCAGGAAAATTGCCCCGATAAGCAGCCCAAGCCCTATAAATGTGAAGATGCCGGTCTTTATTTTTTGTCCAAATGTTGCTTTCATAAAATGTTATTTAAAAAAAGAGTTGACTAATTTATCTTTTGACTTTTCCAGCTCATCGAAGCTGCCTTCTGCAATGACGGTGCCACTGTCCATAACCAGTATGCGGTCAGCGGTTATCTTAGCGCAGGCTATATCATGAGTTATTATTATCGACGAAACGTGGTAATTCTTTTTCATGCTTTGTATCAGTTCACTGATCTCTTTTGATGTGATGGGGTCCAGTCCTGTGGTGGGCTCGTCATACAGCATGATCTCAGGCTTCAATATCATTGTTCGGGCCAGGCCAATACGTTTGCGCATCCCGCCCGATAGTTCCGATGGCATTTTATCTATAGCATCGGGCAGGCCCACACCATCAAGTATTTCTTTCACTCGCTTGTCTATTTCACTTTTGTCGCTCAGCTTAAGCACTCTTCTCAACGGGAATTCAAGATTTTCACGCACGGTCATTGAATCATAAAGAGCGCCGCTTTGGAACAGGAAGCCAATTCTTATGCGCAGCGCTTTCAGCTTTTCTTCGGAGAGTTGGTCAACCTCTTCATCAAATACTTTAACGTCGCCCTTGTCCTGCGTCAGTAACCCAACAATACATTTAATGGTAACAGATTTCCCGGTGCCCGACTTGCCAAGTATAACCAGGTTCTCTTCTTTGCGGAGTTCGAGGCTAATGTCTTTCAGTACTTCGTTTGTGCCAAACGACTTTGCGAGGCCGGTTATTTTGATCACTGAGCCGCTATCTTCTGCCTTGCTTTTCGTTTTGGTTTCGTTGCTCATTTCTTTTTTTGTTAGTACCCTAGGGCATTAGTAAGCTGCACTGCTATTCCATCTATCACAATGATCCACAACGAAGCATTTACCACCGCTGAATTGGCCGCAATGCCAACGCTCTCTGTACCGCGGTCAGAGTTGTAACCTTTATAACAACCCACAAACCCGATGGCAAAGCCAAAAAATATTGTTTTGACAAAGGAGGGGATGAGGTCACCAAAATCTATACTGGTAAAGGCCTTGTTGAAAAATAATGTAGTGCTTACATGGGCTGAAACATTTACTCCGGCATAGCTGCCCGCGAGGCCAAGAGCTTCTGCTGCAATGGTAAGCAGCGGCACCATAAATACACATGCCAGGATACGGGTCACTACAAGATATTGTACCGGGTTTGCGCCCGATACTTCCATTGCCTCTACCTGTTCGGTCACTTTCATACTGCCCAACTCAGCGCCTATCCCTGATGCCATTTTACCGGCGCATATCAACGCAATGATCACAGGGCATATCTCACGTATGAGCGATACGGCCACCATGCGTGGTATATAACTTTCAGCGCCAAATTCTTTCATGGTGGGCTCTGCCTGCAACGTCATTACAAAGCCCACTATAAAGCCCGTAATAGCCACCAGCGGGAACGACTTGTAGCCGATCATATAACATTGGCGCACCAGTTCATTCCACTCAAAATCAAGACGGAAGATGTTGCGGAAGAACCGCAACATGAACAACACCTGATTGCCTGCCTCCTCAAATACTTTTTTATAAGATGGTATCATAAACATACGGAACTTTTTCAAAAAGGGCAAAATATCTCTGGGAAAGCCTGATTTTACTGAAAGAGACTTGGGCTTTGCCGGAAAATATCTTTTTGGAGGTCAGG
>CAIRTW010000035.1 GCA_903881585.1 uncultured Bacteroidota bacterium | reverse complement strand
CATAAAAAGCTACTTTTTAAGCCCTCAGCTTTCATTACCTACTATAACAGATAATACAACCAAGAACAACTTCGTTTTACAGCAAAAAGAAAAACCGCCACAAAATTGCTTTTGAGACGGCCTCCTATTCAATTCTCTGATATCGGATTCTATAGCTGCATAAAATCCATTACAACTCAAACCCCCCCCCAACCACCACCCTGCTGTTATTAGTAGCGCTAAGTACCGGCGTGACGTGATAGAAGTACCCAACGTTTACAGTGAGATAATAGAGGTTGGCATAAATTACCCGTACCAGGTTATTGAGTTGCAAGCCAGCTTCATGGTAGCCCTTGGAAGGGACAGCAAAGCTCACATATTGCTGGGCTTCTGGGTGTGCCAGTGTACCGTAAAGCATATTGTATTGCAGGCAGATATTTGGTGCGGAGCTAAATTTAGTATCCGGTATCTCGATCTTATATAGCTTCCAGTCGAAGTCGTGGCGGAAGATGACGCTGGCAAACTGATCTGAATAATATTGGTAGGGCAGCATGGTCATCAGCCCGCCAAAAGTATATAGCGACAACACGGAATGTGCATCATAATTGTAGCCATTACCGGCAAATAGCTTACTAAGTGGGAGGGCACTATTACTCCATAATTTTCCTCCCTCGATCAAGATGTGTTCAAAGCCTATGCGGTTAATGTGTTTATGCCATAGCACAGCTGTGAGCGCCTGTGTATAAGGCAGCTGCATGGCGGGGCCGCCAGAAAGGTTTCCCATAGTTATCTTGCCATACCAGATGGGATATTTGCTGCCCAGGCTGGTGTAATAACCAAAGAAAGGTGCGGTACGCTCCGCATAGGCATACCGGAACGATAGCGAAGCCTCGGTGGCAGTAAACGTTTTGTAAGAGGAATCGTTATACATTAGTGCATAATCATACTTCGGGGTAATTTGCTGTTGTCTGCCTGCAAGTTCCAGTGTCCAATAGCCAATTTTTTTCTTTACAGACAGGCTGATCGTGCGGGTCTCGTCAACCCGTTGCAGCAGGTAGGCATTCAGGTAGTTTTTATCCAGGTCGCTGTTCAGCTTTATACGCCCCGGATCATTTATATCATTGGTATAACCTGCCTTGAATACGAACTCATGATTTCTGTCAGCATAAAACTCTGCAAACCCGCCATACTTCCATTGTTTGTCATTAAAGCCGTACCCTGCCCATCCGCCCACAGATAGCCACTTTATAATATGCTCGTTTGTTTGAAGCCCAAGCCCCAATCGCGTTCCTTCGTATTTGTTGAAATCATACAGTCGTTTCAGATCAATGTCCAGTACACTTACCGGCACTTTACCATCTGGTATTTTGGAGAGGTAAGACATTGTCCTGTCCAGGTGTATTTTCTCTCCCAGGCTGTCAATGACTTTATAAGTAAGCGCTTCTTTTTTGTCAAGCGCCTCGGGGCGTATGGCTTGCCAGGCAGTATCCCCAAGTTCATCCGCTTTTGGTTCCAGCTTCACTGTATGTGTTTTGTCAAAACGAAAGTCTTTGTCTTCCTTCCAGCTTACAGAATCTATACGCGAGTATCCTTTCATGTGATAAGTGACCTTCGCCTTGCTGCCTTGTTGTGTAAAGTCTATTATATAATTCAAATGCTTCGGGAACCATCGCTTCTTATTATCAGTTACAGGTACCTGCTCATACTGCTGCTCTATGCGCACATCCATTTTCAACATAGTATCTTTTGCAATCGCAATGATCTGCGATATGCCATATCCGTCTGAGTTGATATAAACCGTCCCTTTTAGCTCATTAGCATTATGCCCGCGCGGGCTAAAGCTCAGTATCCACACAGTATCTGCACCCTGCAATATTTCGTCCACAAGATTGAACCTGTAATGCTGCTCAAAGCCATTGCTCACCGGGTTGTGATAGTCTTTTCCGTTAAGCGCTATATAGTCAGTATAGGCATGAAATGGCAGCACATCGGTAACCAGGCTTGTGAACAATGACTTCTTAAACCCTGAAAATCTCGATGCAAGCACTTGCTCCTGTAGTTTTTGTGGTTTCTGCCAGGTACGTACACTATACGTTTCAGACATCAGCAGATGCTGGTTTTCTATAAGCTCCTGGAATCTTTTCTGTTTTATGCTATCCTGTTCTGCCTCTTTCTTTTTGCCCGCAGAAAGCTGCTTTTTATCTTTTCCCGTTTTGGCATTACTTACCCGGCCAAGATCTACGATCATTTTATAATACACATTGCAGCGGTACCAGTCATATTTATCAGGGTCGTTCTCATTCTTGTTCGCAATAACGTCGTTCAGGATACGGCGTATTTTTTCATACGGGGGCTTTACGACAACATCAGTCAACTTATTGGCTGCAGGCTGCATTCTTATCACAAGATCAGCAGCCGTCAATATTATCTTTTGTGGCTGATAACCCAGGCAGGAGACCTCTACCCAAGTGATACCCTGTTCTGTCACTTCAAATTTTCCATCGAGGCCAGCCACCACTCCCCTGTCCGTTTCCCCAAACCTGACCGTAGCAAATGGCAGTGCCTCACCAGACCTTGCGTCATAAATACGGCCGGAGCCGGCATGTTGCGCAAACAATGCAGTTTGTAAAAACAATAGAACTAACAGGAAACCGGCCTTTTTATACATAGCAGATGGTAGCCGGTAAATTTACCAAAATAATATTTTGTAGTTTTACAATGCTTAGTATCTTTATGCGGAAAAAATATATTATGAAAAACCTTTTTTATTCTATCCTGTTATTTGCGGGCGTTTGTTTCGCAGCGGCTTCCTGCAGCAAAGGAGCTTACAATGCCAGTACCGACAGCAATGCAAACGGAGGCGTGAACCCTCTGACTCCGCTTACCGCTTCCCAGTTCGACTGGATAGGAAGTGGCAAAGATCCTATGAGCGCAAATATTAATGGTGTGGGATGGACCGCAGGCTCAGCTACCTGGGCGCTCGATACCGTGGGCGGCAATATTATTATCGGCCACCTGGGCGGACAGGTAATGAACCTCTATCTGAACCAGGTTTATGGTGGCGGCGTATATTCTATGAGTTATCACGATTATCTCACTTCAGGCACCTGGTCTGACAGTGTGGGCGGCGCTTACTACAGCTATGCCAGCTATTATGGCAACTCAGGCGAAGTATATATTACGCATAATGACAGCTCCTATATACAGGGATTGTTTTATTTCAAGGGAATAACTTCTTCGGGCCAGATAGTGTCCATTACTGACGGCTACTTCAAGCTCAATAAATAATAACTCCCCACTTTCCATAAATAACAGGAAGCAATCCCCAAGGACTGCTTCCTGTTATAATTATGTGTGCTCAATAAAATCTTACCCGTGAGCTATCAGGCAACTATTTCCCCATTTTGTCCTGGAGTTGTTTCATCATATCCAGGTGCGCGTGTAATGTAGGCAGCGTAGCTGTGATCATGCTTTTCAGATCAGGGTCCTTTACTTTATCCTGGTATTTTTCAAACAGGCTGATGGCATCATTGTGGCCGTCCACCATTTTGTCCACCCAGGCTTTGTCCCAATCCTTGCCTTTAGTGTTTTTGTTCAGTGCAGTTAGATCATCATCGCCTTTGCCACCATCGTTATCAGGCAGTGTGTAGCTCTTTTTTCCGGAGTATTCTTTTACTTTCGCGCCCAGTTTTTTATGGTCAGCGATCATCATTTTGGCATGGGCTTTCAGCTCCTTGTCTGTGCCATTATCCCATCCTGCCTGCAGTACCTTCAGTTCCTCCATATTGGCGACTGTGGCTTTTACTACAAAGTTTGAATCCGGATTGCCCTCCAGCGCATTTTTCGCATCAGCAGCCATATTCTCTGCGCCTTGCTTAACGTCTTTGATGGCTGTGTCCACCTTGCTGGACATGGTAGATGAGCTGTCTGTAGTGCTGGTTGTGCTGCTGCCGGAATTATTGCATGCACTGGCAGACAGTAATGCAGCAAATAATAAAATGTGGTGTGGTTTGATCATGTTCGCTTTCATATGGTTTGTTTTTTTGTAAAAGCCATATAAAAAACTATGCCTAAAGAACCAAGTAACCAGCCGTTCGAACGTAATGAAATGAATATCAACCGTTTTTATTTTCTGTAGTTGCTTCCATCACAACTTCAGCCGGAGTGGGTGAAGCAATTCGCGAATGACAGACTGTACATAATGTGTACCACCCTTCCCATAGATAAACCTGTGACCGCCGGTTTCTACTGTTGAGAAATGCCAGCCCGGCGCCTCATTCGTATGTTGCTGAAATGTCTGCTCCATCTCTTTGTATGAAAAAACAGGATCATCTTTTGCATTGATGGAATAAAGTGGCTTTGAAGCAGTTAAATTGCTGAATTTGATATCATCACTTGTGCGCAGTACAGCTGAAAACGTGTAGAAACCGGCAAAAATATCCGGCTTGTTATTGATAAACCAGAACGTAGCGATCCCACCCATTGAAATGCCGCCTATGAATATCTTCTTCTTATCAACATTATAAGTAGCCTCTACCTGCTGTACAATATTGATGATATTCTCAAACACGGCTGGCTGATTCACCCACTTAAAGTCCTGCCGCGCAAAAGGGAATACAACAATGGCATTAAGCGTATCCGCGGCCGAGAAGACCGGCTCGGCTGCAATTGCCGGGTCTTTGTACTGAAAACTGTCTTTGGCAAGAATAGCGCCGTGCAGGAACACTACAACCGGCATAGCCCGGGAAGGGTCATAACCTTTGGGAACGCGCACCAGGTATGGCTCCTGTATATTGTTCGCCTGTGAAAAGTATAATGCAAAACCTTGCGGCGCAACCTGAAATGAAGCATTGCCGCTCCGTACCGGTAAAGCATTCTGCTCCATATTTTTCACCCAAGCCTCACTGGCCGTACTCATGCCCGGCTGGCCCTTAGCAAGCGAGAAAGAGAAAAGAAAAAAGATAACTGAAAACAAATGGCGGTGCCCCATAAACAGAAATTAGCCCCAAAGTTAGTATCATCCCACTTTCACGTATTCCTTGTAGTATTTATTATTCCTCTTTGCCAGTTCTCCGCTCACCTCTACCAGATCCTTTTGCCATTGTTTTTTCCTGGCAAACTGCCTAAGCTCATCCGCTGTCGAAGACCCCATGTGGCCGCTGCTGCGTATATGCGCATAAGCCATAAGCACCGCCATTTCTTTAGCTACTGCACTAAAAGAGCTGAAATCCGTTCCGAAATCGGCAAGGGTCATTTTATCCGATACCCGCTGCAACTCGCGGACCATAAACCATTTTTTGTCAATACTCACTGTCGCCATAAATGCAGGCGAGTTGAACTGCATCATATATGCCGCCATATTTACCCGCTCAGCATCATTTCTAAATTCCGGTTGCTTTATTTTTATCACCTCACTGAAACACGACTGCCGGGATTCTTTTACATCTATCAGGAAGTGTTTGCCTTTCTTTTTACTGTAGCACAGCACACAATAGCGCTCCAGTCCCAGGCTGCCCGTACCTGCAATGCGAAATGCCGCATCAAGAAAAACCAGGTGCTTAAAGCGTTCGTTACTGTCCAGCAATTTTTTAATACCTCTGTATATAGCAGCCTTGCGACTACTTTCCAGCGGCATAAAATGCACATCATCGGCTTTCAGCAGCAGCGCACCCTTCTCTTTATAAGTACGTTTATCTATAAACGTTTGTCTGTCGAACGAGCTTACCTGCTCAAAATATTTTTTAAACTCACCATGCGCCACCTCTTCCTCCAGCATCAGCGCCTTGCCAGCCTGCAGGGTAGCCGCATAAGTGGCCATAATATCGTGCAGTGTTTTATGAAGCGCTATGCCAGCCACTTTCATTTGTCCGGCGGCAATGATGACGCTGGTAAGGAACCGGCATACCTCTGGCTCCGGCCCCGCAAGTATAGACTCATCAAAATCGTTAAGGTCGAAGTAAACCAGGCCATTCTCACCCTTATAAGACCCAAAATTCTCGAAATGGAGATCGCCGCATATCCAGCCTTTTACCTTTGGGCGGTACTTGTACATTTTCACAAAATCCTCAGCAAATAAATGACAGGTGCCCCGGTAAAAGCTGAAAGGGCTTTCCTTCATCGCCCGCCACTTCAGCTCATGCAATGCCGGCGGAATACCCTCGTTGTATTCATCTATTCTTTTTATTACAGAAGCCATGGTCTGAACCTTGATTAAAGGATTTTAGGAATTACCTGATTCTTGCTACTGTAAATTTAATATTGTGTTATTGTAAAATTCACACACCAGGCGAATTAACCTCAACAATCATGAAAAGTTAACATTGCCCTGCGGCCCGGAATAAGAGAATTATCCTTCCAACTCCCTGCCTCTCAGCAAATACTTCCCCAACACATCAAATTCCAGGTTCACTACGCTGTCTTTTTCTATCGTGCTAAAATTGGTATGGGTGTAAGTATAGGGAATGATGGTAACGGTAAGCTCATCGCGGCCTGCATTGAATGCGGTAAGGCTCACCCCGTTTATGCAGATGGAGCCTTTTTCTATTACCAGTGCGGCATATTGTTGGGGAAAACGGAAACGGTATAACCAGCTTCCATCAAGGGTTTGCTTTTCGATACAGATGCCTGTTGTGTCCACATGCCCCTGCACAAAGTGGCCATCGAGCCGGTCTCCCAGTTTCAGGGCACGTTCCAGGTTTATTTTGTGGTCGCGCTGCCATGTGCCGAGATTGGTTTTGGCGAGCGTTTCTGCCACAGCAGTAACTGTATATGTTGAGCCGGACATAGCAACTACAGTAAGGCATACACCGTCATGCGCTACGCTCTGGTCTATCTTCAGCTCATTGGCAAGGCTGCTTTCTATAGTAAAATGAACATTTGAGCCGTCTTGCGCTACCTCTTTTACCGTGGCTACGGTTTCAATAATACCTGTAAACATGGATCTTTATAGTTTTTTGGCCGTGCCGTTGTGGGTAGTAATGCCGGAACTATCCCTGGTTACGGAAAAACTAAAATGAAGTACAGTTGGCGAATCCAGCCTGTCTCGGCTGATAACGCCATTAAGTGTATCCGTTGCACCGCAGAAATAATTCTGCCCTGAGGTGGAAGTAGCGGTATCACCCACCAGCGTATCTACAGTAGCCTGGTAACCCGGCAGTGCGGTAAGCAATATGCTGTGCCCGCAGAACCCATTCAGGAAGATCCGGGTATGCGATGTGTCGGTACCCGCAATACTTATCAAGAAGCTGTCTGCACCAAGAAAAAGCGTATCCTGGTACATGGAATCATAATACATATAATTGCCTACAAAAAGGCTGTAGGGGTAAAAACAAATACTGTTGTCCGGCTTGCCGGGGAAACCCCAGTTATAGTTCACCGCCGCAGGGTCGTTGCAGTAAGGGTTCGTTAGCCGTGGGTCATTTACCGGCGCAGGATCGTGCCATTTCGCACACGAAAAGAAGATGGAGGTGCCCACCAGCAACGAAAACAATATAAAAGCTACGTATTTCAAACCAGTTTCTGGAAATTAGACTAATGTTTCTCTCAAACGTTATTTTTACAAAATTATTCGATTTACGCGGGAAATAATGAAACAAGAATAAAAAGTTTGCTCAAATAAGCAAAATCATTACCTTTGCACTCCCCAAAGACAAAAAGGGTATCATTATATGCTGATAATAGATTCAAAAGATTGCGAAAACATTGACAAGGCACTCAAGAAGTACAAAAAGAAATACGAAAAATCCCGCGTACTTAACCAGCTTCGCGACCGCCAGTCATTCACTAAGCCATCCATCAGGCGCCGTACGGAAATACTGAAAGCCGTTTACAAGCAGCAGATGGCCAATGGCGAACTGGACGCATAAAAGTAATGCATAGTTAATAATTTAGTAACGCCGGATATAAGCGTTATATAAAAACATATTTGTACCCGCTAATGTAAATGCGTATATTTACATTAGCGGGTTTATCTATGTTTAACGAAAGGCTAACAGATTATCTTCAATACCTGAGATTCGAGAAGCGATACTCCCCTCATACGCTTACTGCGTACGAGAAAGACCTTGAGCAATTCAACGACTACCTTACCAAAGAGTTTTCTTTTTCAGAGCTTAAGCTGATCACTCATTTCCACATCAGGGGCTGGCTGGCCGGCATGAAGGGCGACAAGCAAACTGCCCGCACGGTAAACCGGAAAATATCCAGCCTTAATTCTTACTATAAATATTTACAGAAACACGGCTATACCGAAAAAAACCCGGTGCGGCAATTGCATACACAGCGCCTGCCCGAAAGGCTTCCTGTTTATCTGAAAGAAACCGAAACAGAGCACTTGCTTGAGGAACTACAGTTTGACGAAGGATTCAAGGGCGCTACAGACAGACTGATCATTGAACTGCTTTACGCAACCGGTATGCGCCGGGCCGAGCTGCTGCAAATGAAAGAACAGGATATAGAATGGAGCCTGAACCAGATAAGAATACTGGGCAAGGGCAATAAAGAACGCCTCGTGCCGGTAAGCCCTTCTCTGCTGGACACTATAAGGGACTACCTGCAGGAAAAACGCAAGCTGGATGTGCACGACTGCCAGTACCTGATGAACCTGGAGACAGGCTTGCCTTTATATGCGGCGTATATATACCGGGTAGTACACAAATATATGGGCCAGACCACGACATTAAAAAAGAAAAGCCCCCACGTGCTGCGGCACACTTTTGCAACACACTTACTGAACAACGGCGCCAACATACAGGCTATAAAAGAACTGCTGGGGCATAGCAGCCTTGCAGCAACCCAGATATATACCCACAACAATATTGACAAACTAAAGGAAATACATAGACAAAACCATCCGCGAGGGTGACTATTTTTAACCATAAAAAAAACAGATTATGAATGTGCAAATCAGGACCGTGCATTTCGATGCAGACAGCAGACTTCTTGATCATGTAAATGCCAAGATCGAAAAGCTGAACACCTTTCATGACAAGATAATAGGGGCCGAGATCTATCTGAAGCTCGATAACTTATCGCAGCATGTAAGGGATAAGGTAGCTGAAATTAAAATATATGTGCCAAAGCACACCTATTTCGTTAAGCACCAGAGCAAAACGTTTGAAGAGTCGTTTGATCTGGCGTTTGACTCAATAGTGAGCAAAGTGAAACGAGAGAAGCAGAAGCAGATGGCGTATAGTTAGTCCATCACCCAACTTTAAATCGAAAATATCCGTCTTATAACAAGGCGGATATTTTTTTTGCCAGCCACTGTGAGCCCAGGGGCGCCTTTGACTTTTGATATAAAACAATTATCTTGCAACTTCAGAAAAATAATTACCTAGCTATGCCACAACGTTGGAGAAGTATCGCATTATCTCTATTGTCCGCTTCCTTGTTTTTTACGGCCTGTAAAAAACAGTCGAGCACCGACACCCCACTACCTACCAATTACTACCCTTCTGTGATCATAAACAGCGATAACCAGGTGGTTTATGCGTTCGACCCATCAACCGGTAATAAGAACTGGGAGTACGGTATGTATAACCCTAGTGGCTACGCCACAATGAACCCTCTGGTAGGTATTATATTTACGCCTTCTCCTGTACTTTATAACGGCATGGTATATGCTTCCTATGTGCAACGCAACTCAGGCGCCACAGATACTATCTTTAAATTAAACTCAAAGACCGGTGCGCTGGTTGCAAAAATACTGCCTAATAAGGGCGAAGCATTTAATATACAGGCCACACCAGTGGCAGACGGCGGCCTGCTTTATGTAGCGGCAGATAACGGGCATGTATTTGCCATTGACACCGGCACTTACGTTACAAAATGGGAGTTCACAGCGAATAGCAGCCCCATAATTTCTTCACCAACCATATACAACGGGAATCTTTATTTTGCTACTGTTGGCGGTACCATCTATTGTATTGACCAGAATTTAGGACCTGCGGGCACAGCCAACTGGAGCTATACACCACAAAGACTTGCTGACTCTACCGGCGGTCCTGTTGCATCTTTCTATTCTTCTCCTGCTATTGCACCGCCATACTTGTACCTGGGCAGCATAACAGATAGCAACATGTACTGCATACGCCTCGCCCTTTATCCGGGCGAAGTGACCGGGTCGTTAGCATTGCCAACGCCATACTTCATAGAGCGCTGGAGATACAAGGCTCAAGGTGGTATCTATAGCTCTCCTGCTGCATATGCAGGTACCTGCATATTCGGCGGCACTGATTTCCATATCTATTGCCTGGATACAACAATTGATCCCCGGCACGGCATAACAGTCCCTGTACGCCGCTGGATAGATAGTGCGCACAGTTCGGTTTGGTCATCGCCGTATGTAGTGAACCAGGTAGTATATGTGGGCAGCCACGACTACAATCTCTATGCCTTGAATATCATCAACGGTGGTATAAAATGGACCTTTGCTTCAAAGGGCCTTATCAAATCCAGCCCTATATGCTACAATGGGGTGCTTTATGTAGGCAGTTATGATAAATCCCTGTACGCAATAGACACCGCTACCGGCACCATGAAGTGGAGCAAGAACACCAATGGCCTTATAGAGGATTCTCCGGTAATTGATGACCTCAGCGGCAATAGTTATAACAGCGGCATCAGCGGATACTTTATCGGCGGTTACACCATTAACTCAAACAACCAATAGCTAAAAAATAATATTACTTCATATGTGAACTCCCGGCATTTTCGCCGGGAGTTTTTTATTTCAAGGCATCTAAGTCATTTTCAAATTCCTTATCTTTAGGGTGGATGCTATATGCTGTAGTAGATATTGAGACGACCGGGAGCCATGCCGCTGGAAACGGCATAACAGAAATAGGCATTGTCATTCACGATGGCTGCAAGGTGCTCAATTATTATCAAAGCCTTGTTAACCCCCAAACACCCATACCCTACTTCATACAGCGCCTCACCGGCATAGACAATGGCATGGTGGCTAATGCGCCTGTATTTGAAGAGATAGCCGGCCAGGTTTTTGAGCTGCTGCAGGATAAGATATTTGTGGCCCACAATGTAAACTTCGACTACTCATTTGTAAAGCACCACCTGAAGAGCGCAGGGTATGAGCTGGACACCAAGAAGCTGTGTACCGTGCGGCTGGCACGCAAAGTGCTGCCGGGTCTGCCGGGTTATAGCCTGGGTAAGCTCACCCATCACTTCGGGATAACTCATGGCGAGCACCACCGCGCCGGCGGCGACGCCCTTGCCACAGCAGACCTGCTGGCTATGATAGTGGCAAAAGATGCCGAAGGGGTAATACAGGATATGCTGAAAGGCAGGAACAGTGAGCAATACGTGCCGCCGCACCTGCCGGTAGAAAACCTGGAACAACTGCCATCAACACCGGGTGTCTATTACTTTTATAATGCAGCCGGCAAGGCCATTTACATCGGCAAAGCGAAGAACATCCGCAGACGGGTAAAAAGCCATTTCTCCAACAATAAGATCAACCGGCAGAAACAGGATTTTTTAAGGGAAACGCACCGAGTTACTTATAAAGAGTGCGCGACAGAGCTAATGGCGCACATACTGGAAAGCGCCGAGATACGCAGGCTATGGCCGGTGCATAACCGCAGCCAGCGTGGCTTTCTGCCTAAGTTTGGTCTCTTTACTTACGACGACCAGCAAGGCTATACCCGGTTCACGGTAGAAAAGATACGCCGCAGCCATAAGCCTATATATACGTTCAACACGATCACCGAAGGTTACCAGCGGCTGCGGGAGATAAGAGAAGAGTTTGGCCTGTGCCCCAGGCTGTGCAACATAGCAACCAGCGCCGAATGTGGCTGCGAATCGCACGACGAACCTGTCACTTACAATAAAAAAGTAAGCGACGCCATAGACTGGATGCGCAGGCACCTGCCTACGTTTGCGCTCATAGATAAAGGCATAGAAGATAACGAGAACAGCTGCATACTGGTAATGGAAGGCAACCTGTATGGTATGGGCTATATAAACGACAAAAAGCAACAGCTAAAAAATGTAGAGACCCTGCAAAAGAATATGGAGCCGCTGCAGGACAATGACTATATCCGCAACCTCGTCTTCCGCCATGCTACGGAGTTTCCGGAAAAATGTGTTTCGTTCGCATAGTGTAAGTATCTCTCGCAAAGGCGCCAAGCTCGCAATGCCCTCATTGCGTTTTTAAGACCGCCAAGCGCGAGGCAGACCATTGTTACGGTTTTCAATGTGGAAACGATTGACAGGAAAATAATACGCACATTCGCGCTTGGCGCCCTTTAATACACTATATGGAAACTGCGCCTTTGCGCCTTTGCGAGAGACTATTTTTCTCGTGAAATAAATGAACTTGTGAGCAAACAATCTTTTGTATTTTTGATATACTTTATGAGCAACGCTATAATAAAAGTCAATAATCTTGTTAAGAAATACGGTGATTTTGAAGCCGTGAAGGGGATCAGTTTCGAGGTGATGGAGGGCGAGATCTTCGGGCTGCTGGGACCTAATGGAGCTGGCAAAACAACGACCCTAGAGATCATAGAGACACTGCGCCAGAAAACATCGGGCGAAGTGATCGTAGATGGCAAGAACCTGGACACAGACCCGCAAGGCATAAAGAACGTAATAGGCGTGCAACTGCAAGCTGCCGGCTACTACCCCAACCTGAACCTGAAACAGATAATAGAACTATTCTCTGGTCTCTATAACCGCGATGTAGATCCCATGGCGCTGCTCGATACCGTGAACCTGCGCGACAAAGCCAAAAATAAATTCAAAGAGCTATCCGGCGGACAGAAACAACGGTTCTCAATAGCCACTACGCTAATTAACGAACCCAAAGTTATATTCCTCGATGAACCCACAACAGGCCTGGACCCGCAAGCCCGCCGCAACCTGTGGGATTTGATAAAACAACTGCGTGAGCGTGGCGCAACAGTAGTGATAACCACCCACTACATGGACGAGGCCGAAGAGCTTTGTGAGCGCGTAGCCATCATAGACAGCGGCCAGATCATAGCCCTCAGCACACCAAATGAACTTATAGACAAACTTATAGCATCAGGGTTCAAACGTCAGAAAGCGGTGAAGGAAGCCAACCTGGAAGATGTGTTCCTGAATATGACAGGTAAGGAATGGAGGGAAGGGTAATTTGAAATGTGCAAATCTGAAGATATTCAAATGTGCAAATGCCTGGCGCGAATTGTGGTTTGATAAAATCCATTGTTATGACAAAAAATAAATCGCAGAGAACAATTCAACTTTTATCCTCGATTGGTTTGCTGCTGGTGGCTGTTCCGCAGCTATTAAGGGACTACGTTTTTATACCTGATTTCTTTCGCGGGTTCCTGGCTGGCATTGGCCTTGCCATTATGATCGGCGGGCTGGTGTGGCAGAAAAAATTCAGAACTACGAACACGAATGACGAGCAGGCAGGAATCAGCTCTAACCAATAGCATAGCGCCCCAATAAAAAAATAGCCCGCGAATAAAACCGCGGGCTACAAGTTCCTTTTTATTCGTGCTTCCCGCACTGAGATCTAAAAGAAATACTTCTCCGTCTCAATAACCTTCGCAGCTATTCTTCTCCTTGCATCCTTGGTATTAAAGCTGTCGGACTTGGTGAAGCGTTTTACGCCCATCAGCATCATGCGCTGTTCGTCGCCTGTGGCAAAGCCATTTATGGCATTCCTGCCGGCATTGTTTATGCGGTCTGCAGCATCGTAGATGAAGGTGCGGGCTACATCTATTGCCAGGTCGGCGTTTGGATTGTTGCTGGCCTGCATCTTCATAGCACGCAGCAGTACGCTTTCCGCCTGGAAAGTGTCTATGAGCATATCTGCAATATTCATGAGTATTTCCTGCTCGTGCTCCAGTTGCATCATCAGCTTTTTGGCAGCGCCGCCAGCGCACATAAGGATAGCTTTCTTAAAGTTGGCAAGCACTTTCTGTTCCGCAGCGAAAGGTGCATCATCGGTATCAAAGTCAGGTATGCTCATGAGCTCTTTCTGCACTGCCATTGCCGGGCCCATTATGTTTATCCTGTTCTTCATGGCGCGCTTCAGGTACATATCCACCGTCAGCAGCCTGTTGATCTCGTTGGTGCCTTCGAATATGCGGTTGATGCGGCTGTCGCGGTATGCGCGGGAGATGTTGTACTCATCGGAAAATCCATTGCCACCAAATATCTGTACGCCCTCGTCCACCACGAAGTCGAGCGCTTCCGAGCCAAGCACTTTCAGCATTGCACATTCTATTGCATACTCTTCTGCTGCGCCGAGCAATGCGTCTTCCCTGCCTGCTGCTTCCAGTTCTTTTTCTTTGTCGTCTATCCATTGCGCGGTGCGAAACAATGCGCTCTCTGCTGCAAATATCCGGATCACCATTTCCGCCAGCTTATGCTGTATAGCGCCGAAACTCGCTATCGGCACCTTGAATTGCTGCCGCGTCTTGGCATAAATTACCGATGCCTTTACAGACAGTTTTGCCCCGCCCGATGTTGCCGCACACAATTTCAGCCTGCCTATATTCAGGATATTGAACGCTATGATGTGGCCCTTGCCTATTTCGCCCAGCAGGTTCTCCTTAGGTATCACACAGTTCTCAAAAAACAACTGCCTTGTGCTGGAGCCTTTTATGCCCATCTTATGCTCTTCTTCGCCAAATGTGAGTCCCGGAGTATTGCGCTCCACAATAAATGCGCTGAACTTATCGCCGTCTATCTTCGCAAACACCGTAAATACATCGGCAAAGCCGGCATTGGTGATCCATATTTTCTGCCCGTTTATCGCATAGCTCCTGCCATCGGCGGTAAGCGTTGCGGTAGTTTTCGCGCCCAGCGCATCAGAGCCGGAACCTGGCTCAGTAAGCGCATATGCGCCTTTCATTTCGCCGGTAGCCAGTTTGGGTATGAATTTCTGCTTCTGCTCCTCGGTACCGAAGTACAAAATAGGCAGCGACCCGATGCCATTGTGCGCAGCCATTGCCACAGCAAATGAGTGGCCGCCACCCAGGCATTCATTCACTAATGTTGCCGTTACAAAATCTTTGCCCAGCCCACCATACTTCTCAGGAAATGCCGCGCCAAGCAAGCCAAGCTCTCCGGCTTTCTCTAGCAGAGATGGCATCAGCCCTGGCTTTTGCGCATCCATATCAACTATGTTGGGAATTATATCTTTTTCAAGAAACTCAGCACACATCTGTATGATCATCTGCTGCTCTTCATTGAAATCTTCGGGTGTAAATGTGTTCTGCGGATCAGAAGGTTGTATCAAAAAACCACCGCCCTGTATTGAAGTTGCTATCGTCTGCGCTTCCATAAAAAAGTTTGTATAAAGCTGTGAACCAAATAATATTCTATCACGTTAAATTACGAAAGTTCTGCAAAATGAAGCGATAACATTTGCTCGTTCTCCGCGTGACCGCCAATAAACATCTATTTTCTCGAAAAACAATGGATCAAGAATACCACTTTCGTGTAATTTTTGGCAAAGGCCCCCTAAGTATATTTGACCAGCCAAAAAACGACCCTGATGACGACACCTGTGACGCGCGCCCAGACACTTAGACTTTACTTTGTTTTTTCACTGCTTTTGGCGCTTACCTATTCAAATCCGGCTGGTTGCCAGGAAAAAACAGAAAAAAAAGAGCCGAGCAAATTTGCGCGCAAAATAGCCCTGGACAACCGAAAGAAAAACTACAGGCTAGGCCTTCACGCACTTGGCGCCCGCTGCTTCCAGTTCGACTATAACCTGGTTTCGTTCGAGCGCTTTCAGAATTCTTACAATACCAGTAAAGCGGCTATCATTAAATCTCCTATGGGCACACTTCCGCTTAATGGCGGCTGGATGTACGGAGGCGGTGTACACGGCCTGTCCAATTACTTCATTTCCTTTTACGTAGATGTAGCTACTATGCGGCAGGAGGCATCTACCTCTGTGACACTCACTAATGGAGACAGGCGCGAAATGCGCATAGTTCAAAAGCCCATCTGCACGAATATGGACCTTGTCTTTCATGTAAGCAAGCGGGTCTTCTTTGGTGTGGCGCTGGGTGTGGAACAATCGAACAGCACCCTGTTCAGCGGCTACAGGTATAATAATGCATTTCTCAGCTATGGTTCCGACCAACCGCTGAATGGCATCTTTCGCTCAAAAGATAACCGCATGAATATGGGCCTTCGGCTGGATGTATCCATCATCCGCCAGCTAAGGATCACGATAAGGGGCGAGTATTGCGGCGTACTGCAGGGCAAGCAAAATAAGAGCGACGACTACGCCAACCCATGGAGTGATAAGATGTACCGAAATTCGGCCAGCGGGGGCATACACGAGGACGGCAACAACCACTTTTACCTGCCGGAGGACGTAAACAACGCAGCCAATGATGATGTTGTATTTGTAGGGCTGGGTGAAACCTTCGCAAAAACATACCGAGGATGGCGGCTTACTACCGGCCTCATTTTTGACCTGATATCTACACGCTAATTTAACCAGCCCTTATGAAGCATAGCACTATGAAATTTCCGATCCTGTTTGCCGCCATATCAATTGCATTTTTTGCATCGTGCAAGAAAACAGAAACAAAGCAACTTGAAAAAGCCGGGGACAGGATGGTAGGCACCTGGACTGTTAAATCAATTCAAACGCACATCACAGACACCATGGGCAATACCCTGCTGGATTCTACACAAACCAGCCAGGGAACACTTGTTTTTGCCCGCGGCGATCAAAGTGCGATGGGAGCCCAGTTCTTTGACCATGCTGATTTTACCGGTCCATGTTCCACCTCCGATCTCGTTCTATATTTCCGGAATATTGATGCAGGTGATGCCATCACGAATGGCTGGTCCTTAAATTGGGATGCAGATCCGGATGATCTCCGTGTGCAGTTTTGGGGGGAAACAGCAGGAGGCTCCTACCACAATAGCCTGAACCACTCTTATAGCGGCAATACGCAGCTATTGTATTACGTGATACAGCCGCTTTACCAGAACAGGCGCATTTTTTATACCTGGACACTCACCAAGTAACCCAATATATTGATAGCCGGAAGTTCGGAAATTAAGTAATACCCTTACGCCCGCATCTGCCCCAGCGCATTGACCAGCACATCCAGTTCCGCAACGGTCGTGAAGACATTGGGGGTTATCCTGCAGCCATGCACACCTGCACTGTCTATTGCTACTGTATATATCTTGTACTTATCCAGCAATATCTTTTGAAAGTCGCCGGGCTTCATGCCCTTTATGCCTACATTGGCTATGCCGCATGAACGCTGAGGGTCAGATGGGGTATTCAGTATCACGTGCGGCATGTCGCGCACCCTTGCCACCCAATAATTTTGCAGGTAGCGCAGGCGGGCCTCTTTTCGTTCGGCTCCTATTTTGTGATAGAAGTCTATTGCGTTTGTTATGGTCAGGTCGGTAGCTACGGGCGAGGTACCTGTGTGGTTCAGCCGCAGTATATCGTCATCCTTCTTGGTGCTGTCGGCAAAAATGGGCCACACCTTGCCGATGTGTTCTTTCTTCACATAAAGCATACCCGCACCAAGCGGCACACTCAGCCATTTGTGCAGACTGGCGCCATAATAGTCGCAATGCAGATCGGGTATCGAAAACTGTATGTGCGCTATGGCATGTGCACCGTCCACCATTACCGGCACCCCTTTTGCGTGGGCCATATCGCATATCTTGCGCACCGGCAATATCTGCCCGGTTATGTTTATCATGTGGCACACCATCAGCAGCTTGGTTTTGGGCGTGATGGCATTAGCATACAATTCCACAATTTCGTCATCGCTCTTGGGGTCCATCGGCACAGATAGCACCTTGTTCACCATGCCATAGCGCTTCGATACCTGCCTGAACATATCCAGCATAGCCCCATAGTCCTGCTCAGCCATTATCGCCTCATCGCCGGGCTTCCAGTCCATACCGCTGATTATCATATCCAGGCTTTCCGTGGTGTTTCGGGTAATGACCACTTCATCGGCGCTGCAGCCCGCCAGTTCGGCCACCTTAGCAGCAGCCGCATTTTTATTGTCAAACTGCACTGTGCGCATATAGTACGAGCCCTGCATATTCACCTCTCGCACATGGTCCAGGTATTGCTCCAGTATCTCCTGCGGCATGATGCTGTAGTAGCCATTTTCCAGGTTTATATAGTCCGGCTTCAGTTTATACCCTCCCCTGATCGATGCCCAGAATTCTTCATCCAGCGCCACAGCCGCCGCCGGCAATTGCGCCACAGACTTTACCAGCTTACCAATAGATGAATAGCTCACCAGGCTGCCTATGCCAAGGAGAGATGTGCGTTTTAGGAAAGTGCGTTTGTTCATTGGATATTAAGTAATAACGATTAAATCAATTCTGCAGCCAGGATATTCTTTTGAACCTTATCAATGTCCTTAATGTAATTTAGTAAATCATGATCAATCCATTGTAAGATGTTGCGTATAGAGCGATGGACTTCTTTTGCCTTAGTGAGATCAATTGAGTTTCCGTTAAAACAAATTGGCTCGTTATGATTAACTCTGTTTCTGAATACCCTGATTTTATTTAATTCATCGCAAATCTCTTTTCTGCCATACCCTGGTGGCAGAGATGTAAATATTTGAATTGGCTTACCTAGTAGTAATCTATAATGATGTACTTCAAAAAGGTCGCTCCAAAAACCAAGTGTTTGTTCCGAAATAATTTTGCCACTGGTTGTTATGATGCCTCCTTTTCTCAATCTCCGCTCCGCTTTCTCGACTTCTGTTTTCAGGTAAGTATTGACTCGGATCGCTCCTGTACGCTTGTGTGTGAATCTTAATGATGCATCAGACATAAAGCCGCCTTTCTGGTTAATTATCCAATCGGGATCAGTAAAATGAGCGCTTAACACATCGTTTATCCGGTTTCTTACCACAACTTCTGCGACACCTAAAAGCGGATGAAATGCTTGTAAAACCTTTAGGTTTGCTTTATATAGTTTGTTGGTGCGTGTTTGGCTATTCCCCGTAGCCTGTAAATATCGATTGATTCTCGGAGCCGAAAAATATTGCCTGACCTTTTGGAATTTCATTTTGTAAAATTTGCAAAAAAGATTTACATTTGTACTATGATGCTTGGAGCAGCCTCTTGTCGAAAGATAATGTACCCAAGTTACTGAATAGCCCCGCTCTGCGGGGTTTTTTTAATTTATCCAGTGCCATAGATGAATAGCTCACCAGGCTGCCTATGCCGAGGAGGGAAGTGCTTTTGAGGAAGGTGCGTTTGTTCATAGATTGCGATTAGACGTCTTCTATATGGTTTCGTGCATGTTTCAACGCAGCGTCTATAATTTCTATAACCCGCCGGTCATTTTTATTGCGCTTAAGTATTTTTACGAAATGTTTGAAAAATCTGGTTGCTTCTGAGCCTGAATGAATGAACTGTACTACCTGCTGATCGCCGTCGCGAGTCACTGCAACAAAGTTTAAGTTAGACGTATCTGCAGTATTGCCGTTGCGGTGTTTAATGTACGAACTAATTACACTCAGGCTCTTCCCATTAATTGCATAATAACCGGTATCGCCACTGTGTGTGAATATAATTCGCCTATCTAAAATAAGCCACTTTCCATTTGGCGTTATTATATCTGGAGTTAACAGGTTTGTATCGACATCCGTTTCGCCATTCAATTTATTTAATCTAAACGAATCATTAATAAAAACATGATCAAAGTGATACGAGCTCATACCACCCACGTAAACGACTTCAACATACCCACCTTTGTAACTACTTTGTGCAATTGATATAATTGGCAAGAGAATTACCAAAAGGCATAGTAGAACTAAGCTGCTTTTTAGAAAGGTGCGTTTGTTCATTATTAGCTATCATTAGACATATAAGTAAAACTTTTTCTCGCAATACGGGCAAATCTCCCGTTTCACTTCATCCGTATTAATACTCTTTTCGCAGTACGGACATTTGAATTTCAAACAGCCGCAACTGTTGCAATTAAAATTCACTACTTGTTCTTTGGACGAAAATATTGTTGCTAATTTCCTAAAGCTAATTGACCCGAAACTAGAGATCGACGCAGGTTGAAAAAAGGGGGTTAACTCTGATATTGATTTGACGCAATCATTTTTATTACCCCCACATTCCGAACAAATAAGATTCGCCATAAAATCAAAAATAATAAAAAGCCTTGTCTATAACGTTGGAATCATTATAATGAGCTGATTACGTTGTCAATCTGACCAGCGCTGTTTTTGAGAAAGGTGCGTTTGTTCATGGTGTAATGGTGTTTAGACTCTTTGATTATTTTTCAGCTTGGCAAATTAACCGTAATTGTTCTATGTCCTTTCGGACTCTATAATTATAATACACTGATGAAAATACTAGTGTACAGAGTAAAAAAATACCAATAAAAACAATCTGGAAACCAGCAACAGAAAAAGGCACAATTACTGTTCCTATAATAATTACAGGAATGAAGAATAACAATAAAATTACCGGTGGCGTTGGATTTGTAAATACCACCCTGATGGTTACACCATTATTTGTTTCAGTTATTTCGCCATATATCTGAGGCATAAAGCTCATTTTAAAAGAAGATGGCGTAGAAACAGAATAACTCTTATAGTTGATCTTAAAATCATCTTCATTAACAACTCCTTCAAAATACCTGCGCCTTCCCGCACCCTCGTCTGAAATTTTACTCCACCAGCCCATGGTAAACCCAACTGGTATCATCACATTTGCCGAGATTGCATCTGCAATTTCAGCCTTTGTGACGCTACTTGTGAAAATAAACTCTTTTTTAGGGAAAAAACTAAATTTCATTGCCCTCCAAATTATACATTAATTTCAAAATCAAAAAGTAACTATAGTGAATCTCTTCCGCTTCCTCAAACGCAAAACCTCCCAAAAACATAAATTCAACCAGCAGTTTGAAAACAAGAAATCAAAACAGCCCAATGAATTTATGATAGTTATGCACTGTTGTCCGACAAAAAATAAAGGGGTAGCCGAAGCCGCCCCTTTTTCTTAGTTTGGAGTTACCACACTACCGAACTAATGAACCAAAGTACAAATTTTGTCGGACAGCACCTAT
>CAIRTW010000034.1 GCA_903881585.1 uncultured Bacteroidota bacterium | reverse complement strand
GAGCATCTCACTACGGATGAGAAGGTTTCAGGTTTGAATCCTGACAAGGTCACACGAAGGTGAACCCAGAAGGTCACTAAAGAGGTCTAAAAGGTAAAAGTACAATAGGGACGCAAAAACAGCGTCCCTATTGTACTTTTAAAGAGTTTAGTGAAAAATCTTCGGCAATTTTGTCAAAAACGCGCAGAAAACGGACAATTTATGCCGCTGTAAGTGCTTTATGAATCTTCTTCTCTTAATGTGCAGCATGCCGTATATTTTACAAATAAAATTCGAGTAAAAAATTAGGATGGAGTACACGGGCAGGAGGCGTTTTTTACTTAGATTGTGTAATATTGTTTATTAATTTTGATGTTAGTTTTTTTTTCTATGAGAATACTATCAAGGAATGCGTTGTGTTCAATGTGGTGCATCTAACAACAAAAAACTAATCTGCGCTTGATAACTTCTGCTAAATGATATCCAGGATCGAGATAAACGGGTTTAAGACATTTCGCAATTTTCAGATGCAATTTTCTCCACTGACGGTGATAGCGGGAACTAATGCGTCTGGGAAAAGTAATCTATTCGATGCACTTAATTTACTCTCAAGAATTGCTGAAACTGATTTAAGAACTGCATTTAGCGAGCAACGGGGAAGTGCAGCGGAACTTTTTACACAATACGGTGATAATACTTATGAAACCAATATGACTTTTGCGGTTGAAGTATTATTAAATAAAGAAGTTCGGGATAACTGGGGGAAAAACGCGGTTCTTAAATACACCCGGTTGCGGTATGAACTTTCAATTAAAAGAGAAGAGAAAGGAAACGGATTGGAAGATTTAATAATTATAGCTGAACGACTAGTTGCTTTAAAGCATGAAGAGGATGAGTGGGTGAAAAATTTTATTAAGTCAAAACAAAGAATAGCATGGCGGCCGAAAGTTGCAACCGGGCGCAGGGGTTTTCCATATATTGAAACGGAAGATTCGCATGCTATTATTTTAAGGCAAGATGGCGGTGGTGGCGGTAAAAAAGAGTTTCCAATAAATCCAGGAATTACCCAAACTATTTTAAGTAGTATTAATTCGGTCGATTTTCGTCATGCATTTGCTTTTAAACAAGAACTTATTAGTTGGAAGTTTTTACAATTAAACCCGCAGGCATTAAGAGAACCTACGAGACAGGATATTGGTATGCGTGATGTGATTACACAGAGTGGTGAAAATCTTGCAGCAGCTCTTTGGCGAATTCACATAAATGATAGACATGCGTTAAAAAATATTTCCAGAAAACTAAACAATTTATTACCCTCGCTTGTCGAAGTGAACGTTTACAATGACTCGGCAAATAAACAATTCATCATAAAAATAAAAAGCGAAGATGGAAGAGAGTTTTCCTCTCGTGTTTTATCAGAAGGTACGCTAAGGCTGTTAGCTCTGTGCGTTTTTCAGTACGATGATCTACATAATGGGTTATTATGTTTTGAAGAGCCGGAGAATGGGGTACACCCTGCGCGTATGAAGGAAATGGCTTATTTGTTAAGCGACCTAAGTGTTGACTTTTCAGATGTCGATAGTCCGCTGCGACAAGTAATAATTAATACCCATTCACCCATTCTTGTTAGCGAACTTTTTGATTTGGGTAAGGATAATATCTCAGTTTGGTTGTCTCAGCTAGTTACGTCAATAGTAAAAGTAGAGGACGAAAGGGTGAAAATTTATATAAGCAAAATAATTTCAGTTGATTCCGACACGAAAAAGGATATTAACAATCAGGGCAGCTTTAATTTCCCCGAAGAAAAAAAACTTGCTCTTGCGCAGTTACGAAGGTATTTGGAGCATGCAAAAGATGTAGAAAAAACAATTGTAGATTTAGGCATAAATGAGTAGACCTTTGATTCTCGGCCTCATGACAGAGGGCACAACCGATGTTCGTTTTTTAAGCAGTGTTATATCCCGCACTTTTGAGGAA
Source organism: uncultured Bacteroidota bacterium (assembly GCA_903881585.1). Lineage (GTDB taxonomy): Bacteria > Bacteroidota > Bacteroidia > Chitinophagales > Chitinophagaceae > Nemorincola. The sequence continues at coordinate 56,987 of CAIRTW010000034.1, read as the reverse complement.
TTGATAATTTCTGAAAGTAATGAGTTGCCTGATATTTATCCAATTGAAATAATCAGATCAATTCCCGATAATTTTAATAATAATGTTGTGAATGCCGCAAGCATCGCTGAGGAAACTGGCGTGATGATACTGTGTATACATATTGATGCAGATGCAAGAAATGATAAAGCGAGTTTTGATAACAAAATTCTGCCCGCGTTTCATGAAGTAAATATGTCGAATGCTGCAGTGTGCAGAAATTTAGTTCCGGTAGTTCCGGTACAAATGACGGAGTCATGGATGCTAGCAGATATACAATTAATCAAAAACGAGTTGATGACTGATAAAAGTAATGAGACGTTACAGCTTACACGTCAACCTGAGTCTATTGCAAACCCGAAAGAGATTATTAAAAACGCAATAAACATTGCGCAGGAAGAAGTTCCTAAAAGAAAGAAACAATACGAAATAACAATTGCGGATCTTTATTTGCCAATAGGCCAGAAAATTACCTTAGATCGGTTGAGCTCTTTACCCTCTTATCGGAAATTCGTTGAAAATGCCAGATTGGCTTTGCTGGCGTTGAATTATTTGTAATCATGGCTTCTAAAAATTCAATGATAAATTTATCGGCAAGAAAACTCAAATATGTCACACTGCTTTATAGTCCCGATACAAAAAATTATTGAACCAAGTTGTGTTTTATGAAAGGACCATTTAGGTTGCTGCCGTTATTGTTACTGCCGATTGCCTCATTTGCACAAGGTCCAAATGGCTTACAGGATAAGACGGGGTCCCGTTGCAAACTTTCCTTTGAATATCTTAGTGCGCCAAACAGGCCAGTGGATTTCATGGCGAGGGTTATTAATCGTGATAAGGATAAGAACTTTGTGAAGGAGCAAAAATGTGCGGAAGTGGTGGAATATGATAGAGGGAATTATCACGTGACGATAAATACCTTTCCGCCAATAGAAAGAAACCTGGATATGGACTATGACGAATCTGTGGTGACGATTCCGCAGCCTGGATCTGTAAAATTTGTTTGTGGTGAAAATGCAATTACAGCAATTTTAAGCAAGCAGGTAGGCGATAAATTCCAGGCTTTTGATACTTTAAATTTTAAAGATGCGACACCGCTACGAATAAATATACAGCCAGGTATTTACGAGATTCGTCATCGTGAATTAAGGAATCCTCCCGGACCATGGAAAATGGCTGCATTTAAGATCACATCCAATAACGAACAGCCGGTAGATTTAAAATAGACGGCATGACAGATCACGTCTCTTCATTTTCTACTAATTCCTTTAGCCCTGCAAGTACTTTTTCCCAGCCTTCTTCTGATTTTTCTAATCTTTTTTCTGCCTCCTCGCCATCGCCTACGTCATCCGTGATGGATAGTATCGTCTCACCGTCTTCATAATTCAGTGTGTCGGTAATTGTGGAATAGCCTGCTGAAGCATCATCGTTTTTACCATTTTTGAGTGTGTATTTCAGATATCGGCCGGGTTCTATTTCCAATATCGTTCCGGTCATTTCAATGCCGATAATGAAAAACATTTTCCCTTTGAAGGTTATGGCGCTACCCATTTTCCATTCAGACAGTACTTCGCAGTGGAAGAAATATTTTTTTGTTTTTTCGGGGTTGGTGAGTGCGTCCCAGACTTGTTTGGGTTCTGCCTTTATGCGAATACTTTTGCTTACTATGTTATGGCTCATTGTTGTTTTTTAATAAACAGCTGATAAATCCTGTGCCAACTGGAAGCGTTGATTTTGGTTTAGTGTAGAGATATTACGTGGCATGATAATTTAGTGCAGGTACGCAACTAAAAAATTATTGTATGCCCACAGTAAAAAAATCAACCGTACCGAAAAAGAAGTCTGTTGTAAGGCAGGCGCCAGTTCTAAAAAAAGTTGCGCAGAAGAAGGCCGCAACTGCGAAAAAGGTTGCAGTAAAGCCGTCGGACAAAGATATGCTGGCGAACTTTTTTCTTAATGAACTAAAAGACATCTACTGGGCCGAGAAGCACCTGATTAAGGCCCTTACCAAGATGGAAAAGAACGCTACGGCAGCGGCCCTGAAAGCGGCATTTGCAGACCACCGCGGTGTTACGGAAGGGCATGTAACGCGCCTTGAAGATGTGTTTGGTTTATTAAAGCAAAAACCTGTTGCCATGAAATGTGAGGCTATGGCGGGGATAACAAAGGAGGGCGATGATATAATAGACGAAACAGAGAAAGGAACGGAGACGAGAGATGTCGGCCTCATTTTCGCGGCACAAAAAGTGGAACACTACGAGATAGCCACATACGGCAGTCTCGCGGAGTTGGCGCGCACACTGGGTTTACAAAAAGTGTCGGAAATTCTGGAAAAGACCCTGGCTGAGGAAAAACAAGCTGATGAAGACCTGAGCAAGCTGGCTGTGAGAAGTATAAACGAAGACGCCAGCCATGAAACGGAAAAGCCCGGATTCTTTGAAAGGATCGCAAATATGATAGGTTAATTACCTTGTATGAAACGAATGAGTGCAATTGTGCGTACCGCATGATCACACTCATTTTTTATTTCAACCTTTGTTCCCTCCTGTTGCTTTGGAGCGGCTATTTCCGGTCATTTTTGTTATTTTTGAAAAGGCGAATATGATGTGCATTTTGTATCTTTGTTAATATTGGGTTTACTGTGTAATATTATCTTTGGATGATTAACTTCTCATACCAGAAAAGGCAGGGAGTTATAATGATATAATTTGTTCTATGAAGAGACTTCTCCTCACTGCTGTTCTTGGCCTTTGTGTTATATTTACCTATGGACGGGACATCCCAGGTTTTGCAGAGTTTCTGCTTTATCCGGCGCCGGCGGTGGGGCCTATTACCGGGACCTCGCCGGTATGCCTGGGCAATACATTTTCATTTTCTGATGCTACTACCGGAGGCTCATGGACCAGCAGTAATTCAGGGGTTGCGTCTGTGAGCGCTACAGGGGTTGTGAGCGGTAGTGGTGTTGGTACCGCAGTGATATCTTACTCGGTTACTGATGGAAGTGGCACTACCGTGGTTACTTATCCGGTGACGGTGAATGCAGCTACGGCAGCAATATCTGGCGCGAGTACTGTCTGCGCCGGGTCATCTGTGCTGCTGGGCGATGCCGCAGGTTCGGGCACATGGACGAGCAGCGATTCGACCATTGCAAATATTGGTGTGACTACCGGCAATTTATTAGGCATCAGCAGTGGCGTTGCCAGCATAACATTTACAAAAGTGCCCGGTTGTTACCGTTACGAGACATTTACGGTTAACGCCACACCGTCGGCTATAGTTGGTTCCAATAACGTATGTACCGGCGCGACCGATACACTTACAGACGCGCTTCCGGGCGGTATTTGGACCAGTACAAATACACTTACCTCGGCAGTAGGCAGTACTACCGGTGTGGTAACCGGCGAAGGAATGGGCTATACCGTGATCCACTATACGATGAACACAGGTTGTGCTGCGATCATGTACATGACGATCAACCCGTTGCCAGTTGGTATTTCTGGTACGTTGTCCGTTTGTGCCGGTTCACTTACCCTGCTTACCGATGTTACGTCATCGGGAGAATGGAGCAGTAATAATGCCGCAGTTGCAGCGGTAGCATCAGGTTCAGGGTTTGTAACCGGGGAGTCGGCCGGAACGGCGATAGTCACTTACCAGCTTTCGGACGGTTGTTTCCGGACGGCGAATGTGACGGTAAATGCTTTGCCGGCAGCAATATCCGGCACCACGCAGGTCTGTGTGGGGCAGGCCACACATCTCAGCGACGCCAGTGCCGGTGGCACCTGGAGCAGCAGCAATACTGCCCTTGCAACTATATCATCTGCGGGGATAGTTACCGGCGTTTCTGCCGGTACACCTACCATTTCTTACAAACTGGCAACCGGATGCCTGACCACAATACTGGTTACAGTGAATCCCCTCCCATCTGCAATAACCGGCACCGCAAAAGTTTGTGTCGGGATGTCAACGACTTTGATCGATACTTCTGCGGGCGGCGCCTGGAGCTCACTGAGTGGGCTGGCTACCGTGGATGGTTCGGGAAATGTGGCAGGCCTCTCGGCGGGCACGGCTGTTGTTACCTATACGTCCGCGCCTGGCTGTTATACAACAAGGGTTGTTACCATTAATGCATTGCCACCCGCCATAACCGGCACACTGGCTCTGTGCCAGGGAGCTGCTACAACATTTACGGATATTACAGCGGGCGGTACCTGGAGCAGCAGCGATGGGACCGAGGCCGTTATTTCGGGCACGGGGTTTGTTGCGGCGATAGGTGCAGGCAATCCTGTTATCAGTTATCAGCTTCCGGCTACTGGCTGCATTATTACAGCTGCAATGACGATAAACCCGTTGCCATCAGCGATAGCGGGAGTAGCCAGTATGTGTGCGGGCACGGGAACAATTCTAACGGACGCGGCACCCGGCGGTGCCTGGAGCAGCAGCAATATTGCGGTTGCCAGTATAGATGGTTCTGGCAATGTGACGAGCGGCGTTGCTGGTACTGCAACGATCAGTTATTCTTTTGCAACCGGATGCCGTGTAACCAAAGTGGTGACGGTAAACGCCCTGCCAACAGCAATTGCGGGTACGCTGCATATGTGTGTCGGCACAGCAACTGCGCTCAGTGATGCTACAGGCGGTGGCACCTGGAGCAGCGGGGATATTACGATTGCAGCAATTTCTGTAAGCGGAGTGGTCTCGGGTATCAGCGCAGCTACAACAACAATTACTTATACACTGGGCACGGGTTGCCTGACATATACGACCGTTACTGTGAATCCGTTGCCCCCGGCAATAACCGGCACAGCAAATGTCTGCATCGGGTTTTCCTCGGCGCTGACAGATGCATCAGGCGGCGGTTTCTGGAGCAGCAGTAACACGGCAGTTGGAACGGTAGATGGGACAGGTAATGTGACCGGTGTGGCGGCAGGCTCTATGACGATCACCTATGCGCTGCTCACCGGCTGTAAGATCACGACACCTTTTGTTGTAAACGGACTGCCACCTGCAATATTGGGTAATACCAGTTTGTGCATGGGCACAAGCGGTACGCTCAGCGATGCCGCAGGCGGAGGCACCTGGACCAGCAGCAATTTGGCCGTAGCAAATGTCACAGGCACCGGCACACTTATTACCGTTGGCACTGGTACGGCAACGATCACTTATACATCGGCAGCCAGTTGTGTGCGCACTACTACTGTTTTTATAAATGAAACACCGGGCGCTGTTACAGGCTATCCGACCGTATGTGCCGGTTCTCCTGCTGTGTTCAGCGACACGACCGCAGGCGGTTCGTGGTCTTCGAGTTACCCTGCGGTAGTTACAATTGGTTCCGCCAGCGGCATTGCTACAGGCATCACAGTGGGCGTTGCCACGATCACCTATAAACTTGGCACCGGGTGTATGGCCACCAAAATAATGACCGTAACGCCGGGGCCTGCAGGTATTGGCGGCGGCGGCGGTATATGTGCAGGCAATACTGCTACCCTGATGGATGCTACTGCCGGCGGTGCATGGATAAGCGCCAACCCTGCTGTTGGTACGATCGGCAGCGGCACGGGCACATTTTTGGCTATTTCCGCAGGTACAACCGGTATTACTTACCAGCTCAGTGCCAGCTGCCTGATGGTGACAACGATGACGGTGAACATAGCTCCTGCGCCAATAACAGGTACTACCGTTGTGTGTGCGGGCCTGACCACAGCGTTGAGTGATGCTGTGGGGGCGGGTACGTGGGTGAGCTCCTATAATCCGGTGGCAACAGTAGGTGGAACCGGGATCGTAACAGGAGGCGGCAGCGGAACGGCGAATATTACTTATACTTTGGGAGATGGATGCCGTACGGTCGCTACCGTTACTGTTAATCCCCTGCCAGGTGCGCTAAATGGTACCCTGCATGTTTGTGACGGGTTAATGATCTCGCTAAGTGATGCTACAACTGGCGGTGTGTGGGCTGCCGGGGCTCCGGGCAATGTAAGTATTGACGGAGCTGGTTTTGTTACCGGCCTCAGTGCAGGGACGAATGTGATCACCTATACTCTTGGCACCGGTTGTTTGCGCACTGCAGTGGTAACAGTAAATCCATTACCGCCGGCGATCGCGGGGCCGGGGGCAGTATGTACCGGGCTGACAGCTACGCTTACGGACGCAACAACCGGCGGAACATGGACAAGCGGCAATGTGGGCATAGCAGGTATAAGTGCAGGAAGCGGCGTTGTGACCGGCGTAGCTGCGGGTACGGCCACCATCACTTATAAGGTCACCACAGGCTGTATTATTTCCACGATAGTAACCGTGGAGCCGCTGCCATCACCTATCAGCGGGCTAACCAGTGTATGTGCAGGTTCCTCTGTGACCCTGACCGAGGCAGCTGGCGGCAGCTGGAGCAGCAGCAATACAGCTGTTGCCACTATTGACGCCGCAGGAACCGTAACCGGGACCGCTGCGGGCACTACAACGATAACTTATACTCTTGGCACGGGCTGTATCAAAACTATATTATTCACAGTGCATCCTTTGCCGTTGCCGATAAATGGCGCGAGTGCAGTATGCGCTGGCAACACAACGTTGTTGACAGACGCCTCAATAGGCGGTACCTGGAGCAGCGATAACCTGCCGGCGGCTACTATCTCGGGTTATGGCCTGGCAAGCGGTATTAATTCGGGCTCAACACACATTATTTACACACTGCCTACAGGTTGCACGGCTATCAAAACGCTGGTGGTAAATCCATTTCCCGCAGAAATATCGGGGATGGCCTTTGTTTGTGCGGGACTAACTACCACACTCACCGATGCTACGAGCGGCGGCACCTGGGTGAGCACTAACACTACCGTGGCTACGATAGGGTCTGGGAGCGGCCTGGTATCTGGCCACGTGGCAGGAACATCCGTGGTAACTTATACTGCGCCTACCGGGTGCAAGATCACTACGATAGTAACCGTTAATACATTGCCCGGTGGTATAGGTGGCGTACTGCATGTTTGCCAGGGCCTGGAAACACCGCTCAATAATGTGCTCACAGGCGGTACCTGGAGCAGCAGTAATCCCGCTGTAGGTTCCATAGGCATTATATCAGGCATGGCCTTTGGTGTGGCACCAGGAACCGTTACCATCACTTATACTTTGGGCACTGGCTGTATCATGACGGCGGTAGTAACCGTTAACCCATCACCTGCCGCAGTCGCAGGGGCGGGAAATGTTTGCGCAGGTTCCACTATCACTTTGAGCGATGCCACAACAGGCGGTTCATGGAGCAGCGGTACCGGTTCAGTGGCATCTGTTGGCTCGGGATCAGGAGTGGTGACGGGCATAAATGCGGGAACCGTTTCGATTTCTTATACACTGGCAGCGGGTTGCCGGTCTACACTTATCGTTACGGTTGCGGCATCTCCCACTGCCCTTTACGGTACCAGGACTGTGTGTGCGGGAAGTATTACGTCCCTCACCGATCCGGTTGGCAGCGGTACATGGGTTAGCAGCGCTCCTGGTATTGCTGCCGTTATCCTTACCTCAGGTAATGTTTCGGGTGTGGCGGCAGGTACGGCTACTATCACTTACACTATAGCCGCCGGTTGTTACAAGACCGCAATAGTCACGGTAAATCCGTCTCCGGCCCCAATTACGGGCACTACAATTATTTGTATGGGCGCTACCAGCACGCTAAGCGATGCAGTGGCCGGCGGCACCTGGAGCAGCAGCAGTTATTCGACTGCGCCGATTACTGCTGCCGGCGTTGTGACCGGGGAGTTGAATGGTACGGCAACGATCGCGTATTCGCTGGGCGCTGGCTGTAAGGCCACAACCGTGGTTACCGTAAACGTTGTTCCTTCGGCAATAGCAGGGCCGGCAATACTTTGTATCAGCGGCTACTTTTCCTTTACAGATGCTACTGCAGGTGGTACCTGGAGCAGTAGTAACTCATCTGTTGCATCAATTGGTTCGTCGTCGGGTGGTGCGCTTGCGGTGACAACCGGCACTACCACGATCACTTACACACTCAGTACCGGCTGTTCGAAGACTAAAACCGTTACCGTGGACCCGATACCGGCGGCCATCGTTGCAGGTACAGGCGTTATTTGCTCTGGCACTACACTAACATTGAGCGATACGCCTACTGGTGGCCGCTGGAGCAGCAGTAATACTGCTGTAGCTACTGTCGGTTCATTAGCCGGAGTTGTATCCGGCATATCAGGCGGTACGGCAACGATCACTTATAACCTGGCCAGTGGCTGCACTTCGATTCTTACCCTTACCGTCAATCAATCTCCCGCTGCGATAACAGGGCCAATAAATGTTTGTATAGGCGCATCTATATTTCTTAGCGATGTAACGGCCGGAGGTACCTGGAACGCCAGTAATGCTTTTGGCACTATAGATGCTACGGGGAATGTAACAGGCGTTGCTCCGGGCAGGGATACTTTTTCTTATGTAGTGGCGTCTGGCTGTAAGGCAATTGCAATAGTCTCTGTGAATGCCGCACCGGTTGATGTAGCCGGTGATGCCCATGTATGCACCGGCAGTACAAGTACACTGACGGATGGTTCGCCTGGAGGACACTGGAGCAGCAGCAACACTTCAGTGGCAACAGTTGGTTTAGGCACAGGTGTTGTTGGCGGCGTGAGCGTTGGCGTTGCAACCATCACCTATAGTCTCAGTTCAGTTTGCAATTCGGTAGTCGTAGTTACAGTCACACAGACGCCTTCGGCGATCAGCGGAACCATGCATTTCTGTGTACCACAATCAGAAACATTTACGGACGTTTATTCCGGAGGTACCTGGAGCAGCAGTGATCCGGGTATAGCTTTCGCCTCGCCGATCACGGGACTTATTACGGCAGTAGCCGGCGGCACGGCTACGATCAGTTATACCTTACCCGGTGGTTGTGCGGCAACAACTGCGGTGATCATTGCTCCGATGGCGGTTGCCGGAGTTATCGGTGGTTATTCGTCCGTATGCATTTCGTCAACTATTCAGCTTACCGATGCGGCATATGGCGGCGTATGGAGTGGCAACAATCCTACTGTGGCTTATGTCAATCCGCTGAACGGAATGGTTACCGGCCTGGCAGCAGGCAATGATACGATCACTTATACCGTTACCCAGTATTGCAGTACAGAAAAGACTACCTGGCCCATTACTGTGGGGCCTGAAGTAATACTTGATGAGATCACAGGCAATAATACGGTATGCCAGTACGGCACAGACACAATGCTGGATGCATCGCCGGGCGGCATATGGAGCAGTACCAACCCGGTAAAAGCCACCATCGATGCGTCAAGCGGCATATTAACTGCAGTTGGGTACGGCCTGGATACAGTAGTATATACGGTGTTCAGCGGGTGTGCGGCTGTGAAGCGCGCTTCCGTTATTATTGATGAGCTACCGGCAAGTCCGTATCTTACGGTTCACCCCGGCGCCACGATATGTGCCAATACGCAGTACATGAATATTGGCACTGTTCTTCCGCAGCCGGTGGGTTTTGTTTATACATGGGGTGCCATCAATGCAGACATAAACAGCATAAGCCCGAACAAACAAGGTGCTCTGGTATCATTCCCAGCAGCGGGTGTGGCTATGGTAACATTGACAAGCCAGCTGTTGCTGACAGGTTGTGCGGTATCTGATACATTTGTTACCAGCGTAGGAAGCGGTGAATCTTCCGCCTCCGGCATTACTTATTCGGCGTCTACCTTCACTTGTACTGATAATTCAGCAGACAGTTACCAATGGGGTTATGACAATGGCAATAGCCTTGATTCCTCAATAATACCCGGAGAAACCTCGCAGACCTACAACCAGCCAACACCTGATTTTATACATGGGTACTATTGGGTAATGACCGTTCATGGCGGCTGTTTACAGAAAGCATACTATGTGACACCGCCATCGGTAGAAGTAGCTTATACCTCGGTAGAACATCTGGAATTCATTTTGTTCCCGAACCCTGCCGATTCCAAAGTATTCATAGAGGTAAAGGGCCTGAATAATAACAACCAGGTAAGTGTGAAACTATTTGATATGCTGGGCAAGGAAATAACCGGATGTGCGCTGGTGTCTGGCAAAGGGAGTATAGATGTATCCGGGCTTGCACAAGGAGTTTACTCTGTAGTGCTTGTGAAAGACGGTATGAAGATGGGCGCAAGAACGTTTGTGAAAAACTAGTGCGAAAACAGGAAAAGCACCGGCTCTTTTCAGCCTTTATCCTTACTTTTGACCCGAACATTTTTGCCTGATAATGCACGAGATAGAGCCCTTTTACAACTGGCGTCACTTATATATTTCAGAGGAAGACGAAGCCTCTCCATTTTATGGTGTGGAGCACAGCGAGTTTGAATATTCCAACACGGTTTATAACTACTATATACACCCGCAATGGGATGAGTTCGGGTCGAAGACGCTGTATATGAAAGTGCTCTTTGTTGACTACGAATTGAACTATGCCATAATAGAACTCATAGGGGAGTGGAACGATGCGGTGGAGAATGATGTGATGCACTTAAAGCGGTCGGTAATAGACCTGATGACCGCGAAGCACATCTATAAGTTCATACTGATCACGGAGAATGTGCTTAACTTTCATAGCAGCGATACCGACTACTACGAGGAATGGTACGAGGACATAAAAGACGATGGCGGATGGATCGTGGCTATAAACATGCCGGCGCAAACCCAATACGATTTTCTCCGGTCGCATATAGACTATTACATAAAACTCATGGATAGCCCTAACTGGCGCACCTTCCAGCCCCATGACTTTTTTCAGTCGGTAGATAATAAGATGCTCAGGTTAAGTGAAGGACAGTAGCCGGTAGTGGTTACATGCCAGACAGCTTTTTCATCAGGTTTACGCCGCCTTTTTTGCTTTTGTTCACCATTGTTTTTGCCTGCTTGCCGCCTTTAGCGGTCGGGTGGTTAGAGAACGATATTGGTTTAGAAGGCAATCTTACCGGGCCGGCTTTTTTTGCTGGTGCGGCTTTACCATCTGCCGCTGCGGGTGTTGTTTGTTTTTTTGTATCCATACTGCAAGATAAGATTTATGCCGATTATTTCGTAATTTAGGGCATCTTGAAAAAATTGGTTCGATTTTTGCAACAATGTTAATAATTAGCAAAATTTGATTAAATACGGTATATTGCATATGCTTCAATCGAATTAGCAACTGATTATAAAGACCCTATTAATTCCGTGTTAAGCCCCCTTCGCTGCTAAGATTATTTAGTATTATTGTGTAGATGACCCTATAGAATTGGATTGGAGTTAGATTAGATCGATTTAAGACACGCAGACTAAAAAAGGAGCTTCTATGGCGCATAAAATACGTATTCTTCCTCGCTGGTTAGTTTTTCTGTTCGACCTCTTCCTGGTTTGTTTCTGCATTTTCCTGTCGAGGATGCTGAAGATGAATTTCAACCTGGAGCATGTGAATGTTGGGATGAGGTTCATGATAGGGGTGGTGCTTACGATCAATGCCGTGCTTTTTTATATTTTCAAGAGCTACGCAGGCATAGTAAGGTTTACCAATCTTGAAGACACCTCACGGCTGGTAATGGTAAATGCCATCGCCTCTTTCTTATATGTTGTTCTCAATACATTTGTGCTAAAGAACGGTAATTATTTTACGCTCCAGATCGTAGCGATCAACTTCTTTATCACCACGTTCGGCATCATTTCTTACCGCCTTGCGGTGAGGTATTGCTTTAATTTTTATAAGTCATTGTCGCAGGGAGATAAATTGCTGAAGAAGAAAGTGGTTGTTTATGATACCTCGGCAGACGGATTGCACATAAAGAAAGTGATGAACAGCCTGCCAAACGGTGATATGCAGGTAGTGGCGTTCCTGGATGATTCTTTTAGCACAGCGGGCAAATTGCTGGAAGGGATACCTATATATAATACGAGTGAGGCCAGCCTGCTAAAGCTGCGCAATGAAGGGGTGGAGCTACTGATCCTGGCCAACAAAAACATGGAGAAGAGCAAGCTCAACGACCTTGTAGACAATTGCCTGGCACATGGCATCCGCATACAGCAAGTGCCCGCTATGCTGGACTGGCTGAATGGCAAGCTGGATACACAGCAATTACAGGACATTAATATAGAAGACCTGCTGGAGCGCGAGGTGATAAAAATACACAACGAGGCTATCTACACAGAACTGAAGGGAAAGAAGATACTGGTGACCGGAGCGGCAGGATCTATAGGCAGCGAACTGGTAAGGCAACTGCTGCAATACCGCCCATCGCTGCTGATACTGTGTGATATGGCAGAGACGCCGATGCATGAGTTCATGCTGGAGATACAGGAGAAACATAAAGGCGCGAATGTAAAAGCATACCTGGGCGATATATGTGACCGCCAGCGAATGGAGCATTTGTTTGAGGTGTACAACCCTCAGATCGTGTTTCATGCGGCGGCATACAAGCATGTGCCGCTGATGGAAGAGAACCCATCGATAGCGGTAATGAACAATGTGAACGGTACCAAAACATTGGCAGAGCTATCTGTAGCTAACGATGTGGAGAAGTTTGTTATGGTATCCACCGACAAAGCGGTGAACCCGACCAACGTAATGGGCGCATCAAAGCGAATAGCCGAGATATACACCCAGAGCTATTACCGGCACCTGACAAAGGACCTGGAACCCACTGAAAACGCAGGCGACACGACCGGTAACGAAAAGATCATTACCAAGTTTGTGACCACGCGCTTTGGCAATGTGCTGGGTTCTAACGGGTCGGTGATACCGAGGTTTAAAAAGCAGTTGGAAAAAGGCGGCCCGCTTACCGTGACGCATCCTGAGATCACCCGCTACTTTATGACCATTCCGGAAGCTTGTCTGCTGGTGATAGAAGCAGGTGTAATGGGGCAGGGTGGAGAGATATTCGTGTTTGATATGGGCAAGCCCGTGAAGATATCTGACCTCGCAAGAAAAGTGATAAAGCTGGCCGGAAAAGAACCCGACATTGACATTAAGATCATCTACACCGGGCTAAGGCCAGGTGAAAAACTATATGAAGAACTGCTGAGCAATGCAGAGAATGCACGTCCTACTTACCACGAAAAAATAATGATAGCCGATGTGCGCCAGTATGATTTTGGGCTGGTGGAAAAGCGTATCAACAAGCTCCTGAGCAGCGCCCGCCAGCACTATACGCTGGAAACTGTATATCTGATGAAGGAACTGGTACCTGAATTCGTGAGCAACAATGTAGCTTATGAAAAGATAAAAGTGCCGAATACGTAGGTAGTAGGATGATGGGTATCTTTCAACTGAAATAGTAAAGACTTAAAAGGGAAAAGCATCAGTTTATGATGCTTTTCCCTTTTTTGGTTCTTTTACAAGACTTATTACCCTTGCACAGACTCAGTAAAATACTTATGAAAATAAGGTATAGTCTCAATGCCCTTGTAGAAATTGGCTACGTCAAACTTCTCATTTGGTGAGTGTATGTTGTCATTGTCAAGACCGAAGCCGAGGAGGACGGTTTTCAGGCCGAGTGTTTTTTCAAACAAGGCTACGATCGGAATGCTGCCACCGCCGCGGGTTGGTATAGGGTCTTTGCCAAAGGTGGTTTTTATGGCTTTTGCGGCTGCTTTGTAGGCAGGGGAATCAGTGGGTGTTACCACTGGCTCGCCGCCGTGTCCGCCGGTAACCTTTACGGTTACATAGCCGGGAACTATGCTTTCAAAATGTTTCTGGAAAAGTTCACGTATTTCCGCGGGGCGCTGGTTGGGTACCAGCCTCATCGTGATCTTGGCGTTTGCCTTGGATGGGAGGACGGTCTTTGAGCCCTCGCCCTGGTAGCCGCCCCATATGCCGTTGAGGTCAAGGGTAGGCCGCACACCGGTACGCTCCAGTGTTGTGTATCCTTTCTCGCCCCACACTTCTTTTATACCGAGTTCTTGTTTGTATTCCTCCAGGTTGAACGGTGCGAGGTTGAGGTTCTTGCGCTCTTCCGGCGTTAGTTCCAGTACCTTATCATAAAAGCCGGGTATAGTAATATGCCCGTTCTCATCATGCAGTGACGCGACCAGTTTGCAAAGCATATTCAGTGGATTAGCCACTGCGCCGCCATATACACCGCTGTGCAGATCGCGGTTAGGGCCGGTCACTTCTATCTCTACGGCAGAGAGGCCACGAAGGCCGCTCTCGATGGATGGGTGCTCCATGCTGATCATAGAGGTGTCAGATACGAGCACCACATCAGCTTTCAGTTTTTCTTTATTGTCTTCCAGGAATTTACCCAGGTTGCTGGAACCTACTTCTTCCTCGCCCTCTATCATCACTTTTACATTGCAGGGCAGGGTATTGGTCTTAGCCATTATCTCCAGCGCCTTTATGTGCATGAACATTTGTCCCTTGTCATCACACGCACCGCGGGCGAATATCTTGCCGTCTTTTATAACGGGCTCAAAAGGGCCGCTGGTCCACAAGTTCAGTGGATCGGGTGGCTGCACATCGTAGTGGCCGTAAACCAAAACCGTAGGCAGTTTGGGATCTATGATCTTCTCGCCATAAACAATGGGATGGCCGGCAGTGGTGCATATCTGCGCTGTATCACAGCCTGCTTTTACCAGGTGTTCTTTTACAGCGTCAGCACAGCGGGCAACATCGGCTTTATACTTACTGTCTGCGCTTACGGAAGGTATACGCAACAGGTCGAGCAGTTCATTGAGAAAGCGGTCTTTATTTTGTTCTTGATAATCTTTCCAGGCTTGCATGTGTGTTTATTTTAGAGACCAAATGTAATACTCTCTGGAATAATATTGTTAATTGTTCGCGGCGCATTCTTCATATTCCTTTAACACTCCGTGGCTTGTTCTTTTTGTTATTTGATCAGAACAAAACGAAAGTTATGAAAACGATACTGTTAATAGCATTTATAGGTTTAAGTACAGTAAATGGCTATGCTCAAAATAAAAATAACTGCCCCAGTAAGCCAACCAATCACAAAGTCGCTATTGTGCATCATGGCACTGCGCCGGACTATAATAAGCAACCCTATTTGCCACCTTATGTGTTAGTGCTGCCACATGTCCCAAATACCTATGTGCCCACATCTCCGGCTGCTGAACCATGCTACAGTTATACGCAGCACAATATTGTAGTTAAGGAATGCCCTAACGCCTTTTATGACAACACCGGCGCTATACAATACAATGGCGAAGGCACATTCCTGGGTTATTACCCGGACAAAGAATCAGAAAAAGAAAGCAAAAGCGTAAGCCCGGATATGGCGCCGCAACACACGGTTATCAGCAATTACAGGGGATTTGCGCCGGCCGATGGCAACTCCTGCAATGGTTGCTCGCCGCAATAAGAAATGAGGTTGTTCATGATCAGGAAGGATGCTGTTTTCATTCACTTGGAAGCAGCATTTTATCGGTATGCTTCCATACACTTCCGCGCCTCTTCTTGTGTGTAAAAACTGAAATTCCGGTAGCGGTCGTGTACATCAATGATCTCTTCGATAACATCGGCGATGAGTGCTTTGTTATCCCATGTAGTAATGTCGGCCATTACTTTTTCAAGGCAGGCTTTTTTATAGCTGATCTGCCCTATTACGTGAACCAGGGTATCCCTTACCCGCTTCGTTTTGTCGTGCTGCAACTCCCTGAGCAGCGGCAGTATATCTTCCGGGTGCGTCCGGCCCCTTAGCTCTATGCCATGGCATATTTCGCGGCGTATTTCTTTATCCGGGTGGTGAAGGTAGGTATATGCCCATTCGATGATGGGCGCGGGGTTTTTCTCACCCATTTTTTTTACAGAACCTATTACCGCGTTGCGAACAGAATGGTGCTTATCAAAAAGACCGATGTCAAAAAAATGTTTTACAGCCGCGAAGTCATGTTTCCCTATTTCCCCGGCCGCATTGATACTTGTTTGCCGGGTCTTGGCGTCATCATCTTTTAGCAGGGATTCCAAAACGTCTATGATCTTTTCCTGTAGCTTACTATTGGTTAGGTATATCCGGCCAATAGCCAGGTAGGCCGTCTTCCTGATATAAGTGTCGTCATCTGCAAAAAAAGGGATAATACCTTGCAATGTCCCTGCCCGGAGGTTATCCGCAATTTCCTTGTTTATTTTTTCAACAAGCGTATTCCGTTGTTCTTTTCCAAGTTCGTAAAAGCTCATTTTGGTAAATGGAATTGGGAATTGGTTATTAGTTATTAGGAATTTGGATTGTTATTCTTGACTTTCCTGGTTTTGTATTACTTGTGTGTCGCCAGCACTTTCTTTTCAAAATCACTAAATCTTTCCTTTAGCTGGGTCTTTATTTTTTCTTTTACTGCATCTTCTTTAATAAAGCTGTGGTCAATACTATTGAATACATACTGCTTAATATCCTCGTAGGAAACGTCTTTATATCGTTTTGCCAGCAGCACATATTGATAGGTCAGATTGCTCCTCAATACACCGGCATCATCACTGCATATTACTATAGGTACACCAAACTCTTTGTACAATGTGACAGGGTGCTGGTCGTCCTTTACTTTTAGTATGAATTCGTTACTGGCCAGGTTTATTTCTATTGGTATTTTGTGGGTTGCCATATACTGCAACAGGTCATAGCTGTTATGCTCGTATGCCATATCAGCGCCGTGGCCTATGCGGTTCGCCCCCGCAGTTCTCACCGCTGCATTTATGTGCCAGGTAAGGTCTTCGGGTTTTACCATGCCCAGTGTAAGCTCACCTGCATGCATTGAGTACTTTACATCAGGGTACTTATTGTGGCAGTATTTAAACATTTGCATGTGCAGCCAATAATCTCTCATAGATATCTCGTTATCTTCAGGAGCTACAATATTTACGCCAACGATCAGCGGGCAGGTATTCGCCGACTCAAATGCAAGTACCAGGTTCTTGAAAACATCTGCTGGCGGCACCACTCGCACTACATAATTCTGGTAGCGCATTGTAAATAATGAGTCATCTATTTTGAGCCCGTAATGCAGCTTTGAGATCACGTCATTATTATATGCAGCAGCACATGCCTTTACGTTTTTGTCCTGTACGGTTTTATATATCTTATCGAGCAGTGCAGTGGTCTGTGCTTCATCGCGGGTCCGTTGCGCATTTTCCAGCAGCCGGTTGAAACTGGTATCGAGTATCTTTATGTTTTCGCAATGGATAGAGGTAAACATCGTTTCGATGTAACTCACGTTTTCATTCACTGCACGGCGTTTCAGCTCCATGAGCCCTGAATCCAGCCTGCCGGGGCCGTCATTGGCAATGCCGAATCCTGAAAAGGTCTCAAAAAATTGTTTGTCTGATGGATAGCTGACGCCGTTGTAATCTTTCACTGACCATTTCTGTATCAGCTTTTGCTTGTATGCAGCAAGCAGTCCGCTATCGTTCAATTTAGAAAAATGAACCCAGTTTTTCGTTTCTTTTGGTGGAGCTGATCTTACTTCAAGTGTAGTTTCATTGACCACGTAGTCTTGCTGCACAACGTAGTTGATGTAGGTTTCGGCATATACCGATCCGCTGTAATGATTGTGCAGGTCGCCACCCTTTGGCATCTGTGAAAAAAAAGCAGTAAGCTCCGCGGTATTATTCCTGATGCTTTCAAAATATTTATCAAGGCCCTGCGCATTTACAGAAGCAGAAATGAATGTGCAGACAAGCAGCAGTAGTTTATTCATGTTGTTGCAAATTGGTACATCAATATACAGAAATTGCAACTACAGATCACCGGTGGCGATATATAGTTATTCAATCAGGAAGTGAATTTCCTTAGTTTAATTGATGCTGAGCAGTTCTACTTCGAATATCAAAGTGCTGTTCGGGCCTATCACTGCACTTACCTGCCTGTCGCCATAGCCAAGGTGCGGAGGAATGAAAAAACGCCATTTACTGCCGGTTGGCATCAGTGCCACACCTTCTGTCCAGCCCTTTATTACCTGGTTTAGCGGGAATGAAGCTGGCTTGCCTCGCTGCACGGAGCTATCAAAGATGGAGCCATCAATAACGGTACCATGATAGTGGCAGGTAACGGTATCAGAAGCCGTAGGCTTTGGGCCAGTACCTTCGGTAATTATTTCGTATTGCAAGCCACTGGGTGTTTCGGTAACACCTGGTTTTAGCTTGTTTGCCGCAAGGAATTCCTGGCCGGCTTTAAGATTCGCTGCTCCTCTTTCTTCCTTCATTTGAAATAGTTTGTCGGTGACATTCATGATGGTCGTACGTTTAGTAGTTTGCAAAGGTAAATAAAATAGCTTAGTTAACCAATAATTAACTTTTTATGTATTATATTGATAGTTAGCCCATTGTGAGATCAAGGTGCAAACGCACACTTAATTTTATTTAAGGTTTTTCTGAAGTGAATCAGGGTATTGCAATGTAGTTATGCGGCTATTTTATTGCGGATACGAGCGATGCAATCATTATAAGTGTTGGTCGGTTGGGCTAAGTTCACAGGTGAGGAGATTGCTGTAGCACACACCCTATGCGCACGGCCTGGCTATGAATAGCGGGGCCTTTGATCGGGCTTATTGGGTATTATCGGCATTCACTCAATCCTTTCACTAAGCTGCCATTGATATTTTTAACACTCACTCAAACTGATCGGCAACTGCACGGCGAGGCCGCCTTCGGCGGTTTCTTTGTATTTGTGGTTCATGTCGAGGGCAGTTTCCCACATGGTATTGACGACAGTGTCCAATGAAATGCGTGCGTGGCCGGAGGTGGCTTGCAGTGCGAGCTGGGTAGCGGTGATGGCTTTTATGGCGCCCATGGTATTGCGCTCTATGCACGGCACTTGTACGAGGCCGCCTACGGGGTCGCAGGTGAGGCCGAGGTGGTGCTCCATGGCTATTTCTGCGGCCTGGAGGCATTGCTCTACCGTGCCGCCAAGAGACTCTGCAAGGGCTGCTGCGGCCATAGATGAGGATACGCCTATCTCTGCCTGGCAGCCGCCCATGGCTGCGGAGAGGGTGGCGCCTTTCTTAAAGATGCTGCCGATCTCTGAAGCGGTGAGGAGGAATTTAATGATCTTGTCTTCGTCGTAGCCATCGCAGAATGCAATGAAGTAGAGCAGCACGGCTGGTACTACGCCTGCAGCACCGTTGGTAGGTGCAGTAACCACACGGCTGAATGCTGCGTTCTCCTCATTCACGGCAAGGGCGAAGCAGCTTACCCAGTCGAGGGTGTAAATGAATGACTGGCCACCGCTGCGTATGACATCGAGCCATTCGTTGAAGTTGTTGTATGGTTTTCCGTTGGTTAGTTTTTTGTTCATCGCATCTGCGCGGCGCTTTACCTGCAGCCCGCCGGGCAATTCGCCGCCTATGTGGGCTCCGCGGTATATGCAGTCGCGCATGGCTGCCCAAATGGCTAGTACACCCTTGCGTGTTTCTTCCGCACTGCGAATGGCGTTCTCATTTTCCATTACCAGGCCGGAGAGGTTCAGCCCGGTTTTTTCGCAGGCGGCTTCCAGGTCGGCTGCAATTTCTATAGGGTAGGGTAGTTTTACATGGCTGTTATGGCCATCGTCTTCCCCTTCTTTTACTACAAAGCCACCCCCTACCGAATAATAGGTCTCGGCTATTTCATCGCCATTATTAAATGAGCATAAAAATGTAAGTGCATTGGGGTGGTAGGGCAGGCTTTCATCAAACAGGAAAACAACATCAACAGTTGGATCGAAATCTATTTCTTTTTCACCGTTGAGCAGGAGTTTTTTGAGGGTTGTAATTTGCTCCAGGCGCGGGGTGACTTCATTCACATCGAAGGTAACGGGGTCTTCTCCGCATAGTCCCAAAAGGACTGCTACATCAGTGCCGTGGCCTTTGCCGGTTTTGGCGAGCGAGCCGTAGAGCAATACGCGCACGGAGCTGACGTCGTTAATGCCTTTAGATCTTATAGTGGCTATAAACCGTTGGGCGGCTCGCCATGGGCCAAGTGTATGTGAGCTGCTGGGTCCTATTCCTATCTTAAAAATGTCGAATACCGAAATGCTTTCCTGGGCCACTTTTATTTTTCTTGATTTATTAGTGTGCAAAGATACATAAGCAAGTTGGCTAAATTCCAAAGATGAAATTCCGAATTCCAAAAGTGTCTTAAAAATTCCCGAACTGAAATTCCAAATTCCAAGGCACAAAAGAGAAATTCCGCCAAAAAGAAATTATATGGCACAAAAAAATCCAAATCCCAATGGAGTTGGAATTTGGATTTTTCTCTTTGGAATTTCACTATGGCATCAACACCTTGTCTATCACGTGTATCACTCCGTTTTTCTGGTACACGTCTTTTATTGTTACCATAGCTACTCCGCCTTTGCTATCTTTTATTTCCAGGTGTTTGCCCTTCTTCATGATGGTGAGCTCTTCGCCCTGCACAGTTGTCAGTTTTGCCATACCACCACCAGCTTTTACTTTGTCCATCAGGTCTTTGGAGTCCATCTTGCCGGCTACTACGTGGTAGGTTAGCACGGATGTGAGGGTTGCTTTGTTTTCTGGCTTCAGGAGGTTGTCAACTGTGCCGGATGGTAATGCGGCGAAGGCTTCGTTAGTAGGTGCAAATACGGTGAATGGGCCATCGCTTTGCAAGGTGGGGACCAGACCTGCGGCCTTTACTGCGGCCACGAGCGTGGTGTGGTCTTTGGAATTTACAGCGTTCTCAACAATGTTCTTTTGCGGATACATGGCTGCACCGCCTACCATCACTGTGCCTTGTGCAAAGGTGGTTACTGAATGTCCTGCTATCATGGCGACAGCAAATACGGGAATCAAAAGGATGCGTTTCATAAAAAGTGTTTTTGGTTGGTTAGAAATATTATAGAGACATCTACGGTGCGTTTTGTCTTTAGGTTTTATAGATGGTTAAGATTTTTTTTCGAGGAGCAGTATATTACGCTTCGTGCGGAATATCTTATAATTGTATTTGTGATAAGCCATATTGCAGAACTGCAACTGCTGGCATGATTTTTACGCAAGTAGAAATTACTGTTTATTTTTACCGGAGTGCGTAAATTTATGTTCGTGGAAGAAGCTATTATAAACGATCAGCCCGCAAAACCATATTCAAACGAAAGCCTTGTTTTCAGGTACTTGCCGGGCTATGCGGCATTTATCCGGGACAATTGCCTGATACCCTACATAAAAGAACAGGTGGTCATATGCAGGACAATAGACCTGCCGATGATGAAATTTCTGGAGGGCATAAGTGACGATGAATTGGTGATGATGGGCATTGAATCGCACAGGCTATTTCTCACCAGCGCTGAGCACAATACACTAAAAGAGCATCTTGAGGTGTCTTTGAATAAATGGGTGTCGGACCAACTGGTGATCATGAAGAAGGAGGACCTGACGGCGCAAGACATTACCTATGCAGGGTATGTGCGAAAAAAATCGCTGGTGAAATTTCTGCCTGCCTACACTAATGACCTGAATGAAGCGATAGAAATAATAAATGAGATAGACGCGCTTAGCGTGCATAATGACATTGCGGCGACCAATGTGTATATAAAGCTGCTGAAAGACCGGATCAGCGAGCAGGCTTTTTTCACAGAGATATTATCTAACACCACACCGGGGCTGAATTATATTTTTGACCTTGGCAGCCGCTCCATAAAATATGCGAATAAGAATGCCGTTACCTTCTTCGGCAATTCTGTTGAGGAAATGCAGCAAATGGGCAGTACCATAATAGCAAATAATGTGCATCCGGATGATGTGCAGCTGACAATTGAAGCGCTTGAAAAATGTGCCGCTGCCGTTGATGGATCTGTCATTTCGTGGGAGTTCAGGCTCAGGGCCGAAGACGGTAGCTATCCGTGGATGCGTAATTATGCTTCTGTTTACAAAAGGGATGATGCCGGCACTCCCTCTGAAATAGTGGGTATCATACTTAATATTGATAAGGAAAAGGAAATATCAGATAAGCTGGTACTCAGTGAAAAACAGCTGCTGGAAGCGCAGGCGCTCACAAATCTTGGCAGTTTTGAGCTAGAACCAGAGACGGGGAAAATGGTTGTTACACCACAATTCAAGACGATCTATGAGCTTGACGAATTCGACCTTTCGAATCTTATAGACCACGTACATCCCGATGACAAGGAAAGGATAAATAAGAACCGGGACAGGGCAATAAGAGAAGGTGGCATGTATGATAATGAGTACAGGTACATCATAAACGGGAATGAGAAAATTTTATGGACGAGGGGCTCTGTTACTGTTAGGAATGGGCGAAAAGTGATGATAGGAACGGCAATGGACGTGACCAACCGGCACAAAATGCTACGGGAACTGCTGGAGAGCAGAGCGCTATATCAGCAGGCACAACAATTGTCACAGATCGGCAACTGGAATTGTAACCTGGAAACCAATGAATATTCATGGTCTGATGAGCTATTCCGGATATATGAACTCGAGCCGCCGTTTGGTAAAATTGAACCGGGCATGACAAGGTCTTACCGGCACCCTGATGATGTAGCGATGGTTGATGAACAGGAGCGGCGGCTAAGGGAAGAGTATGTTCCATCAGACTATATTTTCCGGATAAATCTGCCTTCAGCAAAGCTGAAATACCTTCATGTAAAGGGCGAGGCATCCTTTGACGAGCACGGCAAAGCCATTGGGTTGTATGGCACGGTACAGGATGTTACGGAGAAACAGTTGTTGTTTGAAAAGCTAAAGGAAAGTGATGCTTTGTCGAAGCAGGCGCAGGAGCTGTCGCATATAGGCAACTGGTCGTGGGACCTGGTAAGTGGCAAGATCATCTGGTCGGATGAACTGTATCGCATATATGGGCGGCAACCGGGTACCGAGATTACGTTTGACAAAGTGATGGTACTCAACGATCCGGAAGATCGTGTGAAAATAAAACAAAATCTACAGGATTGCATAGATACAGGCAAGCCCATGGAGACCTATTACCGTGCTGTGCTGAAGGATGGAAGCAGGAAAACGCTGTATGCCCGCACAGAGGCGCTGATTGACAAAGCGGGCAAGACGTATAAGGTGATTGGCACGATACAAGATGTAACGGCGCAAAAACTCGTGGAGAAGAAACTGGAGGATTCGCAGGAATTTATCCAGAAGATAACAGATGTGACGCCCTCTATAATTGCGGCATATAATATTCAAAGCGGGCAATTTTCGTTTATCAACGGTGCAATCGAAAAACAACTAGGATATCCTGTTTCGGAAGTGATGGAAGGCGGCGTTCCGTTCTTTGTATCTATAACACACCCCGATGACCTGCAGGCACTGATGGAGAAGAATGCCAGGGCGCTTGAAGAAGCCAACATGCTGCTGCCCGGAGCCGAAGAGCCGGTGGTAGAGTTTAAGTACAGGATGAAAAATAATGAAGGTGCGTATAAGTGGTTTCATACATTCGGCACCATTTTTGAGCGCAATGAAAGCGGATTGGTAGAGAGTATCCTGAATATATCTATTGATGTAACGGAGCAGGAAGAAGCGGAACAGGCTGTGTACCAAAAGAATCTGCAACTGCAGCAATCCAATACCAGCCTGGAGGACTATGCATATGTAGCCAGTCACGACCTGAAGGAGCCGCTGAGAAAGATAGTGACTTTCAGCGACCGGATGCTTACCAGCCAGTCGGCAACGCTCAGCGACGACGGAAAACTATACCTTGGTAAAATAATAGAGTCATCGCGGCGTATGCAGAAAATGGTCAATGACTTGCTGTATGTTTCCACTATTACAGGTAACAAGGAGTACCAGCTCAGCGATCTTAATTTAATTTTATCAGAAGCCCTGCAACCACTTGATCATAAAATAGAAGAACTAAATGCGATCGTTGATTCCGATGACCTGCCTATGGTGGCCGTAGTGCCCGCCCAGTTCAGCCAGCTTTTTTTAAACCTTGTTGGTAACTCGCTGAAGTTTCAGCGAGTTGGCGTTATGCCGGAGATAAAGATATCACACAGATTCCTTCCGGCTGCGGCGGTAGCACGGCGGGAACTAGCCAAGGCAAAGCGGTACCTGCAAATAGAGGTGCAGGACAACGGAATTGGGTTTGATAATCAGTATTCCGGCAAGATATTTGCGATATTCCAAAGACTGCATGGCAGGTCGGAATATGAAGGCACGGGGATAGGTCTTGCGGTATGCAAGCGGATCGTGGAAAATCATGGAGGTGCGATCTTTGCTTCGGGAAAAGTTAATGAAGGGGCTACATTTACGATAGTGATCCCTGTGTAAATGGGGTCTGTTATCAGGGTGAAATGAGAATAGTTCGTGAAATCTGTGATAAATGTCTTATTTTTCAGTTGAAAAGAACGCCATGATGATCCAATCGCCGAAACACTCCGTTTTTATTGTAGATGATGATGAGGACGACCGTATGTCTATTCGCGACGCGTTTATGGAAAATAAGCATAGCCATAATTATGTATTCATGCAAAATGGGAACCAGCTGATCGGGCATTTTTCGGATGATAGTATTAAGAAACATCCATCGCTTATTCTCCTTGATCTTAATATGCCGGGAATGGATGGCAGGGAAGTGCTGAAAGAGATCAAAAAGAATGATGACCTGAAGCCAATACCTGTGATCGTGGTTACGACATCATCGTCTTCCAGGGACCGGGAGGCATCTTACAAACTTGGGGCTAATTGTTTTGTTACCAAGCCCGATTCTTACCAGGCGCTTGTGGCATTGACTGATGCGATAGCGAAGCTGTGGTTGTAGCATAGGTATGGCTAAAAAGTCTCTCGCAACGGTGAAAAAAGGTTTCGCGCAAAGCCGCAAAGCTCGCAATTCACTTATTTTGTTTTTAAGCCCGCCAAGCGTGAGTGAAATGTTTTATGGACATGGGGTGGAAATCAAATCTGATCTTTATATTCCCGATAACATAAATCATTCCTGATTTTGAACGGCAACTGGTCTCATAATTCCCGGTTTATTTTTGATAGGGATACAATATTGCATCTGCGCATCCCGTTCTCTTTTTTCCTGCTGCCTGTATTTTGCTTTGGGATCAGCCAGGCTTCTTCTGTCCATATTGCCCATACACTTATTGTTTTTGTTGCCATGCACTTTTTCATATACCCTGGCAGCAACATATACAACAGTTATATGGACAAGGACACAGGCAGTATTGGGGGGCTGAAAAATCCGCCGCCGGTAACACGGAAATTGTATTATGCGAGTATCGTGTGCGATGTGACTGGCTTATTTCTCTGCGCCTGCACAGGGTTGCAAAATATGCTCCTCATGGCGCTATATGTGGCCTTCTCAAAAGCATATAGCTGGCACGGGATACGACTGAAAAAATACCCGTTTGCCAGTTGGCTGGTGATCGCTTTCTTCCAGGGTGGTTACACCTTTATGCTGGCTAAAATGGTGGCGGAAAACAATGTTCATGCAAGCTGGTTTAATGCGCAGAATGTATTGGGGATGGCGATAGCCTCGTTGCTGATAGGAGGATCTTATCCACTTACACAAATATACCAGCATAAGGAGGACAGCAGCAGGGGGGATCATACTATCAGTTACAGAATGGGTATTAAAGGGACATTTATTTTTACACTTGTGATGTTTCTTACTGCTGCGGGTATGCTGTTTTATTATTTCACCACGTCTGGCAGGATTGCCGATTTTTTCATTTTCTCGGCATGCCTCACTCCTGTAATGGTGTATTTTCTCTACTGGTTTTCAGTAACAATTAAGGACAGACAAAATGCCGACTATGCGCATATGATGCGGATGAACAAAATATCGGCAGTGTGTATGGTGGTGTGTTTTACGATAATATTTGTAGTTGATCACGTAACGGCGTGGTGATCATTGCTCCACGAAATACATTTTCAGGAGGCCCTTGTTCTTGGCTTCCACCTCGCCGCGGTAAATGCATTTAAATTTACCTTTTACCAGGTCGTATGTAGTCTGAGAGATATTTATTTTCCCGGCTTCACTTGTCTGCTCCATGCGGGCTGCGGTATTTACCGTATCACCCCATATGTCGTAAGAGAATTTTTTTACGCCCACTATGCCCGCTACTACGCTGCCGCTATGCACACCGGTGCGCATTTCGAACGCGGCATTGCCCAGTTGCTTCCTGCGCTGGTTGATGAACGCATTTATTTCAAGCGCTGCGGTTATAATGTTTTCGGCATGATCAGCACTGGCGGCGGGCAGGCCAGATACGGCAAGATAGGAATCGCCGATGGTTTTTATTTTTTCAATATTGTGTCTGCCGATAATGTCATCAAAAGCTTTGAAGCAGAAGTGCAGCTCGTCTATAAGTTGCTGGGGCGTCATGCGCTCACTTGCATTTGTGAAGTTGACAAAATCTGTGAACAGCACGGTAACATTATCGAAATGGCGAGCTGCGGACATGCCATTCTCTTTAAGTTCTTCAGCAACCTCTGCCGGCAGAATGTTTAGCAGCAGGTCCTCAGATCTTTTTTTCTCGATCGCAAGGGCCTTATTATATTTTCTCTGCGTTGCCAGGTTGCGGTATACAAAAATGCCAAGCATAAGAAACAGCGTGGAGCTAAGCACCAGCGGTATATTCAGCTTGCGGTTGTATTTCAGCGCTTTCTCCTGTCCGGCTATCTGTTTGTCTTTGTCGTCAGAGTCAAACTTGACTTGCAGCAGTTTCAATTGCTGTGATTTCTCTTTGTTAAGGATAGAATCTTTCAGGGCGCTTAACTTCTGGCTGTAATCAAGAGCTTCGGGGTATTTTTTCTGTTTTGTGTAGACCTTCAGAAGGGTCTCGTAAGCGTCTTTCATTCCGTCCACGAGGTGCAATTTGTTCAGCAGGGTCATTGCTTTTAATGCGGCCTGTTCGCTGCGGGCCATGTCGCCCATTTCATAAAACAGTATGGCCATATTGTCTGTGATAATACCCTCAGCATAGCCGTCATCCGTAGAGTCTATGAGGGTGAGCGCCTGTTTATAGTTGGTAAGCGAGGCTTCATACTTTCCGGTGCTTTTCAGCACGATCGCGAGATTGCACAAAGACGCCATTTCGGCCCCTTTATCGTGTTCCTTACGTGCCAGGTTTATAGCTGCGTTATATAGCTTGATGGCGGTATCAGAAAGCCCCTGTTGTTTATAAACAGTGGCAAGGAAACCCATTACCATCGGGCGCTTCTTTCGTATCTTTTCATTATCCAGGTGCTGATTGGTAATGGCCATGGCCTCTTCCACGCATTTTTTCTTGGCTGGTAAGTCTTCGGTAAGTTCATACAAATACGATATGTTGATCAGGTCGTTTATTTGCTGCCTGTAGTCCTTCAGGTCTTTATGAATGCGGAGCGCTTCCAGCCGGTACTGCAAACTTTTTGGGTAATCTGTTATTTGTTGATAACCATCGGCTATCAGCTTATCCGCTATTGCTGCTTGCAGTGGTTTTCCTGCGGTTTCAGCGTGCTGTTGCAGGTTTTTACCGATACTTATTATTTCCCTCGGATGGTTGACCAATTCTTTATCTGCATAATCACGAAACGATTCCATCCGCAGGCTGTCGTTGCTGATGCGCATCAGTCGTGCAAGCACGGTGTCTTCTGCTGCTCCACGGGCAGAAAGGTAACAGGCCACTAAAAGAAAAATGGTGAGGGTTAGCTGGCGCATCTCAACAAAAATATACAATTTTGTATTTGGAGGAACTTATTGTTCGGGTTGTATTATTGCTTCACAAATTCCACCCGGCGGTTTTCAGCTTTGCCTTCAGGTGTGGCGTTAGGTACTTTGGGCTTGGTGAAGCCATAGCCTACCGGAATAAGCCTGCTGCCGTCTATGCCTACGGACTCCAATTGTTTTTTTACAGCATCAGCGCGTTCCTGGGATAATTTCATATTTGCATCGGCATCACCATCACTGTCTGTATGGCCATCTATCTCTAATTTCAGAAATGGGTTTGACCTCAAAAATTGCCCTAGTTGCGCGATGAACGCCAAACCCTCTGCATTGATAACCGATTTATTCACATCAAAGTTGATAGCGTGAGTGACGAGTGTGCTGCCTGCCAGTATCTTAGTAAAGTCATAGCTGTTTTTACCTGTTGTCATCCTGAAGTGTTTATAGGATACGGGGTTGTGACTGCCGATGGAAATGCCATAGGGTGAAAAACCGCAATCGGGCAGCGATGCAACAAGGGATTCATCGATATAAAAATCAGCAGCCTTGTTTTTATAAGCGAGTGCAAAATGGTGCCAGGTGTTTTTTATGAACGGAACGGGGTATTTGCCTAAGGCTTTTTCGAAGTGGCTTCCTGAACTGACGTCCCTGCGCAGCTGCCCTGAAGACCATATCTGGATACGCTCTTTAAAGCATGGATTGGGGTTCTCATAAGGGTAAAAGACAAGTTCGGCACCCCCGTTTGCTGAATTGAACCGGAAATCAAACTCAACGGCAAAGCTATCGTGCAGGTAGAACCTGGGTTCAATATCAGGGTCTAAATAACTGCCGTTGGTCATGACCAGGAGCGTATGGTCGTCAGTATCTTTTTCCACTCGCCATAAATGCCTGTTTGAAGTGTCGTGAGCATAATATTCATTACACGAAGAGATGTGCCATTTTGAAGGAAAAGCCCCAACACTGTCTTTGCTGAAATCATCTTCGAAGATCACTTTGTCGCCGGGGGTAAATTCATAGGCGATGTTTGCAGTTTGCGCATGACCTGTAGCGCACAAAGCCATGCCGAATAGTAACAGCAGTGTAAACCTAATTGATGAGCGCATGGCTTTAAATTGTTTTCGTAAATATACATAATATGTTTTGCTGATCCGCTATTAGCTACTAACATAATATTTAACCTGCAGATACAGGCCACAGATCGGTTAATGCTCCATTACCGTTGGTTTGATTATTTCAGCCAGGGGCGCAGATATACCGCGCAGCGAAAGTTACAGCAGCTTTTTTGTGCAATGCATCTATATTTGGTGCTGCAAAAAAGATTGTTGTCCAATGGCCTGTAATCACAAATTTAGAAATGACCTTGATCTCGGTAAGCTCGATTTTGAGCCCCTTACACTGATCGTTGGGACGTTCAATCCGGAGTGGCCGTTGAGCAATAGCGCTGAATGGTTTTACGGTCGCACCGCCAGCAGTTGCTTCTGGGATATTTTGCCCCGGCTGTATGGAGGAGAGTCACTTATCGGCGCAAGCCCGGCAGAGTGGAAACAGTTCTGCCATGATAAGCAAATAGCCATTACCGATATTTTCAGTTCAATAGATGATGCCGACCCCGATAATCCCGAGCACCAGAAGATGCTGGGTGGCTTTTCCGACAATGCCATCATTCATAACTTCGAGGACTTTACGTATGTCAATATAGTACAGCTGCTTCACCGTCATCCCTCAATTAAGAATGTCTATTTGACGAGGAGTGTAACAGAGGCTTTCTGGAGGCACCTCTGGAACCCGGTTGCCCACTACTGCAACCACAATACTATCCGGCAGCGGAAGCTGATCACGCCATCAGGGGATGCCGCTTATCAGCACGAGGCATACAATATTCAAAATCCGGGAAATCAAATACCGCGGCTAGAGGACTACCTGCTCATGAGGTGGCAGCAGGAGTGGCATTTTTAAAGCTGAACAACTGAGGCCAGAACGATGATGGTAACCGCAGACTCAATTGAACGAATGCCTGAATTCCAGTGGTGAAAGCTTGGTTTTGGTCTTGAACAGCTTACTGAACGATTGTGGATGCTCAAACCCTAATTCGTAAGCGATCTCACTAACAGACAATTCGGTGGTGGATAGCCTTTCTTTTGCTTTTTCAATCAGCTTGTTGTGCAGGTGCTGCTGGGTGCTTTGGCCGGTCCATGCTTTAAGCAGGCTGCTGAGGTAATTCGGTGATACATTGAGCTCCGAGGCTATAGACTGGACGGTGGGCAGGCCTTTTTTCAAGAGCATATCGCCCGCGAAATATTCCGAAAGGATGTTTTCCATCCGGTCGAGTATTTTATGATTGGTGATCTTGCGGGTTATGAATTGGCGCTGATAAAACCGCTCAGCATACGTGAGCAGCAGTTCAAGATGGGCAATGATAACATTCTGGCTATATTTATCAATACTTGAATGGTATTCCTGCTGAATGTTGTGCATAATGCCGATGATGGTTGTTTCTTCTTTTTCGGACAGGAACAGGGCTTCATGCACTGAGTAATCAAAATATTCGTATTGCTTTATTGTTTTGGCCAATGGCGTATGCCATAAAAAGTCGGGATGGATAAGCAGCATCCACCCCGACCGTTTTACCGTTTCTCCTTTCCTTGCTTCGATCCCAAAAACCTGGCCAGGAGCAATAAAAAACATAACACCCTCGTCAAAGTCATATTCCTCCTGGCCGTATTTTATTTTGGCATTGAAATTTCTTTTAAGAGAGACGGAATAGAAGTCGAATACCAGGCTTATCGAGGCCGAGACAGGCGATCGCTCAATACTTTCCATATTTACCACGCTCACAAGAGGATGCTCCGGCTTAGGAAGTCCCATAACCTCGTGGTATTGGCTTATCGTTTTTATCCTGAGTGGTTGACTGTTTGCCATATAGCAATGTAGTTATTGTTTGTTATAAACTGCGGCAAATTCTTTTGCAAATTCTTTCAGTTTAATTTTACTCAGTATTGGCCTGTTGTGGTTATAATCTTCATACAATACATCGCCGCGCCTGCTTGCGTTCATTTCAACAAGGCCTTTAGCTATTGCGGGGTTCATGCCTGCGGCCATCATTCCCTGCATCATTTGTTCATCGGGTATGGCGATCCATTTCAGATCAGGTTTGCCGATAGCTGCTCCTAAAATAGCGGCCACTTCATTTGGTGAAACTTCATCGCTTGCTATGTAGCGGATCTCTCTGCCGGCAAAAGGTTTTTCCATTTCTTCGGCTATCACGGCTGCTATGTCGAGATGCGATACCCAGGGTTCTTTGCTGTCACCGCCGTAATTGGCAACGATGGCGCCCTGTGTTTTTATAGTTGGTATAAACGCAAACATATTGTAGTAAAACCCAACAGGCCGCATAAATTTAATGGAAACATCGCTTGGCAGCTGTTTCAAAATGTTTTCTACATTGTAATGAAAAGCAAGAATACCGTTGCCTATATTAGTATGGGCGCCAATGCTGCTGAGATGCACCACCTGCTTTACACCAGACTGCTCAATGGCTTGTTTGTAATTTTGCCCGATCTGGCTGATGGCAGCCATAAGGTCCAGGTTTTTGTCCATGAAGCTATGTGCGCCCATCGTTTCCATAACATAAACTATGTCTGCATCTTTAAAAGCCGCTGCAAGGAAATCAGCGTCTTCCATAGTGCCTATAGCCGCTATTGCGCCCATGGCTTCAATATCTTTTTGTCTTTCCGGCTTGCTGCTGATAACAGTGACCGTACGGCCTTTCTTTATTAACTCCTGTGCTAATGGCTTGCTGATGTGCCCTAATGAGCCGGTTATTGTGATCTTCATTTTTGCTGTTTTTTATTAGCACAAAGATCCTGCACAATAAAAGAGCAGAGATAACCTGATATACTATTGTTGTAGCCAAATCCACTGTTTTGAGACAGATGACCGGCAACGGAAGACCCTTAAAGATATATCCGGTAAGGCGATTCGGCGTCCTTTGAGTGTGTGATAAATGCAATGCCGATGCGCAGCGAAAAATAACTAGGCTGGAAGAATTGCTGGGTGCCGCTTAAAGTCTGGGTATTATAATCGGTTTGCATCAGTGGGGATAGCAGGAATCCGAAATCTTCGTTGAGGAATAAATGAAAGTTGCCGCCTAAAGCATAAAACTGGGTAAAGCCGAAACCTGCCCGGAATGCGAATGTGCTGATGTTCGTCGTTTCATCTATGGAGCTGTCATATACGCCGCCTTGTGACCAGGAAACGTGTTGCCATTTGTTGAGCGTAGCAGTGCCGCTCTGGCTGTAGCCGGCGCCGCCGTCCACATAACACTGTAGCGAGCCCGATTTGTTTAGCTGGAACACAACCATTGGCGCAAGAAAATAATAATTGGCATTGTATCTTATGTTGCTTCCGAAGGGGCTGGTAGTGCCGTTGTTTACATAGTTCAGATTGAATTGCTGGTTGATCTCCATAAAACCGGTACCAAGGCCATTGGCAATTCCTTTATACTGGTAGGTGCCCCAGCTCTGCCCCGCATTGTAGTTATACTTTGTAGAGAGGCCGATACCATCCCAGGCGAAATAATAAGAGTCAGAAAAACCTTTAATGCAGCAGCAGCATAACAGGGTTATAAACAGGGCTTTTTTCATTGTTTGTAGGTTTGCAAATGCTGCGCTGCTCGTTCGTATTTTGAATGAACGTAACTATAAGCAGCTGGCATTCTTATTATTTTATAATAATTTTTCGCCAAAATACTATTTTATTCCTAAAAACAAATTCTTTGCCCGTATGTAATATTGATGAAAAGCGGGGACCGGGGAGATCCGTTACCTTGCTATAAACACCGGTATCTTTATCATATGCCGCACCGTGTTGATGGTTTCACCGAAGAGCCAGTCGAGAACACCGGTATGGCCATGACTGCCTATGATCAGCAGGTCGCAGTTGTTTTCCTTTATTATTCGTGCTATTTCCGGTGAGCGGTTTTTAAATCCCAGTATGCCGGTAGCCTTAAATCCTTTTTCTTCCAGCAACTTCACATATTCATTAATGTGATCCTGGTCTTTGCGGGCCTCATAGTCATCTGCTTCACTGCCCATCATACGTGCCGATACGCTTTCCACCACATGTATCAGCACCAGTTCCGTATCAATATTTGCAAGGCGCATAGCGTAGTGCATTACTTTCATATCGTTGTCGCCATAGTCTAGTGCAAGTGCTATATGGGTAAACGGTTTTATATTTTCAGTGGTTAACGTTTGTGGTACGTTGCCATGTACACTGATATTTCTTGCCCTTCTTTTCAGCATAAAGGGATAGACTATAGTGATAAGCAGCAATACGCCCACGAGTATTACAAAAAGCACCAGCAGCATCTGAACGGGCAGGCTGGTAGTGCCGTGCATCCAGTCGGAAATGCTGTCAAGGAACAGCTTTAGATTCAATACCACTATCAGTGCTGCAATGCACCAGGCAATTGCCTTCGTAGTATTGCTGATCGCATAGACACCCATTTTATCTTTATCGCTCACAAAGTGTATAAGCGGTATCACCGCAAAAGCCAGTTGCATGCTCAGCAGCACCTGGCTGAAGATGAGCAGTTGGTCCACCATTTTATCACCGGCTACCAGTATCACGATGAGTGTAGGCACAATAGCCAGCAGACGGGTGATGAGTCGGCGCACAACAGGGTTAATGCGGATGCGCAGATAGCCCTCCATTATTATTTGCCCTGCCAGTGTACCGGTAACGGTGGAGCTCTGGCCTGCGGCGATAAGCGCGATGGCAAACAACATCGGCGCCCATTTACTGCCAAGCAATGGCGCAAGCAGTTTGTGTGCATCCTGGAGCGATGCTATCTCGTGGTGCCCTGTATTGAAAAATGCGGCCGCTGCAAGTATCAGTATCGCAGCGTTCACGAAGAATGCAATATTGAGCGCTAGGGCGCTATCAATATTGTTAAGCCGCAGCGATTTCATTATTGAGCCATGGTTGCGGTTTATTTTTCGGGTTTGCACCAGCGCGGAGTGCAGGTACAGATTGTGCGGCATCACCGTGGCGCCTATTATACCTATTGCGATATACAATGCTGCGTGATTCGGCAGGCGCGGTACAAACCCTTTCACTACTTCATGCAGGTCGGGTTTTGCGTAAAACATTTCTATAAGGAAGCAGCCGCCAATGATAGCAATAAGGGTAATGATAAATGCCTCCAGCTTGCGCATGCCCAGCTTCTGCAGGTAGAGCAGCAGTATAGTGTCCAGCAGGGTAACAAGCACGCCCCAGATGATGGGCAGGCCACACAGCAGGTTAAGCCCTATAGCCATGCCCAGCACTTCGGCAAGGTCGCAGGCGGCTATGGCTATTTCGGCAAGTATATACAAGGTAACATTTACTGCTGGTGGATAAGCCTCGCGGCTGCACTGCGCCAGGTCGCGGCCCTGCACTATGCCCAGCCGTGCGCTGAGCGATTGCAGGAACAGCGCCATGAAGTTGCTCATGAGCAGCACCCATATCAGTCCGTAGCCAAACTGGCTGCCACCGGCTATGTCGGTAGCCCAGTTGCCGGGGTCCATATAGCCCACGCTCACCAGGTATGCCGGCCCAAAGAATGCGAATGCTTTCTTCCACTTGCTGCCTGCTTTTGACGGGTCTATTTTATGGTGTACCTCGTTGAGAGATTTTTCGTTGTCCCCACTCATTATTAGGCAAATCTAATAAATTATTTTAGATAAACCATATCGTTTATCAGGAGTGGAAAATGCAAGGAGATCTTAGCTCGATTATTAAGCAGCCGTTTTCTTACTTTTATACCAAATATATAACTGTGAAAAAAATCCTGTCTTTAGTTCTTATTATATCCGGTTTTTTATGCCGGGCACAAAATTATCAGTGTCTTCAATATGGGCCGGTAAAACGTTCCCTTGTTTACAGCGCACTTCAGGCTGGCTCCACAAAATATTTTTTGAACGGGAACGGATATTTGCGCGCTATGCGCATTGATTCTGTCAGGGCAATGGGTGCAGATACTATCTTCTATCCATATCATACCGAAAGGGGCGCATATTTTTTCTGCGGTACTGGGCCGCAGCATATGGACAGCACCGGTGGAAGCTGGCTGGGCAAAAAAGTGATAAAGCAGGCGAATGGTACCTTCCTGTTTGACAACATCTGGAACGACACCGCCATCATAGAAACACAGGCCCACCTTGGCGATTCATGGGTTTTATTCAGCGATACGACACAGGTTTCCTACAAGGCCACTGTTACGGCTACTGATACCATGACTGTGCTGGGATCACTAGACTCGATCAAGAAGATAACCATAGAAGCAGACAGCGGTGGGGTAGTTAACCCACTGGACCCGGTAAACAATTTCCAGATAATACTTAGTAAGAACAATGGTTTTGTGCAGGTGTTTGATCTTTATACATTCCCTTATCACAAACCTGACACAATTAATTCGCACCGCCAGTTCTTCGACTATTATCTCGACCTTCTATTGGGAAACCTTGGTACATCAGATGTAGTTTGTTATTCACCGATACCAAACGCACCTGACACGGTCAACTCGGTCTTTCATCTATTTGCATTCCATAACCCTACATTGATGGAGATATACGATTTCAGCATCGGTGATGTGTACGAGTCGGGCGACTATACTTTTCTGGATACTGCCGGTTACACTTCGGTAAATACTTTGGACACAGTGATTTCCAGGACCACAACCCCTTATACCGTTACTTACCAAATGATAGAGCGTACAAACGTAACTGTTGGTACACTGGTAGGTGCCACATACACCACCAGTATGACGGAAAGCAGGGACACCGCCACTCTTTCAGCAGACACCTCGCTGTTGTTCGATCTTCATAAATTGCCAGAGGAATGGCGTTCACCCAATTTCTACAACTATTATGCTTCCGCAAACGCAGCCCCGCCCGGTTTGAGCACTACTTGTATCTCGGCGGTTTACACCACAAATGTTGACTATGGATATGGTGGCGAAGTTGTATTCCAGGCAGATGATGATAATTCAGATGTTGGCTACTCAAATTTCTCCTACGGCATAGGCTATGGACAGACCGGTATTTCCTTCAAGGATTATCACCTCAACCATTGGCGTTCAAAATCATACACCTACGTGGATAAGGCCAGCAACATTTGCGGCAGTTTTGTAGCCGTTCCTGTTGCTATACAAAATATAAATGCCATAAATAGTTCATTCAATATTTTTCCTAACCCTGCTCATGATAAACTGAACATTTCTTCCGCATCAAGCATTCGGGAGGTGTCAATTGCTAATCTCTTGGGGCAGGTGCTGGTAGCTGGGACTTATGATCAGGAGAAACTACAAATAGATATTTCCGGGCTGCCAACGGGAGTTTACTACGTTAAAGTCAATGGTTATGAAACAAGGAAATTTGTAAAAGAATAAGTACAAGTATTGGTGAAGTAAGGTATTTCTTGCCTTACCCATTATCTTTGCGCCATGAGTAAGGAGATTGTAGTGAGCGGCATACGCTCCACGGGGCATCTGCACCTCGGTAACTATTTTGGCGCTATACAGAATTATGTGAAAATGCAGGAAGGGCATGACTGCTACTTTTTTGTTGCAGATTATCATTCCCTCACCACGCATCCCGATCCTAAGGACCTGAAGCAAAATGTGTTCCGCGTGGTAGCTGAGAATATTGCCAGCGGCCTTAACCCGGAGAAAGTAGCACTATATGCCCAGAGCGATGTGCCCGAGATCCCGGAGCTATACCTGATGCTGAATATGATGGCCTATGTAGGCGAACTGGAGAAGGTGCCTACGTTTAAAGAAAAAGTACGCTCCCAGCCAGACAATGTAAATTCCGGCCTGCTTACTTACCCTGTGCTGATGGCAGCAGATATACTCATACACCGTGCGGTAAAAGTACCTGTAGGCAAAGACCAGGAGCAGCACCTGGAAATGGCGCGCAACTTTGCACACCGCTTTAATACCCGTTATGGTGAGTTTTTCC
The DNA here is from genome assembly GCA_903881585.1 of uncultured Bacteroidota bacterium. Classification (GTDB taxonomy): domain Bacteria; phylum Bacteroidota; class Bacteroidia; order Chitinophagales; family Chitinophagaceae; genus Nemorincola. The sequence goes on along the minus strand of CAIRTW010000034.1, from coordinate 20,411 downwards.
CGGAGCCACAGGTGTTCCGGTTCAACCAGGATGCGGTGAAGATAATGAGCCTGGATGGGGTAGGGAAGATGAGCAAGAGCGAGAACGTGAACGCCACCATATACCTCAGCGATGATGACGATACCATAAAGAAGAAAATAATGAAGGCCAAGACAGATGCCGGCCCCACAGAGCCCAATGCTGAAATGCCGGATTATATTCAGAACCTGTTCCTGCTGATGCAACTGTCTTCTAAACCGGAAATTGCCGACACATTCAGAAGTGCATACAACAATTGCAACATCCGCTATGGTGATATGAAGAAACAGATGGCGGAAGATATGGCCGCTTTTGTGCGCCCCATAAGAGAACATGCAGCATCATTGCAGCAGGATGAAGCACTGCTAAGGAAGATATTGAAAGAAGGCGCAGAAAAGGCTAAGGCAAGCGCTTCGGTAACAATTGAAGGCGCACGGAAAAGGATAGGGATAAATTATTATTAGGTCCTCTCCCAGGCGACATTACTAGCTTACTTGAACAAGCGATATTTCTTTACCTGTTTTTATAATTTCTTCTATAAAAGGATCGCCTTTTTCGAAATAGGCGCTGTTAAACATATGGGGTTCTATGTCTGCGAATTTTATATTTGCCATTGATATTTTGCCACGGTCATCCCAACCCATATCACTAAAATCATCTGAAACAAGCGCCAGGTCCACATCGCTCCATTTATGTGCAGTATTACGGGCGTATGAGCCAAATAATATTACTTTTTTAAAGTGTACGCCTAACTTATTGCATTCGGATATGTAATCTGATATATACTTCTTCAGATCTTTTTTCGTAAACATTCGCTGATCGATTTAATTGTTTGAATACAACTTGCTGTAAACTCTTTAGTGGTTTTTTGTTTTAATGAATAAGTGTAATCAGGATACCTGCCGGACAATTGATATGTATTCAATTTATCGAGGAAAGACATATCGTTTTCCGATAATCCTGTTTCCTTGGAGTTTTGTAATAACTTAATAAGATTATGAATAAATGGAGGCGTGTTCTCTCGATTGTTTTTTACCCATAATGCTTTGCAGATTTTTTCCAGATACAAATGTCCGAAAAACAAGCAATGGGTATAACGCCCATCCTTGAATAGTGACATCATGGTTATTTCATCATCTTCTGAAGATTTGAGCCAGTGCGCAATATGCTCTTCTTTAGTCATCATACCTTATGCTAAAGTAATTATTTTTTTTTCTAAAGGTATAAATTCCGCGATAGCCTGTTTTTCTGGTGATCTGTAATTTTATCGTCCAATTTTCCATCTCCCATTAATTAATCTTACATTACTTTTGATTTTTGAATTTTTACGTTTTACTTTTAGTGCATGCCCCCAAAGTCCACAACCAAACATATAGCTATAGCCGGCAACATAGGCTCCGGAAAAACCACACTAACTGGTATGCTTGCGAAGCACTACAAGTGGGAGCCACATTTTGAGGATATAGAACACAACCCTTACCTCGTGGATTTTTATGAGGATATGCCCCGGTGGTCGTTCAATCTGCAGGTGTACTTTCTGAACCATCGTATCAAAACCCTGACAGATATAAGGAACGGCAAAGACACAGTGATACAGGACCGTACCATATATGAAGACGCGTATATTTTCGCCCCCAACCTCTTTGACATGGGCCTGATGACCAAGCGCGACTTCGAAAATTACTCCTCCTTTTTTGAGCACCTGAAACCACTGATTAAAGCCCCAGATCTGCTCATATATCTTAAGGCATCCCTGCCCGCCCTGGTTGACCAGATACAAAAACGCGGCAGGGAGTATGAAGAGAATATCCGGCTCGATTACCTGAAACGGCTGAACGGCTTTTACAACAAGTGGATAGACAAGTATGATGATGGCCCGCTTTTAGTAATAGATGTTGACAACTGCAACTTCGCTGATAAAGAAGAAGACCTCGCCGATGTGGTGCGCAAGATAGATGCACAGCTGCACGGGCTTTTTAGCAAAAAGTGAGTTAACGTTTATCCGGCGGGTATTTCGGAGCAAAGTATTTTATAAAAAATGTAACATTTCGTTGTTGCCCGGCGATGTAGCTTTAGCTCCGGCCCTTTCCGTATATGAATAAACTGAGATACCTTTTAGTACTTATCGCATTTTTGGTTCCATCCTGTGTTTTTGCCGGCGTGCTTAAAGGCAAAGTTACGGACGACAAGGGTACTCCTATGCCATATGCCACCATATACCTGCAGGGCACTACTGTAGGTGTGAGCGCCAACGGAAGCGGTAATTACGAGCTGCCCGTAACACCGGGGCTGTACAAGGTTATCTGCCAATATATAGGGTACAAGCAAACTACTTTCAATCTCACGATCAAAGGAGAAGAGACCATAGAACATGTTTTCGTCTTAAAGGATGAAGCCTTGGATATGAAAGAAGTGGTGGTCCATGCGTCTGCTGAAGACCCAGCCTATCCCATAATCCGCAACACAATAAAAAGGCGGAAATTTCACCTGGACCAGGTGAAATCATTCCAAACCAGAATATACCTCAAGGGGGTGGCGCGCTCCCGTAAAATGCCCGAGAAGTTCATGGGCCAAAAAGTAAAGGACGAAACTGATGCCATAGATAGTGCAGGCAAGGGTGTACTCTACCTTACTGAGGAAAAGGCAGACTACTATTCAGATGGCAACCGGCAAAAGACAGTGATCCACTCGGTGCATGAAAGCGGTAACCAGAGCGGGCTGGGGTTCTCTCAATTCCCGTCTGTGATCACATTTTACGATAATAATGTAAATATATTCAGGAATAACTCACGCGGATTTATATCGCCGGTGAGCGATAACGCACTCAGCTACTACAAGTATAAGTTGCTCGGTGAATTTGTGGAGCAGGGAAAAACGATCTACAAGATACAGGTAACGCAGAAGAGGTCGTATGAGCCATGCTTTAATGGCACCATCTATATTGTGGACGAAGACTGGGCCATTCACAGCCTGAACATGACCCTGGCAAAACAATCGGGCATGGACATAGTGGACACACTGAAAGTGGACCAGGTGTATCTGCCACTTGCAAAAGATAACTGGGTGATAAAAAACCAGGTCATCTACTTTACGGTCAATCTGCTGGGCTTTGACATCACTGCCAGCGGGGTAACCGTTTATAACAACCAAAAGGTGAACGAGCCTATTCCTGATTCTATATTCGCGGGCAAGATCATCAGCACATATGATAAGACCGCTAACAAGAAAGACACTTCTTACTGGAACAACCGCCCCATACCGCTGGAACATGATGAGAAGCGCGACTTTGTAATGAAGGATAGCCTAGTGAAAAAATTCGACAATCCTGAGCACCAGGACTCTATGCGGAGGAAAAGGAACAAATTCAAACCCCTGAGTTTTTTGTTCTCTGACTATAGCTATTCTACCAAAGAGAATAAAGACCGCTTTACCGTCAATAATTTACTTTTCGGATTGGGTGAGCCAAATATTGTCAACTATAATATTGTAGAAGGCTTTAATGTGGCGCCAAAACTGAACTGGCAGCATATGCTCGATACCGGCAAATACCTGTACGGAGATGCGGTGGTGAGATATGGTTTCAGTAATACCCACTTTAATGCTATTGGCAGGTTGTACTACGTAGATCGCGACAGGGCATGGCGGGGCCGGTCGTGGATGTATGGTATTGAGGGTGGTAAATACGTATTTCAATATAACCCTGAAAACCCCGTGAACCCGTGGTTCAATACTTATACAGCGCTTTTTTACCAGGAGAACGACCTCAAATTATATGAGCGCTATGAGGGCAATGCCTTTGTGGCCCACAATTACGGCAATGGGCTGAACTGGTTTGTAAAGGCATCTTATCAGCACAGGTTACCACTGGAAAATACCACCAATTATGTGGTCACCCGGTGGGGCGATCTTCCGTTCGACTCAAATTTGCCTGCCCATCTGGCTGCTGTAGCGCCCGCCTGCGTACCTAATGATGCCGCGTTGCTGCATGTTTCCATTTCTTACAAGCCGGGCTTTACTTATACACAATACCCCGACTACAAGGTAGCCAATAGCAGCTCGTGGCCCCGAATGACGTTAACTTATGACAAGGGCATACCGGGCATTGCCAACAGTGTCTCGAATTTCGATAAGTGGCGCTTTATGATACATGACGATGTGTCGCTGAAGCTTTTTGGACTACTGAAATATAATGTGGGCTGCGGAGGCTTCCTGAACAGTACTTACGTAGCCGTACCAGACCTTATGCACTTATATGGCAACCGGGGCATTGGTTATGCAGCGCCATATCTCCAGAGCTTCCAGATGGCGCAGTATTACGACTTCAGCAATAAAGAGCCGATCTATGGCGAGGCCCACCTGGAGTATCATCTCAACGGGCTGCTGAGCAATAAGATACCACTGCTGAGGCAGGCACGCTACTACCTGGTAATGGGCGGCAATGCTTTTTATGCCCGCCAGAACGATTATTATACCGAGGCATTCATAGGCATTGACAACATAGGCTGGAAGCTGGTGCGGATACTGCGCATAGATTTTGTGCAGTCGTGGGATAGCTACATGGGCCACAACTCCGGTATCCGGTTTGGCCTCAGTCAAATCTCAACATCACGAAATAATGTGACACATAGCGAGTGGTAGTTTTTTGCCTACTCTTTATACGTTCTATTGATAAGGTTGATCATAGGGTTTGTCATAAAAGTAGTGGCCAATGCCATAAACACCATCATTGTAAATACCTGCGGCGATAGTATGTGCAGGTCGTAGCCGATGTTTAGTACCACCAGTTCCACCAATCCTCTTGTATTCATTAGCGCACCTATAGTAAGTGAGTCTTTTATAGTTTCACCGGTTATCCGCGCTGCAATAGCGCTGCCGCCAAATTTTCCGGCTATCGCCGCGAGGGTTATCCAGCCACAGATCATCCAGAGCGATGATGTGTTCAGTAATCCTATTTCAGTGCGCAGCCCTGTAGCGACAAAAAATAAGGGCAGTAGTAAAACCAGTGCCACATCTTCTATTTTGTCTATGAGCGCTGTGCGGAAACCAGGCTCGCGCGGCATTATGATACCTGCCAGGAAAGCGCCAAACAATGCATGTATGCCAATGACCTCACAGCAATAAGCACTTAGCAGCAATGTTACGAATATTACAGCCATCACCGACCGCTTCATAACTGGGTTGTTGCTGTTCTTCATTGCCAGTTTAGTGAGCAGCGGCCTTACAACGAAAAGCATAACCAGGATGTAGATCACAGCAGGTATCAAAGTATATAAAGACGAACTAAAAGAGCCAGCTTTAACCATAGCAATAATTGCCGCCAGCATACACCATGCTGCCACGTCGCCGGCCGCCGCTGCAGTAATAGCGGTAACGCCCACCTTAGTGCCGGTAAGCCCGCGCTCACGGATAATGCGGGCCAGCACCGGGAATGCCGTTATGCTCATAGCAATGCCCATAAATAGTGCAAATGCATAGAAGGGAATATTTGCCGGGGCATACATGGGGTACAAAAAATAGGATAACACTATCCCCAGCCCGAATGGAACAATGATGCTGAAATAGCTGATGAACAAGGCTGTGCCCGCCCGTTTTTTCAGCACATCCATATCCAGCTCCATGCCTATAACGAACATGAAGAGTATAAGGCCAACCTGGCTAAGCATCTGAATATTGCCCAGCGAGGCAACCGGGAATACAAATGCGCTGAAAGAGGGTAGCAATGACCCCATAAGCGAACGGCCAAGCAAAATACCTGCCATGATCTCGCCCATAACGGCCGGCTGGCCTATCTTTTTGAACAGCCATGCACAAGCCTGCGATGCAGCGATGATGAGAATAAGCTGCAGTATAAATATTGCCACAGGATGAAGCAGAGCGTCTGTCACGGTATTGGTGCTATTGGTTCTTCCTCCGGGCGAGTGCAGTGCGCTTGCCGGAATATGCTCCAGCAGCTTGCCAGCACTAAACACGAACCAGGCGAGGATCATGACCCCAATAAAAGAAAAACAATAAAGTAGTACTCCCGTTCTTCGTTTCATTCGTCTGATTTCGGGTACAAAATAATCATTTGCCAGTATGATTATGTATATTTAAGGTTGCTAAAATGCTGTTTATGAATTTCAATCGATTGTCAGTTAATGCCGCCGCTCTGTTTTTAATTTTCGCTTCCTTGCAAACCGCTAACGGGCAGGATTTCTGCAAAAAGATAAAGAAAGAGATAACTCCTGATGGCTATAACCGCAACTATTTTTCTCCATTCACCGAGAAGAACATGCCCGCGATAAGGATAACACGAACTATCGACTCCAACCCGGAAGATGATGGCTACGACAATTTTTTTATTATTTTCCGGATTCCGGGTGGGGATGTAGCATCAATATTTACAACTGCCCCCGGTGATAAGATCGTGGAAACGAAGGAAAAGACAATGAAAATAGAGTTTGATGATCACACAATATTGTCAACAGATACGGTACAGATCAATCATGACCTGACCGACGATAAAGCCGAAGTGATCAGGACGCTCTATTTCCCTATTGACGATGGGAACTACAAAGAGTTTACTACCAGGAAGATCGTGAAATACACACTAGGCACAACGGAGCGGAAATTTGCAGCTGATAGTGCAACAGCCATCATGCACTATATTCAATGCATAAAAACGGAGAAATAGGGTAGTGCAGAACGTTTTTTCTTGCGACATAATTATTCTATCTTCTGCACTATTGGTATCCAAATTTCCTCTTCTGATTCGGGGGAGTCGTTTTCGTATTTTTCGCCCAGGATCTCAAAATGTGGCCTGTTATCCAGCGTATATCCGGATGCGGGCAGCCATGTGCCGAAAATATATTGGAATACTTGCGCACCAGCGCTTGCAGGACCTCTATAGTTAAAGACCGCGTATGTTCCACCGGGCACCGTGATTGTCTCCATGTTCTCCGGCACTTCATTGATATCTGAAACCTCTACTGCAGCCCATTTTACAGATGTTGCACCTGGTTCAAACGCCTCAAAATAATGAGGGCTATATAGTTGCAATGAATACAGATCAGTGCCAACGATATTCTTTATTTCATTGCGCCGTGCCATGAAGCCACGCCATAGCTCACCTGTTCTGTTGGCGGTCAAAGACATCGTCAATGATTTTCCAATGAGTATTCTTTCCGGGATTGTTTTTATTGTTGGGATCATTAGTGCGCGGTGTCAATTTCAATATCGTATTTGTCAAGCAGGCCACTTATGCCGGATAGGGAAAATTGGGCTTTCTTTATTTTATTCTGTGCAGGATCTATGGAATAGCTAAATGAGCTGCGAAGATCCGCCTTCTCCAAATTTGTATTGTCAAATGAAGCGCCTGTAAAGTCGCAATTCTCAAAGACTGCGCCGGTAAGGTCACACTGCGCAAAGTCGGCCTCAAGCAATTGTGTATTTCTGAAAATCGTTCCTTTTATTTTAGCCTGGTAGAATGATGAATGGTGCAGCAGGCAATTCTCGAAACTGAATGCAAGTGCAAATTTGTTGCAGTCATTGAAGTGCAGGCCCAGCATTTTGCAATTGATGAACTTCGCATCGCGAAACGCTGTTTTTGTAAGTTTTGCCAGGCTCAGATTACACGAAATAAATTCGCATTCCCAGAATATTATTTCTGCGAGGTCTGAGTTGGAAAAATCACAATTCTTGAAAATGCACTTTTCATACTCACCCTTCGGTAAGTGAGCTTCCTTAAAGTCTTTTTTATCAAAAACTGTTTCGCTGAATATCTGTTCCATTATTACTCTTGTTTTTCATTTATCGGTACCCCGCTTACTGCTATCACCCGCCAGTTGCCATCAATTAATTTCCATACCCGTATATACCTGAATAGTGCGCTTATCACCTGGTCGAAGTAGTTGCCTTTTAATTCCAGGATCATGGTGACCACGGCTGTGTCATCTATGAGGTTTATTAGCTGGTCTGTTGCTGCAATGGTAGTAAATGCAGAATTACCCGATCGGTAGTTGTCCAGCACATTTGTCTTTGTTAGGGCTTGTCCATTCGGGTAAACGAAAATCGCATCGTCATGCAACAGTTCGCTGATGACCGCCAAGTCTTTATTTGCAAATGCTGCCAACAGTTTTTCTTCGTGGTCAATGATCTTGTCCCTTTCATCCATATCGATGGTGATTTGGCTGTGAAAATAGTGCTTTATGGGAATTATAAATACCCGGAATAACAAAGAGCAGCCGGATATAGGCTGCTCTCGTACTGACTGAAATATCTGCTGCATTAATTTACCTGTACTACCTCATACGCATCCTGCCCGTCCTGGGAAATTGGCTGGTAATAGGTGTTATTATAGAGCAGATAGTTCTGGCCGTTGATCGACTGCTCTGCTGCACCTTCAGGTATCTCTGTTACTATCGCCCCCGGTGGAGCCGGAACTACCCGGAAAGAGCCTCCTTCGCTAACATAAAAGGTGCCACCATAATAGTAATAAGTGTCATCTCCGAGCGGCACTGTCAGATAGCCGGCCGGCAAATAAGATACTACTGCACCTATCGGTGGATTTACAACAGAATATCCCGAGCCCGATGGCTGGTAATAAACACCATCGTCATAATAATATTGCTGGTTGCCCCAGTTGTATAATATCGCGTCGGCGGCAAGCGCACCGGCAAAAAAACCGAATGGATGCCAGCGCGCACCCCAAACATAAGGGTGAAACGGGTGATAGAAGTACGGATGAACGCTGTACTCGTGATGATATATGCCTTCATTGCGGATAACACCGCCACCGCCTACGTGCACAACACCACCTTCACGTGCAGCGCCACCTTCACGAAATCCTCCTCCCGCTGGCCGCTCAACACGGGCTGCGGGCGCTGGTGCATTATAAACCCGGGGGGCCACATTGCGACTGCCACCATTGAAACCACCACCTCGTGGAGCCATTCCTCCTCCGCCACCGCCTCGTGGAGCCACTCCTCCTCCTCCTCCTCCTCCTCTGGCTCCGCCTCCAGCTCCGTGGCCGAAACGCTGGGCCATACTATCCTGCGGAAAACAGAACAGCGAGAAACATATAATACTGATTAAGCTTGCGAATTTCATTTGATCGAACGTTTTCATGACTTAAAATGATTTGATGTAGAAATTATTTCTTGGCTGACAATGGGGTCAATTTTATTTTCTTAGCGCCAGGTGGCACTTTGAAATCAAATATAGCGGCAGGAAGGTTTGGGTTGATCTGCCAATCCGAATAGGATGCTTCAAATTGCGGGTTCATTGGTTTGCTGGTGTATACGATCACCATTTTTACAGGCAGATAAAACGGATCGTCATTTATCCAAAACTGGAACGTTTTATCTTTTGCAACACCGGCAATATGGTAGCAGTCTTTGCCGTCTACTTTAGTCATTCCCAACAGCACTATATCAGTTGACTCTGCAAGGATATCATCTACGAAGCCGGGATAAAGAAAATCAGCTACAGGGAAAACGATACCGTAGGTTTTATTCATATGATCGATCATTTCCATCACCGTAGCTGGCACAGGCACCTGCGAATAATGATTTTTGTCCAGCGAATAATAACTCAGTATTTTACCATCATAGTGTATGTATTTGTTCCCCTTATCGCCTTCAGAACGTATCAGCAACTTGTCAGCACCGCCGATGTAAACGTTTTCCTCATCAGAATGTTTCACCAGCCCCAGGGCCTGGTTACTGACATCGTAATTCGATCTTACGTGAACGCTGCACGAAGTCAGTTCGTTGATCGTCGCGCTCATGCGGTCAAGCACAGAGACGGCTACCGTATCGATCCTTGAAGATTGAGCATTTACTTTGCCGGTAAGCAAGCAAACAAGAATAATAAAAAGAAACCTGATTTTCATGACAATTGATTTTGAATATTGAGAAGTAGTTCTTTGACTATAAGTTTTCTGAAACGCTTAATGCTAAAAGTTAAAAAAATACAAAAATCATACCGTCAGATCCATTTGATTTTCAGACAGGATTCGATGTCAGGCAAAATCACATCCAGCTTAAACATCCATTTGCGGCACATAACCCACACGATACATATTCACAAGAGACCTGGGTGTCAGTATTTGCAGTGTAGCTGCATCCGGAAAATGAGTCGGCTTATCATAACCGCCGGGAGACCATAAATACAATAGGCTGTTTACAAGCAGGTATGGTTTACCATTGTGCGATATAAAAGTGCCATCAGGCAGCAAGTTCAGCCGCTCTTCGTATGTCACCTTTGATTTGTCAGGGGCAATCCTTTCTGAATGCAATATGTGATCTATCTGTGCAATTGGGGTCTTCATGTTGAAATTATATTTCGCATTTCCCTCCAGCCAAAATTTCTTAAACCGTTGATGATCTTTATACCGGCATTGAAAACAAGGGCGGTGGCCTGCTGAAAAAGCGGTTGCCTCGTCCTGGAAAAAAAGCTCGGTCCAGCAGTCCGGCTGCATCACTTCGCGGTGCCTGCCCCTGAAATCTAAAGCACAGGTGATCCATGCTTTCAGCCTATATGAGCGGACAATTTCCTGTTGACGGTTGTGCAGTACGCCCCGGTTGCCCAGCCAGGAGCCGCGCTCAGGAGTTTTAATAATATCGCCAAATGGGTTTACGCGGTTTTGTAACATGGCTTTACAATATTTGGGAACAAATTACCCCCTGTTCTTAGGCACGATTATTTTGTTTGCAAGGTAAGGATATGAGATCAAGACTATTCATTTATGTATCGCTGGCTGCGGATATAGTGATTGCTATATCCAAATTTATTGCTGCAGGCATTACCGGCAGTTCCTCTATGGAATCTGAGGGCGTCCATTCTGTAATAGATGCCGCAAGCCAGCTAATGCTGATATGGGGGGTGAAAACAAGTAAAAAGAAGGCTGATGATGACCGGCCTTTCGGATATGGAAGAGAGCTCTATTTCTGGTCATTTATGGTGTCACTCGTTATGTTCCTTTTGGGTGGTTGCATATCATTTTATGAGGGTATAAGGCGATTTAGTAAACCTGAATTTACAGGCAGCCCTAACCTTAGTTACCTCACATTAGCAATAGCAGCTATTTTTACCGGAATTTCAATAACTACTGCATTCAGAGCCTTTAATAAACAGCGGGGAGATATTTCTCTTTTAAGAGCGGTAACTCAGAGTAAAGATCCCTCCACATTTATTGTATTGCTGGGTGATGTGGGAGATATGCTGGGACTTGGGGTTGCTTTCCTTGGGGTGTATCTGGGCAGATTATTTCATAACCCGCACTACGATGGAATAGCGTCTATGGTAATCGGGCTTATCCTGATCGTTATTTCTATGCTCCTCGTTCGTGAAAGCAAAAGTTTGTTAATGGGAGAAACCGTTAACAAAGTGGCATTACGCAAAATTGTTGCAATTGCAGAAGCAGATGCCGCCATTATTAAAGTAAAAAAACATTTCTCAACTTACCTGGCGCCCGAGGAAGTATTGCTGCAATTGATCGCAGTTTTTAAAACAGGCATGACAACGCAGGAAATCACCGACGCGATCGAAAGAATTACTAAGCTGATAAAGACAGAATTTCCGCGGGAAAAGCAATTATTTATTGAGCCTGTAGCTAAGTAGCATATTACGGAATGCCTTGTGTTTCTTCGCGCCAAATCATTTAGCTTTGTAAAGTAAATGACACAGGGAAATGCTACTGAATAGCATTCAAAACTAAAAACGACCAGCATGGCTGAAAGAAAACTAATAGTAAAAAAACGCCCGCAATTCAGGCTTCCAAAGGTGGAGACGGAGACCGAAGAACAAGACCTGAAAAAAGTAAAAGCAAAAGCGCTTGAGGAATTTGCCGATGATAAGAAAAAAGCCGACGACTGGCTGGATAAGGAGCTCGAAAAAAACCTGAAGAATCAATAGTTAGCATAGGGTAGGAGTACACTTGTCAAACTCACCACTTCATTGAAAGTTGATCTTACGAAATACCAAAAGCGGAGTTTGAACATTAAGAATGATTAAAAACTCCGCTTTGAGTATGTACCGGGCAGCTACCTGCGCCTAGCTTTTCGTTTTTGAAACTGTATGAGTCTTACTCTTTGTTACAGGTTTCTTTACCAGCTTATAATTGAGGCTTATCAGCAGGCCGCCTGTAGCATTATTGGTGGCGGCACGTTCACTGCTATAAACCCTCACAGAACTGCCAAACGCACTTACGGTCTCACTTTTATTTTCAACATCACCTAGCCCGTAGTCAAAACGGAGATGTGCTGAAAGCACCAGGTTAGCGGGGAGATTAATTCCAACACCCAACCCCAGCACTGCATCCACCGTGGTCTTTTTATAAAGATCCTCTTCCTTAATATTATATGCTGCAAGCGAAACACTTTGGCCATTTACCTGCACATTTGCAGAATTAAGTATATCGATCTGCGGCCCGATGAAAGAACTGAAATATACACCTTTCGTATTGTCGCCTGTGTACCTGAACAGCACCGGTATCTTTATGCAGGTCGTTGATATATCGGCTGTATAGTTGCCTGAAAAAGCTACATTGTTGTACGCAGCCAGCGATGCAAATTCATCACTCAATATCAGCGCGCCATTGGCGGAAGGTGTTATCTGTGAAACTTCTCCTTTATAGCTTTGTCCCTGTTTGGCATACAGCACATTCAGCTCCACGCCTATATGCTTATTAAAGTTATAGCCCCCGGAAATCCCTCCGGCTATTTTTATACTATTCTTATAATCAAGCTCCGGGCCGGCCGCCTGGTCTGTGCTGTTTAACAATGAAGACGTCCCAAGAAACCCCTTTAATCCAAAATCAAATCCGCTCTGTGCAAACGATGGTGCGCCAATAAATAATAAGCACCCTGCGGCTACACATTTCCTCGTAGAAATTGCCGTTACAACATTTAGTCTGTCCGATATTTTCTTCATTAGTTTCATACCCTATTTGCAGATTGGTTTAATTGGTTAAAATCATTTGTGATCATCAGTGAGCTAAAAAGAACTACTTTTTACCCATCTTCAGCTTATAGTTTACACCGATCATCAACCCCGCAGTTGCATTATTTGTTACCGCGCGCTTAGGGTCATATACTTTTGAGTTGGCAGCTGTTATCGTCTTGCTCTTGTCTTCCGCATCGCCAAGCCCATAGTCGAAACGGATGTGGGCGGAAACGGTAAGATTAGCTGGCAGCCTTACCGCAAAACCCAAACCTAATACAGCATCCATAGTCTGTTTTTTATAAAGATCTGTCGTTTTAAAGTTATATGCAGTAAATGAAGTAGTCTTACCATTTACCTGCTCCACAGCAGAATTAAGTATATCGATCTGCGGCCCTAAAAAGCCACTGAAATATGTCCTGTTAGCGCTGTTTCCGGTATATCGGAACAACAGCGGAATTTTAATGTAGGTCAGGGAAATATCTGCTGTATAAGTGCCTGTAAAAGTAAGATTATTAGAGTGGGCAAGCCCATAAAATTCATCAGAAAGAATAAGAATACCGTTACCAACTGGGTTTACCCGGTCAACTTCGCCCTTATATGACCAGCCCTGCTTTGAATAAAGTACGCCTATCTCAAGGCCTATATGCTTGGTGAATGTGTACCCTACCGATGCGCCTGCTGCAAACCCGAATTTATTTTTAAAATCCAGCTCAGGGCCTGCGTCTTCGTCCGTCTGGTTCAATAATCCTGTTGCCTGGAAAGCGCCTTTTACGCCTATATCAAATCCACGCTGGGCATGGGTAGTCCCGCTGATAAGTAATAAGCATCCGGCGGTGATGGCAGATATTTTCTGTACTAGTTTCATAAGTTACGACGATTGGTTTAAATTAGTTAGCAATGATTTAATTCATAGGTATTACTACGCTAAAGATTGAACTATTTTTTGTGTAAAACAAATCTGCGGCTGCCTGCAGGCTGTAATTCACGCAAACAATAATCTGTAGTACATCTGAGCGCTTCGGGCTATTGCAATACTTACTATTTTTGCAGGGTTCAATCTTTCCACTCTTATGACCTCAAACGACATTCTGAAACAACTGGAAACACTTGGCCAGCCATCTATAAAAAATGTACTGCTGAAGCACGGTATTAAAGAACCGTTATACGGCGTGAAAATAGAGGAACTGAAAAAGATACAGAAGAAAATAAAAGACGGGCATGAACTGTCTCTGCAACTTTTCAGAACCGGCGTATATGATGCCATGTATCTCGCAGGCCTGATAGCAGAGCCGGAGAAGATGACCATAAAGGATTTGCAGGAGTGGGTAAAATTGGCCAATGCACCTGTGCTCTATGAAAATACAGTAGCGCCTGTTGCGGCCGAAAGTAAACATGGATTGGAGCTGGCAAAGAAATGGATCGCATCTAAAGACCCCGGCATCGCCAGCGCTGGCTGGGCTATCCTCGCTGATATAGTGTCCATCACAGACGATAGCGAACTCGATATTCCAATGTTAAAAGAATTGCTCGGCAAAGCGGCAACAACAATAGACGGCAGCCCAAACCGCGTAAAGTCAACTATGAATCGTTTTATGATCGCCGTAGGCATCTATGTAAAAGAGCTGAATGCACTCGCCAAACAAACCGCACTAAAAATAGGCAAGGTACAGGTAGATATGGGTGACACAGCCTGCAAGGTTCCTTTCGCTGTTGACTACATTGAAAAAGCAGAAGCGAAAAATGGCATTGGGAAGAAGAAGAAAACGGCGAGGTGCTAACCCGCCCGCCCCTCCCGCAAAAGCGGGGCCTTGTTCCGGGGAGCGCTTGGGGATAAGACATTTAGCAGCAGTAGCTTGATTTTTGCTGCATATTCGTTCAAAATAATAAGGCTATGTATTCCAAATTCCGTTCAAGAGTCCAGAAGATACTACCTATTCCCGAAGAGGAATGTGATGCGTTTTTCTCCTCTGAAAAGAAGTTCAGAAATCTAAAGGCGAAAGATTTTTTGATCCGGGAAAATGAAATATGCCGCGAAATGGCTTTCGTAAACAAGGGTGTGCTGCGGATGTACTATCTCTCGCCTGCCGGCAAGGAGATAAACACGATGTTCTTCTTTGAAAATGATTTTGCAACATCTTTTCAAAGCCTCCTGCAGCAGAGACCCGGCAGGTATTTTATACAGGCGCTGGAAGATTGTGAGCTGATAACAGTAGCACACGACACTTTGCAGAACGCCTACGAACACTCTCATTTATGGAATAAATTTGGCCGGATCATTGCTGAAAAAAGCTACATCATTTCCGAAAAGCGAATAGAGAGTTTATTGTTCCTTGATGCTGAAGAACGCTATCTCAATTTAGTCAAAACCTATCCCCGCGTGTTTGAGCAAGTACCGCTCTATCATATCGCCTCTTACCTCGGCATTGAGCGGGAGAGCCTGAGCCGGCTGCGAAAAAAATTATCCAAGGCAACAACGATTGTAACATAGGTCAATTTTTGAAAGCGGAATGATCGCCAACTTTACCTCATAAAACACTTTGTTTATGACTCAAAAGAAGATCATTGAAAAATTGCATACTGCGTTCGCCGAAGTTGAAACCGCTGCCGGTCTTGTTCCAGAAGCAAACTTCTTTCAAAGGCCCGTTTCCGGAAAATGGTCGGTTGCAGAGAACGTGGAACACTTGTTTCTTGCCGTAAAACCGCTCGTCGGCTTGTTCGGCAAGCCCGAGGTGATGCTCGCCAATTGGGGCAAAAGCAACCGCCCATCCGGCAGCTACGATAAAGTTGTTGCAACCTATCTCGAAAAGGTTGGCAATGTGGGTGTCAACGCCTTTATCACTTCACCAGATAATATGTCGACATCAAAACTGGAGTTTGTTGAAAATCTGCAAGCCTGGCAATAACCACTTCTTGTGTTTTTGCCAGAACCCCTCGTCATCGGCAGGGGGTGTTCCGCCGGGGTTGTCTGTTGTTTTGTCGAGGTCGGTATTTGTACCGCCTGATTTGGCTACGGCCATGCTCTTACCGGCACTTTTTGGTTTATTCATATCATCGCTGTTGTTGTCATTATTATTTGTTCCGTCACCGGGATTATCCTGCGTACCATCACCCTGAGTTTTATCTTCACCTGTGGCCCCTTGTCCGTCATCCCCGGTTGCCGGGTCTGCGGATGAACCGTCCGCTCCTGGTATGCTCCCTTCCGCATCCGCATTTGCTTTAGGGTCAAAATCAGCGGCATTGTCGCCCTTACCGCCAAATACGTCCCCGACCTTTTTGATCATGCCGACCACGGCGGCAATAATCCCTGATGCTGCGGTTATGGTCGCAAGCGTTACCGGTTCGCCGAGGTCGCCCAAATCGTCTGCGCCGTGAATGCCTTCATTTTCGGCATAAAAAAGTTCGGGGCCGAGCAGTTTATGCAGCGGTGTGTGCATATTCATATGATGTGCTTCATGCTCATATGCAAAGCCGTCCAGGCCATGTATTGCCTTATCCTTGTTGCCCTTACCTTTCAATACCGATTTTTTGAGGTTCTCTGGCTTGCCGCCGGCGCCATAAAAAATGTTATCCAGCTTTTGCCTTACCTGCACCAGCTTCTTCCACTTTTGCATATCCATGCCTTTTTTCTTCGCCTCATTCGGCGTGATATAGCTCCAGCGCAACCTTTTTGCCGCATGGCCTATGTTCAGCTTCATGGATGCAAGTACGCCATTGCGTAACGTGAGCGTTGCTGGGTTCAGCCTGTTGACGGATAGAGGGTTTTCATTGCTCAAAAATATTGACAAACACTTTGTGGAGGCTGATCTTGCCGGAAAACAGCAAATAATCGGTTCGATATTTGTTGAAAAACTGATTTTCGAGAATAATACTTATCGAACCACGAAAGAGAATAGAGCCATAACGCTGATAACCGCTCCCAACAATGGTTCTAAGGAAAATAAAAATGGAAAGGGAGGAAATAATTCCAACCTTTCCACTCTGGTGCCCGGGACTGGCACACAACTATTTTCTGTATTGCCTTACTGGCAAGCATTTCAGCGCTTCATTACCCTTTAAAAGGACAATAGGGGGACAAAATGTGTAATAATGCCAGCTATTTGAGTGCTTTTGCCGGATAGACCTAATTTTTTATTATCTCTGTTGTGTATCTGTCACTGGAATACTTTTCAATCCAATCGCGTAACGTTGGATAAATAATTTTGCCGTCTTTTTTATCAGTAACCTCTATTTTTCTATTGTCGGATAGTCGGTCAATGAGTAACAATTTCAGAATTGCTCTTTGGTCTATCATTGCACGATTTTGTTCTTCCAAAAAATCAGTCTGTTTCTTTAGATTATCAATTATAATTTCAATGCCAAAAACCCACCGGGTAATGAAAACACCGATAATAAAAGAAACGGCTATCAAAACAATATAAACTAATCCTCCTGCATCTGGCATAAAAATGGTTTTCCATAAACCTACAAAACAAAATCAGGATTTTATAATCCTGCAATATTTTACTCCTTTCCTTTACTCCTTGAATTGAAATATTGCACTCACTATTGTTTTTGGAGTGTTGCATATACTGCCAGTCATTAATTATTCTTTCAAAGTACCTTTTTGATTTTGGATAATAGGTTTTATCAGGTTCTAAATGTTGACTTTTGTTGACACCCTCGCGCGTAAAGGGCTTTCCCATATACGCGTGTATGATGTAGATAAAATCTTTCCTGTTTTCTTTTGATATCTTTATTCCTATACCCTCGCGCGCGTACCTCTCTGAAAAACGGGTGTATTTTGGAATTACCCGCGCGCGTATCTGTCCGACTAAGTAAACATGCTAAACGGGCTGAGGTAATGCAGCCTTTAGAATCGCTTCAATCTGTAAAACCTGCTCGGGTTTCAGGCTCTTAATATTATCCTGACTTAATACCATGCTATTGATTTGGATATAGTTGTTTTGGCGCTTAATCAGGGTGCTTCCTGCCTCTTGCTGGCTTAGGCTGCCTACTACATCAAAGTATAGCCTTGCCGCTCTAATATCGCCATTAACTGCAAATTTGAACACCTTAGCCAACACCTTTGCACTCATAAATTTAAACCATTCTATTTGCTGCTGATAAAGGGGGCTATCTCTATACTCTTGCAAGTGCTTATGTACTGTTTGCCTGCTCAATTCCGTTTTATCTGCTATCTCCCTTTTTGAGGGCATCCGCCCAAAATCCTGCATTAATGTTGATATTGCCCATGTAATTTGGTTGTGGTTTATTTCCCAAATTTCATTCTTTGTGTTTTGGTCTGTTATTGATTCAATTTGCAATAGTAAAGCATCTTTCTTTTTGCCTTTGTAAGTGTTTATTCTCTCATTTACAATCTTTAGGAAAATTGGTTTTTCCAGCTCATTTAAAGCATCAAAATCCTGTTTTGTAATTTGTTTTTGATCAAAAAGTGCATTTACTTTCATCTCTGATTCTGTCAACTTTTGTAAACCCTTTTCTTTTGGTTGCATCTTAATTTTTTTAGTGGTTACCTGTAATAAATGATTGCCTCTTTAACCTTTTTTTCAAGCTCATTCAATAGCTCATTTTCTTTTGCCTTAATCCTTTCCTTGCTGCTGGCTTTTATGGCATTTCTTAGGTCTAATGCTTGCTTTTTAGTTAGCTCACCTTTACTCTGCCTTTCCTGTACCTGCTTAATGGCTGCAATCTCACCCCCTTGCATTTGTACCAATGCCAGCACACCCATATTATAAAGCTGTCTTTTTGTGGTTACTGTGCTCATATCAATTACTGTATTGTTTAGTTTATCAATCCTGCTGTAATCATTATGCCAGTCATCCAAAACCTGCATATAAAACGCCTCATTATACAAGTCGCTGCCTGTTATTACTGGCATGTTAAAATAACTGGCTACCTTATTCAAATACCTTTTTTCAATCCTCATTATATTTTTACCCTCATAAATTCCCGGTACTATTTCCCGGTTAAATTTCATCTCTGCTATCTTATCATAGATTGCCAGCTCCCTGCCAGCTATTTTATAATTAAGACCTCTTTTGCTTGGGTATCGCTGATATCTACTTATATCTCCCAAATATTTCAGGTAATTTTCAACATCTTGAATTAGTGGGATATTTTTAGCAAAATCAAAACGGGTAACTATTCCCTCTTTTACTGGCAGGTGCAATTCATCACTTAACTTTTCAATAGCCCTTTCAATATCAGAGCGCCTCATTACTTGTATGTTGTCACCCAAATAGTATTTAGTAAGGCTGTTTTCAATTTTCACCCCTCTTTCACTCGCTGTTACTTTCATATTGTTTAGCCTGCCTGAAATGATTAAACCATTACCAAAATCATGCTGTGAAATATGGCTTAGGTTTGCTGGTATCTCAGCAAGTATATCAATATTCCCGGCTTGCTCCTTTGTGAGCTTTAGTGTTATGGTATCCATTTAGGTAACTGATTCTGTAACTAAGTATGTATTGATATAGAGAATTGATAAAAGGGGTGAGCACTAATGAATGTCAAACACTCACCCCCTGCATATTTTTGGTTACCGATTCAGTAACTCAGCCTTTGAATACATTCTTTGCAATAGCCCTTAATAGCTCAAATTCTTGAGTAAAATAACCCTCCTTTACATAGGTATATAGCCCTATCATGTTGTTTACATAACCATTGGCAATGAATACCTCAATAACTGTATAGCTGGCATTAAACACCATAATAAGTGCATCGGTTGTGCCGTTCATATCGCCATACCCTATAAAGTGCTGAAGTATGTCAGGCACAAATACACTACTAAGATTTATTGTACCCTTAGTAAGTGCCTTTTCAGCCCTTCGCCCTGGCTCACCTTTCCATTTATCCGGCCTATCTACATAATTCAAGCTCAGCCCCCCTACATTGAATTTCCGCTTATTAATAAGTAAGCTTTCAAAGTATGGGTAATTGCCTGTGCTCATGGTTGCATCATACCTAAATCCTGCTGAGGTAAGCTTTTCAAATTTGTAATAGCTTGTGAATATTACTTTTTTCATGGCTTGCCAGTTTTAAGGGTTACATAATTGGCAGCATCCTTACTTATCTCTGCAAGTGTTTTAATTGGCTTACCTAATAGCCATGCCTCCACCTGTGCCCGGTTAAAAAACAGGTGCTTGCCTAATGGCTTGCTATGTGGTATAATGCCAGCACTGGTGAGCTTATATAGGTAGCTCTTTGAAAAGCCTGTTAGCCGGGCTGTTTCATCAACTGTTAGCACCTCTTTTGAGGCTGCAAGACTATTTTCAATGTTTGTGAGCCTTAGCCCGATTGTTTGGAAATTATCCATTTTAAAAACTTTAAAAGTTAAAAAATGAATAAGCGCTTACCCTGTCTTGAATTCAGGGGTAAAATTAGCAAGCATAAATAGGTAAGAGAAAAAATGGAACAACATTAAATATGCCCAAAACTCTTTACTGTATTGGCTTTAATGCAATTTCAAG
>CAIRTW010000033.1 GCA_903881585.1 uncultured Bacteroidota bacterium | reverse complement strand
GCTGGCTATACCGGTAATCAATGCCGGCAGCCGCAGTGATATGTAACTATAGTCAAAAAAGGAGGTAAACTTTTTAAGCACGGTTAAATAGACCCTGGGGCATTGCTGCAGCAGATCGAGCGTACCCCATAGCTGTGTTACACTTTTGAACTTAAGATTATAGATCAGCCGCCACTCATCGTTCCAGAATGGGCGGATGGGAAAGAACGCCATAGCAACGCCAAAGCACAACAGGTAGATAATGATACCTATAGTCGCTGCTTTAATGATCTTTTCGGGGTTCTTTAGGTTCACATTGTAAAAATGGGGAAATATTTCGATTCTTTATTGCACAAGTGAGCCACACCTTTCCTGGTGCGGCTCACTTAGTTTCGACTATAGCAAAAATGTTGGAATGTATCCTTGGTGAAAAGGGCAATCGCAAGGGATTGCCCCTACATAATTGTCAATATCCTCTCCCTTCCTGCTTCTCCATATAATTCATAAAGGCGCGGTTGGCAACGCGGTTGCCGCCGGGGGTGGGGTAGTTGCCGGTGAAGTACCAGTCGCCCTTGTTGTGGGGGCAGGCGGCATTGAGGCCCTCTATTGATTGGTAGATGACATCCACTTCTGCGGTCACATCTTTGTGGCGGAGCATGGCGGCTATCTTCTTGCTGATCTCATCGGGGGTGAAGGGGTGGTAAACGCCCTTCACGAAATTTTGTTCGTGCAGCTTGCCTTGTGCGTCCGCTTCTTTGCACTGGTTGTATATGTCGCGCAGGGTTTCTTCGTGTCCCGGTGTATCAAAGAGCAAGCCTACGGCGGCCTGGAAGGCAATGAAGTCACCCATGCGGCTCATGTCTATGCCATAGCAGTCGGGGTAGCGGATCTGCGGGGCAGATGAGACCACGATGATGCGCTTGGGCCCGAGGCGGTCGACCATTTTAATGATGCTTTCGCGCAGGGTGGTACCGCGGACTATGGAGTCGTCGATGACTACAAGGGTGTCCACGCCTTTCTGCACGGTGCCATAGGTGATGTCGTATACATGCTGCACCATTTCGTTGCGCGATGCATCTTCGGTAATGAAGGTGCGCATCTTCACATCCTTAATAGCGATCTTCTCGATGCGCACACGGCGGCCTACGAGCTCGCGCATTTCTTCTTCAGTCATGGTATCGCGGCGGGAGAGGATACGCTGGATCTTTATTTCCTGCAGATAATCTTCGAGGCCCTTGATAAGGCCATAGAAAGCGATCTCGGCAGTGTTGGGTATGAAGGAAACGATGGTGTGCTTGAGGTGGTAGTCGAGCGCCTTGAGGACCGTGCCGGCAAGGTTGCGGCCCAGTTCCATACGCTCGCGGTAAATATCCGGGTCGCTGCCACGGCTGAAGTAGATGCGCTCGAAGCTGCAGGCGGTGTGCTCGCGTGCCGGCAATATTTCCACTTCTGAAAATTCACCTTTTGCAGAAACGATGATCGCATGGCCCGGCTTCAGTTTTTGCACCTGCTGCTGGGTAACATTGAATGCGGTCATAATAGCAGCGCGCTCAGATGCGGCAACCACAATTTCATCGTCCTGGTAATAATAACATGGGCGTATGCCGTTGGCATCACGCATTACAAAGCTGTCGCCGTTGCCTATGAGGCCGCTGAACACATAGCCGCCATCGAAGTGAGTAGTAGCCTGCTTCAGTATGCCTTCTATATTGAGGTTTGATGGGTTGGTATCATCTGCCATGCAGAGGTAGTAATGAATGGTCTCGATCATAGCGCCAAGGTCGCTTTCGCGCATCGTGCCACTAGGGTGCTGGGCCAGCATATCAAACAGCTCATCGGTATTGACAAGGTTGAAATTGCCAGCCATGGTAAGGTTGCGGGTAGGGTTGATGTTGGACTTCAAAAATGGATGGCAGAATTCAACATTGTTTTTCCCCTGAGTACCATAGCGAAGATGCCCCAGCAGCACCTCGCCGACGAAGCGCATATACCCCTTCATAAGCCCCGGGTGCTGCAATATCTCCGGGTACATTTTTTCCATCTCGGTCACTTCCGTGTTGATGTTCTGGAAGATCTGCGATATAGCCTGCGCGCCACTCACACGTAAACGGTGCATGAACTGTTGGCCGGGCTCCGTGTTCAGCTTTAGCGTGGCTATGCCTGCGCCGTCCTGGCCGCGGTTGTGCTGCTTTTCCATGAGCAGGTACAACTTGTTGAGCCCGTAGAATGCGGTGCCATATTTGACGTGGTAGTAGGAGAGTGGTTTGAGCAGCCTGATATATGCGAGGCCACATTCGTGCTTTAATGCGTCGGACATGAGGGAGCAAAGGTAAGCCGATTGGATGGAATTAGGAATTTGGATTGGGGAATTTGGATTGATTCTTTTGGAATTAGGGATTAGACATTGGGTATTCGGATTATGGCTATAAGCGGGAAATGGGAAACAATCCTAATTCCATTGGCCCAATTCGCAATTCCAATCACTTAGAAAGTATTTTATTTATCTCGCTGCCTTCTTTGTTTTTCTTGAACTGCACATTAAAGGTTGTGCTAATAAATAGGGACAAGCCAATGAATAATATGCAGGCGGCGGAGAATTTCTGGACGTAGATGATGCGACGGACGGTGAGTATGCGTTTTATACGGTCGGCAAGGAAAACTTTGGAGAAGTCAACGCCTAAGATAATGAAGAGGGCTACGCCGAACAGCATGGCACGATAGAGCCCGGGAGTATTGGCGGTGAGTGTCACTGCGCCCAGCCAGCTGATGAGTGCGCCGGGGTTGAGTGTATTGATAAGAAAGCCGCTCAACCATATTTTCATATACTGGCCGCCTGAAACGGCGAGCGGGGTGGCAGAAGGGCGTTTTGGTTTTGTTTTACGGATAAGACCACTGGCCCCAATAGCCATTAGTGCGATAGCGCCGCCGAAGGCAATGTGCTTTTCGTAAGGTTTGAGACCCTCCAGCCATGACGCGGCGAGATTGGCAACGGCCACGTATAGGATATCGCTCACAGATACCCCGAGCACAAAGGCCAGCCCGGCTTTGTAGCTGTAGTTAAGACTGTACTTTATGACGGCAAAAAGGGTAGGGCCCACGGAAATAGCCATGAACAAACCAACCAGGATGCCTTTTACCGCTGCATCTATAATGTTAATGTGCATAAAAAAGCCCCCCATCCCCCCCGAAGGGGGCTTTCTCATGATGTCTGTCTTTGTTTAGTGTATTCATGTTATGAAAAATGCTGGAATATTTTTTATCCCCGTGTTTTTAGAGACTGTAAAAAATGTACCAACAAAGATACCAAAGTACAATTTGGATGGTCAATTATTAATGGAGTACCCTATCTTTGCACACCTATTTTATAAATCGTAAACTTTAAAAACGTATAAAAATGCAATTACCCGGCCAGACAAATTTTTATAAAGGAAAGGTGCGTGATGTTTATACCATAAACGATAAGTACATGGTGATGATGGTGAGCGACCGTATATCGGCATTTGATGTGGTGCTGCCAAAGCCGATACCATATAAAGGACAGGTGCTGAACCAGATAGCGGCCCAGATGCTGGACGCTACAAAGGACATCCTTCCTAACTGGATGCTTAGCATGCCGCTGCCGAATGCGACCATAGGTTATAAGTGCGAGACCTACCCGGTGGAAATGGTGGTAAGGGGCAACCTTACCGGCCACGCATGGCGCACTTACAAAAGCGGTAAGCGCGAGCTGTGCGGCATCACTATGCCGGATGGTATGAAGGAAAATGATTTTTTTGAGAAGCCTATCCTGACGCCCACTACAAAGGCGCATGAAGGGCATGATGAAGATATATCGCGCGAGGAGATCATAAGCAGCGGGCTGGTGTCCAAGGACGAATACGAGCAGCTGGAAAAATACACCCTGGCACTGTTTGAACGCGGTAGAGAAATAGCGAAAGGACGCGGGCTGATACTGGTGGATACCAAGTATGAGTTTGGCCACATAGGCAATACCATTTACCTTATAGATGAGATACACACTCCCGATTCTTCAAGGTACTTTTATATGGAAGGGTATGATGAGCGCCAGCGCAAGGGCGAGCAGCAGCGCCAGCTATCTAAAGAATTTGTGCGCGAATGGCTGATGGAAAATGGCTTCCAGGGTAAGGAAGGACAGCAGGTGCCGGAAATGACAGAAGAAGTAATAGGGCAGATATCTGAGCGCTACATAGAGCTATATGAAATGGTGACTGGTAAGACTTTTCAAAAGCATGATGTCAACCATGCAGATGAAGAGCGGAAACTGGTAGAGGCGCTGATGGGGTTAAAGTAAACTATCCGTCTTTTTTCTTAAATTTACCATAATAAAAAAAGCATCATGACACTTGCTGCAGCAAAACAAAAACTCCACAGCTATATTGATCATGCCGATAGCAAAAAGGTAAAAGCTATACTCACCCTGCTTGAAAACGAAAATCAGCCTGAATATGAATTGACCAGGGCTGACTGGAAAGAGCTGGACGACAGATGGGAGGAGTATTTAACAGGGGAAATAAAATCATATACACTCGAGGAATCAAAAGCCCACATCGACAAGTACATAGAGCGTAAAAGGAAGAATCGTGTATAGTATAGAAATCAGACCTAAAGCAGAGCTGGATACTGAAAATGCGATTGATTATTATTTCGCAATAAGTATCGATCTTGCTGTCAGGTTTAAAGATGAGCTATATGCTACCTATGAAAAGATAGCTGCCAACCCTCAATTTTATAAGTACTTGACTAGGAAGGAAAAAGGGCAAATCAGATTTACAAGACTGAAGTCATTTCCCTACATCGTGATATTCAGAGTTAAAGGGAAAACTGTAGTTGTTACATCTGTTTTTAATACGCATCGGAAGCCACTCTACACATAGTGCGCTCCATCTGTTTATTTTCGATTTACTAAAAAACGATTTTTACAAATAACCATGTCAAGTACAACAACATCCCGCGTTATTCGCTCTCCCCGCGGCACAGAGCTTACCTGCAAGAACTGGGTAACTGAGGCCGCCTATAGAATGATACAAAACAACCTGGACCCGGAAGTGGCGGAACGCCCTGAGGACCTGGTGGTATATGGCGGCATAGGCAAGGCAGCCCGCAACTGGGAGAGCTTTGATAAGATACTCGATTGCCTTAAAAACCTGAATGAAGACGAGACACTGATGGTGCAGAGCGGCAAGCCGGTGGGTGTGCTGCGCTCGCATAAGAATGCGCCACGTGTGCTGATCGCTAACTCTAACCTGGTGGGGCGCTGGGCTACATGGGAAGTATTCCGTGAGCTGGAAGCAAAGGGGCTGATGATGTATGGCCAGATGACTGCGGGCAGCTGGATATACATAGGTTCGCAGGGAATAGTGCAAGGTACTTATGAGACTTATTTATCGCTGGCGAACATACACTACAATGGTTCGCTGAAAGGAACGCTGAATGTGACTGCAGGACTCGGCGGAATGGGTGGTGCACAGCCGCTGGCCATTACCATGAACGAGGGTGTTTGTCTTGCCGCGGAGATGGAAGAATGGCGTATTAAGAAGCGTGTGGAAACAAGATACCTCGACAAGTGGACATCGGACATTGACGAAAGTATTGACTGGGCGCTGGACGCGAAAGCAAAAGGCGAACGTATATCGATAGGGGTGTGCTGCAATGTGGTGGACCTGCTACAGCGGCTCATAGACCGCAATATAACTCCTGATACCTTAACCGATCAGACATCAGCACATGATGAGCTGATAGGGTACTTCCCCGAGGGGCTGGGTGTTGCTGAAGCAAATACACTTCGCGAAAGCAATCCTAAAGAATACGCAAATCGCTCGCTGGATACTATGGCGCGGCATGTGCGGCAGATGCTGGAGCTGATGCGGCGTGGCGCGATAACATTTGACTATGGCAACAACCTGCGCGGACAGGCGCATGATAAACGTGATGTAAAAGACGCGTTTGATTTCCCTGGTTTTGTACCTGCGTATATCAGGCCGTTGTTTTGTGAAGGTAAGGGGCCTTTCCGCTGGGTTGCGCTGAGCGGTGATCCGGAAGATATTTATACTACTGACAAGGCTATGAAGGAGCTGTTCCCCGATAACAAGGGGCTGCACCGCTGGCTGGATATGGCCCGGGAGCGCATAGCTTTCCAGGGATTGCCGGCGCGTATATGCTGGTTGGGTATGGGCGAGCGTGAAAAGGCTGGGCTAATGTTCAACGAACTGGTGCGGACAGGAAAGGTAAAAGCGCCAATAGTTATAGGACGGGACCATTTGGATACAGGCTCAGTAGCGTCTCCAAACCGTGAAACGGAAGCTATGAAAGATGGCAGTGACGCCATAGCCGATTGGCCGATACTTAATGCATTGATCAATACGGCAGGCGGTGCCAGTTGGGTGTCCTTCCATCATGGCGGTGGGGTAGGCATGGGCTATTCGCTTCATGCTGGTATGGTGATCGTGGCAGATGGCACGGAGGATGCGGACGAGCGTTTAAAACGTGTGTTGTTCAACGATCCTGCGATGGGGGTTATCCGTCATGCGGATGCGGGATATGATATTGCGATAGAGACTGGAGAGAAGTTTGGGTTGAACTTATAACCCCTGTCCCCTCCCGATGAAAATCGGGACCTTGTTCCGGGGAACCAGGCATTTAGCTACATTACAGAATCTAGTCGGCAAAGCACGATTTAGCATATTTGTTTTTGATCGTGTAAGGGAATAAGCGTGTATATTTTTTCACTCTGGCCTTTTCCAGAAGGACAGAAAATGAGAGGAAGCCCCTTTAGGGGTTTGGGTTTTATGTATAGAATAGGCCAGGGAATAGATTTTCATAAGTTAGTTGAAGGGCGCGAGTTTTGGCTAGGTGGTGTGCTCATACCACATAGCAAGGGCGCATTGGGCCATTCGGATGCGGATGTGCTGCTGCATGCCATTTGCGATGCATTGCTTGGCGCCCTGAGCCTGGGCGATATAGGTCAGCACTTCCCGGATACAGATGCGGCTTATAAAGGAATAGACAGCAAGGTATTATTACAAAGGTCTTACCAGCTGGTTTGCGAGAAGGGATATGCACTTGTGAATATTGATAGCACCATATTACTCCAGGCTCCTAAGATCAGGAAATATGTGGACGATATGAGGGCTGCGATAGCAGGGATACTGAAT
>CAIRTW010000032.1 GCA_903881585.1 uncultured Bacteroidota bacterium | reverse complement strand
TCAACCTTTTAAAGCAGCATGATGACTATAGAGGCGTAAAACGAATAAGTATCAAGACCAGACGTAAAAAATCAAGTTGGAGCAAAGATTACCTAATGGCCGTCCTAACTGGGGTTGACAAATTTTAATGCGTTTGCCCTGCTTATCCGGCGTCATAAGCGGCCTGCAAAGCAGCAATGTCTATCTTATCCATTTTCATCATAGCCATGGCCACACGTTTCGCTTTAGCGGGGTCAGGGTCACTCATGAGCCTGGGCAAGGCCGTAGGGACGATCTGCCATGACAGGCCAAATTTATCCTTTAGCCAGCCACACCTGCTTTTTGAGCCACCGGCAGATAGCTGCTCCCACAGATCATCCACTTCTTCCTGTGTTTCGCAGTTTACTACAAACGATATCGCCTCCGTAAATTTGAACATCGGCCCGCCATTCAGCGCTATATACTCCTGGCCAAACAAAGTGAATGTTGCGATCATGACCGAGCCCTTTGGGCCAGGGCCTGCATCTCCGTACCGGGTAACAGTTCCGATTTTTGCATCGTTAAAAACAGACAAATAAAAATTCACAGCTTCCTCGGCATTGTCATTGAACCATAAAAACGGAGTTATCTTTTGCATAGCGTTATTTTATTGAAGAATAAATCTACAATAGCAAATTCATACCATGGAGGCAAAAAACGAATTTAGAGGATAATATGGCCTGCTAAAAATGATAATGCCGATTTTGTACATTTGTTTGTACTATTCACTTTACCCCAAAAGCGAGAAATAATGAGAAAGAACTTACTGTTTATTACGATGCTTGTATTTATCGGGACAAGCGCTACTGCAAAAGAGGGCATGTATCTGGAGTTCAAAATGTCCGGAGGTAAAATTTCGGGTACCAGCAAATCGTATTCATGCAATGGAAACACCCGCTCAGAAACGAGTTTCATCAACCCTTTGATGAACAGTCCGATGACGACGGTTTCGCTGATGCTGAAGGATGCCCCGGATATGATGTACACCCTTAATGAACAGGATAAGACCTATACGGAGCGGCAGACGGGGAAGAACGACGTTCGCAAAGGTGAAGAAGGCGAGTATGAGGTAACTATAGTTGGGAAGGAACAGGTGGATAATTACAACTGCATACATGTAAAAGTACGCAGTGGCAGCTCGCAGCATGAGCGGGATATCTGGGTTTCGAAAGATGTTGCCGGATGGGCAAACTATATTTCAATAAGAAATACTTACCTGTCCGGCTCAAGACTTTTTGATGCGCTTAAGGCAAAAGGTGCGGAAGGCTGTATTGTGCGCCTGACGACCGAAGGGACGAATGGCGGCCAGATGCAGATGGACCTGGTAAAAGCAGAAAAGAGAGATGTTGATGAATCCATTTTCAGTCTTGCAGGTTATACTAAGACGGCATCTTCGATGCGGCCGGGCGGCTATGGCGGTGTGGATGCAGCGCAGATACAAAAAATGACTCCTGAAGAAAGGCAGAAATACATTGATGACATGAAGGCAAAGTACCAACAGCAAACACACTGATGCAACAGCTAAGGATTTTTATTGTCATAGCCTTATTAGCGCCGTTATCGCTTTTTGCCAGGACAACGCCCGAAGAAGGCAGCAAGCTCAACTACCGGATAATTGGTTTTTCTTTTCCTGATAAGGAACAAACGCGCGGCTACAAGCTACAGATCGCAGCAGGCAACTACAGCGATGAAAAGGCGTTTGCGGAAAACATTATTGTGACTGAAACCACGAAGAAAAACAGGGTGGTGGCAGAGGTGCCGGCATTTGGCACGCAGTACACATGGCGGGTGGTATATAACAGGCCAAATGAAACAAAGAGCAAACTGTTCCATTTCAGCACTATGATGTCTCCTGATGTGGACACGGCTATCATGCGTATGCGTATTACCCGGGCTTCGGAGCAATATAAAGACAACTATATTTTTGTGGATTGCAACAAGGCGCTGTACGACATGAACGGCAAGCCGGTCTGGTTCTTTCCCGGAATTGAAAACAGGAGCATTGAGAATATTCATCTCCGCGACTTTAAGATGAGCCCGTTGGGAACGATCACATCTATTGTGAACGGACGGATATTTGAGCTGAGCTATAGCAGCGACAGTATTTTGTGGCAAGGCCCCGCCAATAGCGAAATAAACATGAACACCACATCTGCCGATCATGGTTATCATCATGAATTTACACGGATGGCCAACGAGCATTATATGGTGATGGGGTTTGAGCAGCCGTACTGGCAAATGCCCCACCCTCCGGATAGCAGCGTTTATCAATCCTTCGCAGATAAAATAAAAGTGGAGAACGGCCAGTATTACCAGAAAATGATCTTCGGTACTGTACTGGAATATGACAGCAAGGGTAATGCGGTGTGGAAGTGGAGCGGCGCTGATTATTTCAAAAATTCAGACCTTCGTAACCGGATCTTGCCCAACGGTATGATCGATGTTAACGACACCCATGCCAATGCGTTTTACCTGGATGAGAAGACCAAAACGATGTACATCAGCTTCCGCGATATAAACAGGATCATCCAGGTGTCTTATCCGGGAAAAGAATTGCTGCATACTTATGGCAAGCTCTATGCTCCTGTGCCGGGAGCAGACCGCGACCGCCATTTGGTAAACGGCTTTTTTTGCGGCCAACATGGATGCCGGTTGTCGCACGACGGCAACCTGTACCTTTTCAATAACAACATCTGCCACCGCGCATCTATGCCAACTGTCTTAATGCTAAAGCAACCGCCGGCAGGAAAGGACACTATAGAAAAAATATGGGAACTTGAATGCCCCGTGGACTCCGGGGCAGACAGGGCCAGGATGGGAACTTTTAACTTTGGCGGCGATGTGCAGGAACTGTCGGACAATGCATTGTTCGTATGTATGGGTGGCACCTGCGGCAAGTTGTTCATAGTGAACAGGAATAAGCAAATACTATGGAGCGCTCAACCTGAAAAGTGGGACTCTTCGACCAGCCAGTGGATGCGTGATGGGGCAACACTGGACAACAATATGAAGGAAGGCGCCTACCGTGCAAGCGTCATTAGCCGCGCAGAGCTGGAAAGCCTGGTGTGGGGTGAGCGGGTGGGGAAGTAAGGGGTAGCATCTATGCACAATGTTTCTCTACTGCTATTTCAAATATTATTTTACGTGTAAGGAGTAAGAGAATGGCGGAACTTAAGTTCAGTAAATATCGGTTGCTTATTATCTTGTTAGCAGGACTGTTATGTATTTATGCCAGTCAGGTATTGCTGATAGTTTATGGAGTGAACAAACGGGCGACAGCCGGAGAGTTGCTCCTTTTCATTGTCGGCTCAATTATACCAACCTTATTTGATTACTTGCTTACGGACAGTGGAAAAAATAAAAAGATTCTTGATACCAGGAATTTTTTTGCTTTGGGTTGGTTCTTTGTCGTTGCCGGTATGTTTTTGAATGTTTTTTATCTTGCTCATTTGGTATCCCTTTTGAATGTTTTTTACCTTGCTCATTTTGTATCTTTACTTATCGTGCTTTTGTATTCGATTTACTGTATTCACCTATCCTTTCGGATATGGAATATTAAACCAAAAGGGGAAGGCAGTTAATAGTATTTGGAGTTGTTGTTGCTAAAAGAATTGTACAATTTGTATAATTATCGTAGCTTTACAATAGATATGGTTGCGTATGAAAGTAAAGATCATCCGGTTAACAGACAATCATCCTGTTGATGCAAAAATAATTCGGCCCTCTGGTATTGTACTGCCGTCATTAACCGATGGCTGGAGATTTAATTTCAAAAAGCATTCAAAAAAAGTACATTTTCAAACTTATGTTTTAGTATGTGATGAAACACCAACTATGATCGAAGGCTGCCTTATCTTTCAAATGAAAGATACCATTGAGCCCTATATGGCTTACGTTGAGATAGCGCCCCATAATAAGGGTAGAGACAAACGATTTGATCATGTTGCCGGCTGCCTGATCGCGTTTGCCTGCCGGCTTAGTTTTATACATGGAAAAGAACATTATCAGGGATGGCTGGCATTTGATGTTTTGGAAGAAAGCAAACAAGACGAGATTAAATTAATGGCAGTTTACTGCCGGAAATACGGGGCTTTAAAATACGGTGAAACTACAATGGTTATCACGCCGGAAGCAGGTGAGCATCTGATTACGAAATTTCTAAATTAATTACTATGCACAACATCAAAGAAATTCAGGCAACTGATATTTGGAATAAAGAGAAGGCAGGCAATCTGAAAGATTTTATTCTTTCTCATTCTGTAAAGCAATCAAAAGAACAGTTGTTGAGAAATGAGCTATTGTCTATACAATACCAGATAGAAGACTACATTGAAAATGATAGCCATGGGAAAATATTAAGAGTGCTTGATTTTGTCAAGATGTATCTCAAGACGTTGAATGTAACGCAAAAGAAGTTAGCTGACCTGTTTGAAATGAAGGATAGTAACCTGCATAAATATTTGGTTGGAGAAAGAAAACTAAATGCGGGCCTTGTTCTTAAGCTAAGCTCATTTTCTCATACAAACCCTGAATATTGGTTAAGGGTGGAAGTTAAAAATGAATTAATTGAAATTATCAGAGAGAAGGAAAATATTAAAAAATATCAAAAATACGATTACCGTAATTTGCTGGCAGCGGCGGAAGAGTGAGATTTATAAACCTTGTTTTGCACGTTTTTTTGTGAAAAAATGCGATCAGGATTGGGCATCCAGTAGGAGCCTCTCTGGACATAGCCATAGCCGGCTTCAATTTTCAAAACCACTTTATTTTACGAATTGATTAATAGATATTAATTATAGCCGTTGGGCTAATTAGTAAACAGAATTATGATAGTTTTACCTGTAAATAATTCAGTAAATCGAAAAATATGGAACCGAACACATCTCCGAGTACAGCGGCTGGTAACGGCGTTGCAGGCAAATGCCCTTTTTCGGGTGGAGCGCTAAAGCAAAGTGCTGGCAGCGGCACAAGAAACCGCGACTGGTGGCCTAATCAGTTAAAGCTGAACATACTTCGTCAAAACTCTGCTCTTTCTAACCCGATGGGCGAGGCATTCGATTATGCTACAGAGTTTAACAGTCTTGATCTGGCTGCGCTGAAAAAAGACATAGTAGATGTAATGACCACATCGCAGGACTGGTGGCCGGCAGACTATGGGCATTACGGGCCGTTCTTCATTCGTATGGCGTGGCACAGTGCAGGTACCTACCGCATACAGGATGGCCGTGGTGGCGCAGGCTCCGGCACGCAGCGTTTTGCGCCGCTCAACAGCTGGCCCGATAATGCTAACCTCGATAAGGCACGCCTGCTGCTTTGGCCGGTAAAACAGAAATACGGTAAGAAAATTTCGTGGGCAGACCTTATGGTCCTTGCAGGTAACTGCGCTCTCGAGTCTATGGGCTTCAAGACGTTTGGTTTCGCCGGTGGCCGTGCAGATGTGTGGGAGCCTGAGGAAGATGTCTATTGGGGCTCTGAAAAAGAATGGCTTGGCGACGACCGCTATAGCGGTGAACGCGAACTGGAGAACCCACTTGCGGCTGTGCAGATGGGCCTGATATATGTGAACCCGCAAGGCCCTAACGGAAACCCTGACCCGCTTGCTGCTGCCCGTGATATTCGCGAAACGTTTGGCCGCATGGCTATGAATGACGAAGAAACAGTGGCACTGATAGCCGGCGGACATACATTTGGTAAGACCCATGGCGCTGCCGATCCGGCGAAATATGTGGGCCGTGAACCTGCTGCTGCAAATATTGAAGATCAAAGCTGCGGTTGGGCAAACACACTCGGCACCGGTAATGGCGTTAATACTATCACCAGCGGCCTTGAAGGCGCGTGGACTACTACGCCAACCAAGTGGAGCAATAATTTCTTTGAGAATCTTTTTGGCTTTGAATGGGAGCTGACCAAGAGCCCGGCAGGTGCTCACCAATGGCAACCCAAAAATGGCGCAGGCGCAGGTACGGTGCCCGATGCACATGACCCAGCGAAGAAACACGCGCCGTTTATGCTTACTACGGACCTGGCACTGAGAATGGACCCGGACTATGAGCCTATCTCCAGGCGCTTTCATGAGCATCCCGATCAGTTCGCCGATGCTTTTGCCCGTGCATGGTTCAAACTTACGCATCGTGACATGGGGCCCCGCGTTCGCTACCTGGGCGCTGAGGTGCCTGCTGAAGTACTGATATGGCAAGACCCTTTGCCGGCGGTTACGCATAAGCTGATAGACGATAATGATGTGGCTTCGCTAAAGAGCAAGATTCTGGCTTCTGGCCTTTCGGTATCGCAACTGGTATCAACGGCATGGGCATCTGCATCCACATTCCGTGGTTCAGATAAGCGTGGTGGTGCAAACGGTGCGCGCATTCGCCTTGCGCCACAGAAGGACTGGAAAGTGAACAACCCTGCTCAACTGGCTATTGTGTTAGGGAAACTTGAGGGAATACAAAAAGAATTCAACGGTGCCCAGTCTGGCGGTAAGCAGGTATCGCTTGCGGACCTTATTGTTCTTGCCGGATGTGCAGGTGTTGAACAAGCTGCAAAGAGTGCAGGTAAGGATGTAAAAGTTCCGTTTACGCCAGGCCGGGCGGATGCATCGCAGGAGCAAACGGATGTTGAATCATTTGCTGTGCTGCATCCGCATGCTGATGGCTTCCGTAACTACAAAAAAGGCAGATATACCATATCAGCAGAGGAGATGCTGATAGATAAGGCGCAGCTCCTGACACTGACCGCGCCTGAGATGACCGTGCTGCTTGGCGGTATGCGTGTGCTGGGCACTAACTTCGACCAGTCGCAGCACGGTGTTTTCACTAAGCGTGCAGGCACACTCACGAACGATTTCTTTGTGAACCTGCTGGACCTTGGTACGAAGTGGAGCGCCATTACTGACTCCGATGATATTTTTGAAGGCCGCGACCGTAAGACCGGCGACCTGAAATGGATAGGCACACGTGCCGATCTTATAATAGGTTCTAACTCCGAGCTTCGCGCCCTTGCCGAGGTTTATGCCTGCGAAGATTCCGGAGATAAATTTGTAAACGACTTTGTAGCTGCATGGAGCAAGGTGATGAACCTTGACCGGTTTGACCTGGCGTGATTTCAGCGTTGTGATATATTTGTAAAGGTGGCTCCCGGGCCACCTTTTTTTACTTTTAGTGCGTTGGTCAACTTAGACTTAATTAATTTAGCAGACAAACAGCTTTTATGAAATATGCGCTTGTTGCACTGCTCGTGGCATTCAATCCTGCGGGAACATGGGCCCAAAAGAACGTCTTTTTTGGTGATGCGGGTATTTCTCTTGCAAGGTTTTACCCTGGGGCTTCGGTAACGTACAATCATAACTTAGCCAGATGGTTCGGCGTGGGCGCCGGCGCACAGGCATATGATTTTCATGCTACGAGGACCAATTACCAGTTTATTCCGGCATTATTCGGAGAGCTGCGTTTCAATATCCGGCCACGGAAAAAAAGCCAGCTCTTTTTGTTCCTGGATATCGGTGCCGATTTTTATAAACACAATGACTACTACTGGCACCAAGCAGACATGGTTTATGATGTGCGGAAAGATGATGGTATTTACACGGGCCTGGGAATCGGATATTTTCGCCGTAAAACTAAACGTGGATGGGGGCCATACGTCTCTCTGAAATTTATATCCAACAGTTACAACGTCGATGAATACAATATCGTTTCCAGCAAGCAAAATATTGCAGTATGGGCAGATGCCACCTTTGTTTTTTCTGCAGGGTTCAAATTTTAAATGAGCAGACTTAACACTTTTTGTGATCCTTATGGGCCAGATCCGGGGGGATCTCAGTCTGGGACATCTGCCAATATCCTTATTGGTCTTGTTCTTCTTAAAAAGTGTCTTAATTGTGATATTATTGCTCATATATAAAATTTACAATTTTACGATACAAGCATTACGTAATGCGATCACTACAATAGGAATCAATTTTTTTGATAAAAGCAAGTTTTCACTCAAAAATAATTGCTGACTCACAACTTTTTTTTGCGACTCACTAAATACTCACCGAAAATGTGATAATGTTTGAATTAGTTTGAACAGGAAGGAAATAAAAAAGCCGCTACAAGATTGACATCTGAGCGGCTTTGATATTTGTTGACTTGCGTCAATGTGATTCCGTTGGGATACTTAAAAGCATATCTTAATTCGTGTTGTTTTACACTAATCAGTACCCGACTGATTTATGAAAAAATTACGTATAAAATGATGTTAGTTAGCGTTAGTTGAAATCAAAAATGTCTGCCACCTATCTGCCACCCCGGTATTTTTTCGGCACATTTTTCAGTTATACGGCTACTGATTTATTTATTAGTCGTCTTACTTGTTCTGGCTTGAAATGGTTGCCCCGTGCAGTTTTGAACCCTGCATCATTTAGTTCTGCTGCAATCTCCCGTAATGATTTTCCGTTCCTGCTTAACAGGTTGATTACTTTTCTTGCTTTTTGATTGTTCGGATTTGTACTGGCAATTT
>CAIRTW010000031.1 GCA_903881585.1 uncultured Bacteroidota bacterium | reverse complement strand
TCAACCTTTTAAAGCAGCATGATGACTATAGAGGCGTAAAACGAATAAGTATCAAGACCAGACGTAAAAAATCAAGTTGGAGCAAAGATTACCTAATGGCCGTCCTAACTGGGGTTGACAAATTTTAATGCGTTTGCCCTGGCTTGGACAATGAATTAAGAAATGAATTGAAAATATTGTTGAGAATGTTTCCGGGCATAGACCAAATTGAATTGAAACCAATTTTGTTTAAGCAGGTGAAAATTAATCGAAACAATCACTTTTATGGTTTCATCATCAATGTATGTCAAATCGTTTATGACAGCACTTTACCATCAGAGGAAAAAGGTGCTTACAAGTTTGCTGATTTCACAAGGGACGAGAAGAAAATGAACCAGCTTTTTGAAGCGTTTGTCAGGAATTTTTACAAGATTGAACAAAATAAATTTCAAACCATTAGGAAGGAGACAATCAAATGGCAATTTACAAATGCGGACAACGAGTATTTACCTCGAATGGAAACGGATATTACTTTGGAAAATGACAACGAAAAGATAATTATTGATACAAAGTTCTATAAGGAAACAATGACGATAAACTTTGGCAAAGAAAAGATCAAATCCGCAAATCTTTACCAGTTGTTCAGTTATTTACTTAACCAGCGAGATGATGACTTCAAAACGATAAACGCAAAGGGGATTTTGCTTTACCCAACTATCGAAGAAGAATACGATCTTGAATTCAGGTACGATAATCATGATATTCACGTCAGAACAGTAAACTTGAATACAAACTGGAAGCACATTTCTTCCCGGTTGAAGGAGATTATTTGTGTTTGATAAAAATGATCAATTCGAAATTTTAGAGTAAGGTTGCCGGTTTTTTTTTGCATAATGCAGCTCGCGCTTGAAATCAAAAAAACTCTCAAGGCTGAGGTCTTCATCTAATTCTTCCCAATGAATACTTTTAGCAAATGGGCCTATTTCGTATTTGTTCCGCTGTTCTTCTGTGGCTCATGCAAGCCGTTCATACCATTTTAAAGGATTGCCTATAGTATGACCGCTGTCGGTAACTAGGTAGATGTTTTGTTCGTCGAATCACACTTTTTCTATTTTCATGATTCTATAAAA
This sequence comes from uncultured Bacteroidota bacterium, assembly GCA_903881585.1. Lineage (GTDB taxonomy): Bacteria > Bacteroidota > Bacteroidia > Chitinophagales > Chitinophagaceae > Nemorincola. Next base: position 11,063 of record CAIRTW010000031.1, on the reverse strand, counting down.
TTAGGGTAAATTCGTAGCATCCACTGGCTATTGTACTGAATTCAGCTAGTCATGGTTCGGCAGGGCTCACCATGACATTGCTTTTTTCAACACCCATTCACTAAACGTGCTTTTTCTTACCCCCTCAACACCTCCAAACTCCCATCCTCATTTATTCTTACCAACCTCGAAGGTGCAACGATAGCATCGTCCTCTTGCCGATATTTCACGATGTAGTCCACATTACTGATAACCGCGTCGTCAATCATCTTAAAAGTAGCAGGCGTAGCGGCACCACTTATATTGGCAGATGTGGAGATAATTGGTCTGCGGAATCTCTTAATGAGCGCTTTACAAAAAGGATCGGAGGTAATACGTATCGCTATGCTGCCGTCTTTATTTACTACATTATCGGGGAAGCCGAGGGCGTTTTCATAGATCACGGTTGTGGGGCGTTCGAAGTTTTCGACAATGGCTATGATGTCGGGGTGTGGCGCGGCTACGTATTGCAGTATATCGCGTGCCTCGGCGAGCAGCACGATCATGCTTTTTTCTTTCGGGCGGTGCTTTATGGCAAATACTCTTTCCGCTGCGGCGGTATTCAATGCATCGCAGCCGAGGCCCCAAACGGTATCGGTGGGGTAGAGTATGGTGCCGCCGTTTTGCAACGTCTGCACGCAGTTTTTTATGTCGTTTTCAAAGTCCACCATAGTAGCTGGTCGTTTGTAATATCCGTTGCACACCTGAAATGCCCTTCGGGGCAAACCTTGCGGCCATGTAGCCCGCAAGGGCGGCAGTAAAGTCGTTCGTTTATCTCTACAACTCTGGCATTATCGCGCAAGGGTCCGAAGCCAAAGGCCGGCACCGTAGAGCAGAAAACCGCAGTGACAGGTGAATTCATCGCTGATGCAAAGTGAAGAGGAGCAGAGTCGTTGGCGTAATTCATATCGGCAGCCTTCATCAACGCCGCTGATTGCAGGAAACTCAGTTTGCCGCAGAGGTTTTGTACATGTGCGTGAACCGTTTTATCTACGATGCCTTGTCCCAAGTCTTTATCAGATGGTGCTCCCAATATGTAAACGCGGTAATGGGGTGGCAACAAATTGATAAGACTGATCCATTTCTCTGGCGGGAATTGCTTGGTAAACCACACCGACGACGGCGCAATACAGATATAGGGCGCTGCCTGAAACTGTTTTACGAATTCAAAGTCTGAAGGAGTGGGGTAGAGCGCAGGCATTGCAAATTCATGGTCGGTAATATCTGCGATCAGCATTTGGTTGCGTTGCACTTCATGCACATGATTTTCGCTATAAGGTTCCGAAATGGTGTGGGTCACTTTTTTTGTATAGCAGAATGCAAACGGGTTTTTATCGAAACCAGCTTTATAGCCAGCTCCAGACACAAACGTGATCAGGCCAGAGGAAGCAAAACGATGCAGATTGATAACGTGGGTATAGCGTTCCTTTCTGACCCTCATGGCTATACTGAACAGGTTGGCCATCTTGCTGGTTTTCTTGTCCCATACCAGCAGATTGGTGATGAAAGGATGCTGCTCTAAAAGGCCCTCATTTCCCTTTCTCAGCAGGAAATCGATTTGTGCACCAGGGTATTGATGATGCAATTTCTCCAGCACGGCTGTTGCCAGTACCACATCGCCAGTAAAGGCGGTTTGTATAACCAGGAGTTTATGCATCTGTGCGCAAAACTACAATTGTATTGCTTTTGGAAGGTTTTAACAATAAAAAACATAGAATTTTGGATTTTTGGTACTAAATTTGTTTCTTACAACTGTATTAAAGGAAAATAGATCAAAACATGAAAAAGATTATTCTTTCATTAGGGATATTGCTGTTGTCTGCTGGTGTTGCTATGGCGCAGCATAAGAAGCACAAGTCGGATGACGATAGTAAGACCGTAGCTACAACCCATGTTACCACCGCAAATGCCACGCCTGCCACTAGTTTAAAAGCCGATGATATGGCGTTTAAGGATCCTACGCATGATTTCGGCACTATTGTTGAGGGCCCGGACGCAACCACTGAGTTTACGTTCAAGAATACAGGCAAGGAGCCGATCATTATTCAAAAGGCCCAGCCATCATGCGGCTGCACAGTTCCATCTTATTCCAGCGAACCTGTTATGCCCGGTGCAACCGGAACGATAAATGTTGCATTTCATACTAAAGGAAAGGCAAACGCATTTACCAAAACGATCACCGTGGTATCTAATGCAGGCACCAAGGTGCTGACAATAAAAGGCAATGTGGAAAAAGCGCCTACTGGCTCTGTTCCGGAAAATGTTTCAATGATCAAAACCAATTAATAACGCTCACAAGCTCAACTTTTAACCACAAAAAACAATTATGAAAAAAGTATTTATCGCGATCCTCTGCCTTACTATAAGCGCTGCAGCCGCAAACGCACAGGACAAGAAGGCTCCGGCCCCAGCTCCAACTCCAGCACCGGCAGCCGCTCCACAGGCGCCAGCCGTTGACCCGGATGCAGGTGAGTTTAAGTTTAAGGAAGAAACGCATGATTACGGTGAAGTTCCGGAAGGACCGCTTGCTGAATATGACTTCGAATTTAAGAATACCGGCAAAAAGCCGATCGTCATACAGGACGCGCATGGTTCATGCGGTTGCACAGTGCCAACGTGGCCACATGAGCCGATCCTGCCAAAGCAGAAAGGTGTGATACACGTAGCCTATACCACTAACGGCCGCCAGGGTCCGATCATGAAGGACGTTACCATCAACTCAAACGCTAAGCAACAGCCAATGGTATTGCACATACGCGGTACTGTAAAGCCAAAGCCAGCTGCGCCAGCGCCAACACCTACAGTAACACCAACACCGGCTAAATAAGTTTTTCCGGTTTTCGTAACGATATATCTAAAATAGTTGGCGCAAGCCAACTATTTTAAAATAAGCTAAGTCTAGGATTAAAATAACGATTTATGAAAAAGATACTGATCGCATTTTTCTGCCTGTTTACTTTTGCAGGCGTGCAAGTGAAGGCCCAGGGCAATGAAGGCCCTATGTTCAAGTTTGCAGGTGGCGACGTTTGGGATTTTGGCGTCATCAAGCGTGGGCCGGGTGCCAAGCATACTTTTGAATTCACCAACGTAGGTACGCAGCCCATCATAGTAATGAATGTAACGCCATCCTGTGGTTGTACAAACGTGGACTGGAGCAAGAGCCCGGTACTTCCCGGCCAGAAAGGCTATGTGTCACTGGAGCTGAAGACAGACGAGCAGCATGGTGTTTTCGACAAAGAAGTGTATATCCAGTCGAACGCCAAAACGCCCAATGGCGAAAAACGCTACGTGTTGCGTATAAAGGGCAATGCTAAGGACGAGGTGCCGGATAAAAAAATGGCTCAATAGCTTAGTTACTCAATAGCTCAATTTACATATTTCCTGACGGCTGCTTTTTGGCGGCCGTTATTTTTTGGAGGACTTTAAATAATTATTATTTCATTGAGCAATTAAGCCATTGAGTAATTGAGCCATTAATTTATCTTTGCCCCATGCCGGTAATCTCACATCGTGGCGCGCATATGCCGCCCTCTCCCATTCGTAAATTAGTTCCGTTTGCTGATGCTGCCAAGAAAAGGGGCACCAAAGTGTATCACCTGAACATTGGCCAGCCGGATATAGAAACGCCAAAGGCGATACTTGATGCAGTGCGTAACACCCATATGAAGGTGCTGGAATACAGCCCGAGTGCGGGTTTCGACAGCTACCGGAATAAACTGGTGGAATACTACCAGCGCAACAATATAGATGTTACCGCCAGTCAGATCATAGTAACTACAGGTGGCTCCGAGGCCATCATGTTTGCCATACAGAGCTGCCTTGATCCGGGTGATGAGATCATTATCCCGGAGCCGTTTTACGCCAATTACAATGGTTTTTCTACCAGTTCGGGCGTAAAGGTAGTGCCGATACCATCGAGCATAGAAACGGGTTTTGCACTGCCGCCTATAGAGGTGTTTGAGAAAGCGGTGACTACACGCACAAAGGCCATCATGATCTGCAACCCGAACAATCCTACCGGGTATTTGTATAGCATGGAGGAACTGAATGTGCTGAAGGAAATATGCCTGAAGCATGACCTGTTTCTGTTTAGCGATGAGGCCTACCGCGAGTTTTGCTACGATGGTAACAAACACATCTCGGCACTGTCGCTGGAAGGGATGGATGAACATGCCATACTCCTCGACACGATCTCTAAACGCTACAGCGCCTGCGGTGGTCGTATAGGTGCCTTTGTTACGCGCAACCAGGATGTGATCAATGCGGCCATGAAGTTCGCGCAGGCGCGCCTCAGCCCACCATCATTCGCACAGATACTGGGCGAGGCTGCAGTAGATCTGCCTGCCGATTATTTTGATGAAGTACATGCCGAATACACCTCCCGCCGCGATGTGCTGGTAAAACGCCTGAAGGCTATGCCCGGCGTAAAATGCCCGCTCCCCGGCGGTGCGTTCTACGCTATGGCGCAGTTGCCGGTCGATAGCGCCGATAAATTCTGCCAATGGCTGCTGGAAGGGTTCTCGCACAATGGAGCTACCGTAATGATGGCCCCTGCTGCGGGATTCTACGCCACGGCCGGCAAAGGCAAGAACGAAGTTCGCCTGGCCTATGTGCTCAACAAAGACGATATCAATGCCGCGATGGATTGCCTGGAAGCAGCGCTGAAGGAATATAAAGGGCAGTAACAGTATCGGCGTAGAGACGTTGCACTGCAACGTCTGAATACAAACAACATTCGCGAAGGATAACGCAAAGCAACAAAAAAGGGATACCAGCTCGGTATCCCTTTTTACTGATATAATAGTAGTGATTATTGGAATTGACTATCAGGTATTTCCTTATTGATATCTACTGACTGCACTTTTATGTTCAGGTTAGTACCCGGGCCGGGTATGCTGAAGAAGTAAGGCACCTTATAGCCATTAGCACCCGGCACTTCGCGGTAGTCGGAGTAGTCGGATGTTTGTGGAGTTGTAGTACCATCTTCACCCTTGGTGTATTTTATCTCTCTTACTTTCAGGCCGGTTTTAGTATCATAGTATTCAGTGGTTTTCTTGCCTTTTGCGTCAACTGCATCAACACTGTATGCGTCTGCACCTTCTATGGTTTCCATGCCGGTAAGTGTGCGCTTGATGCCATATTTTTCCGGGTGCAGATCAGACTGCAGGTCCGCTTCCAGCTTTATTTCTTCCACTTCGTCGCCAGTCAGGTCTTTCTTCTGGCCCTGCTGTTCCATATATCCTTTTTTGCCATCAAATACCTGCTTCTGAAGAACCATTTTGTTCACTTCCACAGATTCCCTGAATTGTCCGGTGCTCGTCTTAACAATGGTAATAACAAGCGGTGTACCTTGAATTTCACTATTACACACCATAGTCATATTCTTAAGGCTGCTCATTGCTTTTTCACCGCCAATGGCGGTGATGTAGCTCTTATAAACCACATCAGCAGTAAGTCCTGCCGGTACAGCCTTTGCCTCGGTGGCTACTACGGTCTTACCTGAATAATCATAATAGTCTATTTTACCATCAGCAGAGAAACGCGCCAGTTTGTTGGCTACTTCTTCCTTGCTGCCTGCCACTACTATATTAGCATGGTCTGGTGTTATATACTTCTTCGACATTTCTATTACATCATCGCTGGTTACAGCGGCCAGATTCTTCAGGTAGTTCTGATAAAAATCCTTTGGCATGTGGTAGCGCTCTATGTTAATTGCATATTGGGCCACACGACTTGGGTCTTCGAGGCCTATAGCAAAACCGCCAGACAAGTAAGTGATCGTATTTTGCAGCGTAGTATCGCTTACCTTATCGGTCTGCATCAGCCGCATTTCATCGAGAATAGCCCCGAGCGCACTGTCGGACACAACATTGCGGAATTTGCCCGACGCATTGAAGTGGCCGCCCAGAATATCTTCCTGGAGGCTGGAGTAAGCGCCATACCCCCATCCGTGCTTTTCACGGATACCGGTAAACAAACGGCCTTGCGACCCGCCGCCAAGTATTGTATTGGCAACCCGCGCTTTAATAACATCCGGCGCGCCAGGTACCAGTTCTACCGGGTAGGTTACGCTTATTACACTCTGTACAGAGCCTGTTCTTGGAGCAAATGATACTTTAGTAAGCTTCGTTCCGTTTATTGCAGGGATCGTATAGGTGGCAGATGGTACTTCCGCTTTCTGCCATTTGGCAAAATATTTTTCTACCAGTGGTTTTATTTCTGCGAGTGTCACATCACCCACTATTGCCATATAAGCTACATTGGGGCGGAAGTACGTTTTGTAGTATTTATTACAACGGTCCAGCGTTATTTTCTTTACGCTTTCGTCTGTTGGTATTTCGCCGTTCGGATGGTTAGTGCCAAAGTTCACGATAGCGCTCACATTCCTTACCATGGCATCCGGATCGCTCTTCTGCGTTTCCAGTCCCGACAATGTCTTTTTCCTGGTCTTGTCCAGCTCGTCCTGGCTGATGTTGGTATTCATGGCTATATCGGCCATCAGGTCGAATATCTTCTCCGTATATTTCTTCAACCCACTGCCCGACAAGCCTTCATCGCTCACATTTATGCTTGCGCCCATCTGGTCTATCTCTTCGTTCAGCTTGTCTTTAGAGCGGGTAGCGGTGCCTGATAGCAGCAGCTCCGGCATCATCTCGCGGTAGCCAGCCATATCGCCCTGCAGTTCTGGCTTAATTGCGAATTCTACGTTACACTCTATGGTAGGCAGCTTGTGGTTTTCTACTACAAATACCTGCATACCGTTCGGCAAGGTAAAACTCTCTGTTTTGCCTAGTATTATTTCGGGTGCCGCGCCTGGTTTTGGTTTCATGCTGCGGTCCAGCTTCTGGCCCTCAGCATGTCCGGCTGACAGGCAGGCAGCGCTTACCAGCGCTATGGTTATAATGGATAATGTTATCTTTTTCATTTTGAATATTTTTAGCTTGTGAGCTGTTGATTTTTTTGGTCCGGATAGCTATCCGGGATGGATTTTCTTCTTTGGATTTTTTCTTTGGAATTTCCCTTTTTCTCCGCCCGCCATAGCTTCAGCGAAGGCTGGGGAATTTTCTCAATTATTTTTTAGTCGCCGGTTTCTTTGCAGCCGGTTTTGCACCTTCTTTCTTAGGTGCATCTTTATGTTCTTCGCTCTTTGGCAGATAGTACACCACAAGGCGGTTTTCCTTGGTCAGGTACTTATTGGCCACGCGCTTTATATCGTCTTTTGTTACTTTCTTATAGTTTTCCAGTTCTGTGTTTACCAGGTTGGCATTGCCCTGGAAGGTGTAGTAAGTGGCCAGGTTGGTAGCCACGCCCAGGTCTTTCTGGTTCTGCTCTACAAAATCATTCTCGGCCTGGTTTTCCAGCTTCTTGTATTCTTCATCGCTGATTCCGTCTTTCTTCACCTTGTCTATTTCTGTTTCCATTGCCTTTTCCAAAGCTGCCGGCTTAGTGCCCATATTGGCAATGCCCAGCATTATGGCCAGTCCGGGCTCTTCATTGCCCAGGTCGAACGACGCAGTTTGCACTGCCAGTTGCTGCTTATCGGTGATCTCTTTTTCAAAGCGTGAGCTCTTGCCCTGCGACAGTAACTGCGTCAGCAATTGTACAGCATAGTAGTCTGCGGTGCCTTGCTTGGGTATGTGGTAGGCCATTATTACCGCTGGCAGCTGCACATTGTCGTAGAAGTTTACGCGCTTTTCCGCTTTCTGAGCAGGTTCAGCCTCGGTAGGGCGGGGTATAGCCTTGGTGCCCTTGGGTATATCGCCATAGTACTTGGTGATCAGGTCCTTGGTCTGGGCCACATTTATATCGCCAGATATTACCAGCACCGCATTATTAGGTACGTAGAATGTCTTATAAAAATTCATGAACTCTGCCAGCGTAGCCTGGTCTATATACTGCTCCTTGCCTATAGGGCTCCAGCGGTATGGGTACTTAGTGTAGGCATTCTCATAGATCACGTTTATGAGCTGGCCATAAGGGCGGTTGTCGAAGCTCTGCTTCTTTTCCTCCTTTACCACCTTGCGCTGTGTCTCCACGCCTACTGTGTCTATCTTGGCGTGCAGCATACGCTCGCTTTCCATCCACAGGCCCAGTTCCAGCTGGTTGCTTGGCAGCACTTCGTAGTAAAAGGTACGGTCTTGTGTGGTATTTGCGTTCAGCTGGCCGCCGGCGCTCTGTATGAACTTCATGTACTCACCGCGCTTTATGTTCTCGCTGCCTTCAAAGAGCAAATGCTCAAAGAAGTGCGCAAAGCCGGTGCGCTGCGGGTCCTCGTTCTTAGACCCTACATGATACATAACGGAAACCGCCACTATGGGAGTGGAATGGTCTTCCTGCAGGATCACGTGCAGCCCGTTGGGCATCGTGTACTCCGTAAAAGTGATCGTAGCCGCTGCCTGCTTAGCGCTCAGAGTCAGTAAAGACGCGCCCAGTAACATGCTATAAAAAGCATTTCGCTTCATAATTAATGTAAATTTTGTGCAAAAGTAGCAATTGGGCGCCAAGAAGCCACTTATTTATGAAAATTCACCCTTTTAGTCACTAAACATTTTCATCGTGAGCCCCGAACGATGAGATATATATGGGGTCTGGTATGTTAAGCAGATAAGTGCCTTTACCTATGGTTTTCCCAATATTCCTTTGGAGTAATGATCTTGGTCTGGCCAAAAGTAGTCATTGTGAAATCTTTTGTATTTCCTGTTATCAGAAAGTGAGCATTGCAGGTGAGCGCAAGCTCCAGGAATTTATTATCACTATGATCTTTGATGATTGTTAATCTTATTTCGGGGGTGTATCTGGCTGCTATTTCTTCAAGCTCGGCCAATAAACTATCTGCATTCGATGTAAACCCTGGATATTTGGCAAACTTTCCCCTTTTTAAGACATCGGTATACTCTTCCAGAACTGCATCAGATATACACCAGACTGCCTTTTCATTTGCCGGAAGGGAGTTAATAATAAAGTAGGGAAAAGATTTTTGGATAAGTGCCGAGACCAAAATATTTGTATCAATGACGAGTCTTTGCATTTCTCACTGCATTTACTTCTTTGGTGATCTCATCCATTGTCATAGTAGAAAGTCCGCATTCTTCTGCCAGTTCAACACTTTTTTTTAAATGCTTCCGAAATTGCTGCTTGTTTACAAGATTTACTACGTCCGAAAATTTTAGCTGATCATTTTTGATACCAAGCAACCTGTATTCTTTGTCCGATATAGAAACATTAAGTGTCCTCATTGTTATAATGTTTAATAAAACAAAGTTAGGAAATATTCACAGAAGCAATACAGCTCTAAAATTCCACTCAACTGCCAACTATACAAATTCTGAAAACTCTTCGATCCCGAAATTCTGATTCTGGTGTTCACTGGCACGAATTTTTTGCAATGTTTTCTAATATCTTTTTTATTGTTTAACAGCTAAAAACTATGTTTATGAAAACGATAAATTTACTTTTACCGGCTTTACTCATTTCGTTTTTCCTGGCTCCGGCCAACGCCCAGACTACAGCAAATCACGGCTGCTGCACTTTACAAACCGTTAAAAACCTCAATGGCGCAGTATATCACAATCCCAACGCCATAATAGACAGGTATTTGCGCACCACGGCAGCCACCGGCTCCCGCATCACCGGCGAGACAGACCTGGACAATAACGGCGCATCCTTCTATTACTACGACTCCATTATCCTTACCTACACCGGCACGCGCGGCGGCGATCTCAACCACCTTGGCACCCAGTTGAAATTTGACAATGCCTATGTCTATTACTATAACACGACCACCAGCGCATGGGAAAACGGCAATTTCGAGACCCAGACGTTCGATGCTTCGGACGAGGTGCAGACCACAGTAGTAGAGGCCTGGGATGCGGCTACCGGCGCCTGGGTTAATTCTGGCCAGAACCTATATACATGGGCCGGCGGCAACCTGCAGTCATACGTAAACCAGACATGGGATACCGTAGGCAGTGCATGGGTAGATGCCAATAAATACCTTTTTACTTACGATGGCGCCGGCAACATGCTGACAGAGACAGACCAGGTCTGGAATACTTCGACCAGCGCATGGGTAAACCAATATCAATATACCTATACATTTAATGTAAACAATAAGGTGACCTCCGAGATCGACCAAAACTGGGATGTCCCTTCCAGCAGCTGGATAAACCAGAACAAGCTTATGTACACCTACGATGGCACAAACACTTATGTGATGTCGCGGGTATCGCAATCATGGAATACGGGCACCAGCGCCTGGGACAATTACAGCAATGATATTTATACCTATGATGGCCTGAACGATCGCCTTACCGATCTATACCAGAACTGGATGGGCTCAGCGTGGGTCAATTCCGACCTCGCTACCTATAGCAGCTTTGTGGCGCAATTGCCGCAAACTGAGATAGACCAGGTCTGGAATACCACAACGCTCAGTTTCGACAACTCAACAAAATACACCTATACCTACAACAGTTTCAACCAGGAAACGAGCTCCATGAGCCAGGCCTGGAATATTGGCGGCTTCTGGCAGCCCACCACCACCGACCGCGAAAGCAGGTTTTATTACCAGAGCTATGCCACAGGGGTTAATATCCTGGCTGCCAATACAGAAGGTGTGATACTATATCCTGTGCCTGCAACCGACAATTTAATTATCAGTCTTAGGTGGAGTGAAATTCAGCCGTTTACCGCAACTGTTTATAATATTACTGGTGCGGTCGTTAGTCAGTGGCAAGTACCCGCTTGCGACAATTACAATACGAGCATCCCGCTTGATCTGCAGGCAGGTTGTTATTTCATAAAATTTGACGGGGCATACAGCAATATGGTAAGACAGTTCGTTGTGGTAAAATAAGTTTGTAGCTATTATTCGGGTTAGTGGCGGGGTGGTGCTCCGCCACTTCCTGTTAATGAGGGTAACAATACTGGATTTTATTGGTCTCAACCGTTAGTAAAAACTATGCACTTTAGTGCAAGGGCTTTAGTAATGCGAAAAAATCAAAACTTGCTTACAAAATTAAAGATGGAATACCAATAATGATTCC
>CAIRTW010000030.1 GCA_903881585.1 uncultured Bacteroidota bacterium | reverse complement strand
CTGTCCCGATAACTATCGGGATGGAATTGGCACCTTTTTCCGAAATGAATCGGGATAGGTTGTCAAGGCTTCATCGGGCCATTACCCTCTGCCTTTCTTGATAAGTGATAAATAAAGAACTGTTGCAAATATAGGACTGCAAATTTCAAAGTTCCAAATATTTTTTAGAAATATTTTTTCTGAAACGCTGAAATGCTTTACTGTAACGTAATACAGGCGGTTAGTTAAGTTCCTGTTCGGGGCACTTGAATTACAGTAGGTTATACATTAAGTATAACCTATTTTTGTTTTTACTCTAATCGTCTTGCATTGTAAATTGCATTGTGTTCTGCTGAAAGCTGCTACAGATAAGGTTCTCCGCGATTGAGACTATGTGTTGAACTTATGAATGGAACTATTGTCCAGCGCGTCTGCCAATTCCGCCACCGAGGCCAAAACAACAATTCATTTTCGTTTATCTCTGCTATATTCGGTTATAACAATTACCAGACAGGAACATGAATAGCCAGACGATACCAAGCAAGCAAGGACAGATTTGTAAGATTAAAAATCCACTACCAGATGAGAACCCGGCAGAAACTTATCTTATAATTGAGGATGTTTCAGTGTATAGCAACGATGCGACAATCTATGTCGTGAGTATTACAGACCTGCAACGTAACATATCTAATCCTGCTTTCGCACCACGTAAAGCTATAACGAAATCAGAACTAACTATTGTTGCCTTTGAACAGCCTATCGGCAAACTGGATGTCAAAACCGATACCATTGTCGCGTACGTAGTAGGACACTTTTTCTCCTTCGGCTTTAGCGCCGATCTCAATCCTTGGTTTATCCTTTTTGGACGAGTATTTTATCGCATTATGTATCAGATTCATCCATACCTCGTTCAGCAGGGCCCGATCGCCATGCGCAGGTGGTAAAGGACCTATTTCTATATCATAACGCCCAGTGCTTACAGGATCGAGTTCACGGCAAATATCTTTTACAATAGCCTCCATATCCACCGTCCTCTTTACAATATCCTTCTTGCCCGACTTAAAAAAGGCCATCAGTGATTCTATCATGACCTCCATCTTATGGGCGCACTCTCCTATCATATCCACATACTGCCTGGTTTCTTCCGACAGATCTTTTATATCCCCATCGTCGATCAGGTTCAGGATAGACATCATTGAGTGCAGGGGCGAGCGCAGGTCGTGCGAAACAGAATAGGAAAATGATTCAAGATCGGCGTTCGTAGCCTCCAATTGTACTGTCCTTTCAAGCACTCGGGCCTCGAGGTCTTCATTCAGTTTCAATATCTGTTCTTCCGACTTTTTCCTTTCGGTTATGTCCCGCATATTCGAAACAATGGCATTTACGAACCGCACGTGAAGCATGTTTGTAATAGTGCCTTCGACCCATACATATGCGCCTGAACTCTTCTGCAATCGTGCCGTGCCATGAACAGGCTTCCCCGGACATGCGAGCGCCTGGTTGTACAATGCTTTTACCTTCGGCAGGTCATCAGGGTGAACAAAATTGAAAATTGTAGGCTTTCTATCCCGTATGGCTCCAGATTTCCACCCAAGCAATTTATCGGGCTTTGGGCTTTTGTAAAAATTCCCCGCTGCATCAGTGAGCGTTATACCGTCGTGGATATGCTCCACCAGCGAACGAAACCTCAACTCGCTGTACTTCAGCTTCAGTAAGATGGCATTCCGCTCAATAGCAAACCTGATCGTTTGCTCCAGTTCACTGAAATTAACATCCGATTTCACCAGGTAATTCTGAGCGCCTTCCCTGAGCGTCTGAAGCGCTATTCCTTTATCATCAAGGCCAGTAATAATCACTATTGCCGTATCGGGAAAAGCAGCCTTTACTGCACGGAACAGTTCAATACCTCTTTTATCAGGCAGGTTAAGATCCAGAAGTATAAGTGTAACAGGCTGTGATAGTATATGAGGCTGGTTTATTTCGCCGAGCCTGCTGATAACCAGCAACTGCGAGCCGGCATAGGTTGTTTTTGCCAGGCTTTCTTTGAGGAGGTAAATATCATCGTTATCGTCTTCAATGAGTAATATAGCAATTTTTCGTTCCATAGGTAAGTGTGGAAAATTAATAAAAAATCAAGCCAGCAACTATTATATAATACTTGTGAACTAAGTGCGGTTTCCGGCTGGTCAGGCGGTGTTTTGCTACACGACTACAAGAATATAAGACAGTTTATGCGACAAAATTAAGATTATACGATAGTTTATACGTCAAAATAAGATGTTCCGGTCTTCTATATTGTACGGAATTCTGTCACTAATCCGGCGATTGTTACTTTATGATCCTTGCAAATCGTGCAGAGCGAACGATTTTTCGGTTTCCAATAATAACTATTGGGAGAGGATGATTCTCCACCCGCGAGACTTACAACATCAAAAGGTAATAAGGAGGCGTTGTCGCAACGGGCTATACTATTACGTGATTAGGTAACTGTCCAAAAGAAAACAGGCTGCTCCATTTCTGAAACAGCCTGTTTTTTACGCTTCAAAATTACCTCTTAAATAATCGAGACATACAAATTCCCGGCAGGAACAATTTTAGTGTTCGCTAATACGGAATAAGGCATATAAAAATAGCCGTGGTATCCCCAACCTGTGTTCCACGAATTTTCTACAATGAAATAACCACCGCCAGGCGCAGCAGCCTCATCAATATACCCGATTATAGGTATTGCATGTCCGCCTAATAATGATAACCCGGAGATTATATTGCCGGAAGCAGTGAGTGGGTTATACACAAATTTATTTGGCGAGTAGCCTCTGATGCCAAGGCCCTCAAAATACTGGTAAGAGCTGTTGTCATAAACATTTATGCCCATCATTACCGGCTTTCTGTTGTAGATAGCCACCTTAACATCGTTAACAGGGTTAGTCGAATTGATCACATAATAGCCATGTGCAGTTGTTCCGCTGCTGCCTGTTGTGCCTGACTCTGCTGCAATTTTAAAGCCCGGAGCGTTAGCTATTGCACTGCTTAGAGGAGCTGTTGTGTATTGGGCAGATGTATGTGACCCTGTTGATGGATAGGCATACAAATTTTCATAGCAGTCGCCGGAGAATGAATAGCTTACTCCTGATATGGTCTTGGTCAGGGCAGTGCCCGTACCGCTATTGCGCGACAGGCCTTGCAACGCTTCCGGGATATTTACCATAGCGGCGCCACCATCCGCTGTTATTGGTTGCCCGTTTATTACGCAGCGCTCCACATAGTAAATGAATAGTGGGCTCAGTGCATGAGAGGTCCCGAATAGTGACAACGCGGGTATCTCCGTGCTTACTGCAGCGGCCAGGCCGGTTGCAGAATCAAGAGAAGTTGTAGTCATGGGCGAGCTCACGCTCTTGTAGTAATTAAGTATCTCATCAGATTCTGCGCCGCAAAAACCGGTACAGGATCCAATTTGTCCCTGGTCTCTTACTGCCGGAGAAGCCAGCAGGAAACTGGTGGGCAATGCACCTCCCGGCAAGCCGCTTGTCTTCGAATTTTTTCCGAGGGCATCTGCTGAAAAAACCGGAACGAAACTCCATTGATCCGGGGTCATTGGAGTTAAACCATACTGATGTACCGTTACAGCAACGCTGCTGTCTGGATCAGGATTTGGGCCCGATTGTTTTTTACATCCGTAAAAAATGAGTGACGCTACGGCCATGATCACAACTCTCTTCACTAGCTTCCTTTTCATACGTTTTTGTTTTTTGGTTTTAAAAATTGTCTATTAAAATTATCGAAGTTCACAAGAGCAGCTTGAAATATTGTGGTGAAACATGTGATTTTTAGGGTGTAGTATTTTAACTTTTTCAAACCATTTTTTATCGGTACGGCAGGTGCTTTTTAAGCGGTTATCTGTGGGCTGTATTGTAGCAACGGCGAGTGTTTTGGCTTAATAATCCGCCCTCCGGAAGCGGCGAAGAAGTTTTAAAAAAAGGCAATCAAGGGGTGCCCATATTACGGATGATGCGGCAGAAATGGCTACTTGCAACTATGGTAACACCATTTATATAAACGCTGATCTGGCAAAGCGCCAGCTAATTACCGGTTACTGTAAAACAAAACAGGCTGTTCCATTTCTGAAACAGCCTGTTTTTTAAGAATCAAATTTCTTACATAATCATAACATACAAACTTCCGGCAGGAACAATTTTTGTGCTAGCCAGAACTGAGTAGGGCAGGTAGTAATAGCCCTGGTACCCCCAGTTTGTATTCCATGAATTTTCTACGATGAAATAACCGCCACCTGGCGCAGCAGCCTCATTAATATAGCCGATTATCGCGTTTGCATGTCCGCCTAATAATGTCAGTCCGGAGATGATGTTGCCGGAAGAAGTAAGCGGGTTATACACAAATTTGGTTGGCGAATAGCCAGTAACGCCAAGGCCTTCAAAGTATTGGTATGCACTGTTATCATAAACATTAAAGCCCATCATTACTGGCTTCTTATTCACGAGAGCTGTCTTAACATCATTAACAGGATTAGAAGAGTTGATCACATAATAACCATGTGTAGTGGTGCCGGTGCTGCCTGTTGTGCCAGACTGTGCAGCGATCTTGAAACTTGGAGCGTTAGCGATCGCGCTAGCTGAAGGAGCTGTTGTGTATTGTGTGGATGTATTTAATCCGGTTGATGGATAAGGATACAAATTCTCTTCGCACTGGCCAGCAAATGTATAGGTAACACCTGATATTTTTTCGGTAAGCGCGGCGCCTGAACCGGTATTGGTGCTCAAACCTTGTAAAGTTTGACAGATATTTACCATGTTGGCGCCGGGATCAGACGTTATTGCTTTTCCTTCTATAATCACCCGCTCAACATAATAAATGAACAATGGGCTTAATTCGCCGGTTGTTCCGAATAATGCTGTTCCGGAAAATTCTGTACTTACTGCAGTGGCGAGGCCATGTGCAGAGTCGAGAGAAGTTGAAGTAACCGGCGAGCTTACACTCTTATAATAGTTAAGTATTTCATTAGTTTCTGAGCCGCAAAAGCTGGTGCAACTGCCGATCTGGCCCTGGTCTCTTACTGCAGGAGAAGACAGCAAAAAACTGGTTGGCAACGTAGCCGTAGGTGATCCGCTTGTTTTAGCATCTCTCCCCAGAACTTCTGGTGAGAAAACAGGAACCAAACTCCACTGATCTGGTGTCATTGAATTTAGCCCATACGTGTGTAACGTAATAGCTGAGGTGCTATCCGGGCTTGGGCCAGGATTTGATGATTTTCTACATCCGTAAAGAATAAATGATGCCGCGGCCATGAGTGCCACTCCTTTAAATAATTTCCTTTTCATACTATTTGTTTTTTAAGTTTTTATAGATTTTATACGAAGCTATAAAAACCTTTCTGAACATCCAAAATATTGGGGCGAATTCGTTGATTTTCAATGTGTAGGCTTTAAATTTCGCCGAAAATATTTTTAGCAGCCGGTGGTTTAATTCTTAATTGAGCTATCCAGGATGATCCCTGCATCAGGGCCCAGGCAATAGTTCAAACAAAAGCGGCGGGCTTCCGAAGAAACCCGCCGCATAAATAAGATCAGTTCTTGAATAATTAGTCCATGATCACCACTTTCGTAGTGTACGTTTCGGTACCTGCGCTGATGGTCATAAAGTACACGCCGGTCGGCACGTTCAGTTCCAGCGTAGCTTCCTGGTTCGTATTGATCACCGCATTTTTCACCTGCGCACCTACCATGTTAGTGATAGTGCAGTTGGCCTGGGCATATTTGGAAGACCTGGCAAGAATGTTCACCACACCATTTGCAGGGTTTGGATAAACAGTGCAGCCATCGGCAATAGAAGTAACAGTATGAACAGCGGTGCTGCAATCAACAACAGTAATGTCGGTTGTTTCTGTATATGGCCCACAAGCATTCATGCCACTGTAAGTTATGGTAACTGTGCCTGCAGCAAGGCCGGTTACTTGCTCGGTAATGGTTGGTGGCATACCGAATACGATGTTAATACCAGGTACCGCTATTGTAGAATCGCTGCTGTTCCATGCACCGCCGCCTGTAGCGTCCGATACGGTAACCGATGAATCCAGGCATACCGTAGCTGAACTCACTGTAATAGCGCTTGCAGGCGCCGAAACGCGAACACGGATGTTCACACTGTCTGAGCCGCAGCTATTGGTCAAAATATAATAGATACGAACGGATGGGCCACCTGGTCCGCCACCGCCTGCAGGTACAGCCACGCCTGTCACAGTGCCTATTGTGCTAACAGGAGCTGAGGTAGGGTCGGCGCTCACCCATATGCCGCCGCTTGCGTCATCGGTGAGGTTCAGTGTGTCGCCTATGCAAACTGCTGCTGGCATAATAGGTGAAGTGATCGGCAATATGTTTGGCAGTGTATTGACAGTAAGAGTAAGTGTATCTGATACGCTGTAAATAGTATCTCCAGCAGCATTAGTGAGCAGACAATAAATTTCATCAACGCCGGCTGGCAATGTGGCTGTGCTATACGTGGCCGAAGAAGCGCCTACGTATGATCCGTTCACGTTCCATATGTAACCATAGGAACCAGCAGCGCCGGGAGTTGCGGTAAAGTCTATCGTGCCGCCGGAGCATACCGTGTCGGAGCTTAGGCCGGAAGAGATAGTAACACTTGTTTGTCCTTTGGCAGTAAAGCCCAAAAACGACATAAGGGTAATACAAAAGAGTAAAGTTTGTCTTTTCATTTTGGTTGTTTTTTATATTAATAATGGAAATTTAATACGTATATAGTCCTAACTTTCAGTTCGACAAGATACGGCGCGTTAAGTTTAAAATAAGTTAAAAATTTCTCGCATGACGAAAACCATGTTGAAAATCAGACGGGTACATCCTGGGATAAGCCTATTTTTACACTTTAATACGATCCGCAAATGTACCTGGTACAACCACAAAATTACTTTTTCTCTGATGCCGCATTTGATGGTCTTTTTCCAATACATATCCAGAAACTGTCTGCTATTCATTGGACGCCGGTGAATGTAGCGATCACCGCAGCCCGGTTTCTTACTGCCCGGGAGAATGCAAACATCCTCGACATCGGGGCTGGCGTGGGCAAATTCTGTATCACCGGCAGCTTCTTCACCAATGGCATCTTTACCGGTGTGGAACAACGGAAAAACTTCGTGACGATCGGGAATAAGATCATCCGCCAGTTTGGGCTATACAAAGCAGAACTCGTTCATGCCAATTTCACGGAGATCAATATGTCGGAGTATAACGGCATTTACTTTTATAACTCATTTCACGAAAATATCGTTCTTGATGACTCGCTGGATGAACAAGTGGAAAGGTCCTCGGGCCTGTACAATAAATACACAGAACATTTACTTGCTGGGCTAAAGGAAATGCCTGCGGGCACACGCCTTGCCACCTACTGGCTGTCTGTAACGGAGATACCGGCATGTTATAGAATGTACGAATCCCACTACAATAACCTGCTGAAGCTATGGGTGAAGGAATATTAACGAAACATGATTGCAAAAAAGTAAGGGCACCCCTTTGAGTGCCCTACAAAAAAATGATACACATCCTAAAAACCGTTCATCCTAAAAATCTTAGTTAACGACCATCCTGATCACGTTACTGCCGCTAAGGGATGATATTTTCGTTAAGTAAACTCCTTTTGCCAGTTTGCCTGTGTTGAATTGCTTTGTGTTAGCGCCTTCGTTTACAAACCAGTATTGGGTGCTTATCAGGCGGCCGGTAATGTCGAGTACAGACACAGTCAACTGCTCCTGTGTTTTGCTGTTATATGAAATAGTAAAACCTCCGTTGTTCGGATTTGGATAAAGAATACAATCCAGTGGATCAGGAGTGAGTGTGTTTTCCACACTGAGCGTGCCGGCCATATACCGGAGTGCCTTGTATGCGTTGATCTTGCCATGGCCCCAGGTAGTATTGCCTGCAGCAGGTATCGTACCGGTGTGAGAATCAGTGATAGCAGTAAGGGCAAGTATGTTTTTCACTGAGTCTGGCGTGAACGAAGGATTCAGCTGTAACATCATTGCCACTATCCCAGACACACAGGGCGAGGCCATAGAAGTGCCTGCCAGCATGGCGTAAGGATATTTTCTGCCGCCAATGGTATCTATACTGATAATACTGAGATAATTGGCGCCACCATAAAGATAGCTGGTATCGTAAGAGTTCACGGAAGAGGCAAGTCCGAATCCGGGAGCAGCAATATCCGGCTTTATACGGTTATCCTCTGTAGGCCCGAAACTGGAAAAAGGCGCGATCTTACCAACAGCCAGGCCTGCACCAGTGTAACCATATGTAGCGCCGGTGATGATCTTAAAAGACAGCTTGGAAGTATATGCCGCCGATGTGATCGCAGAGCGTGTACTGCCTATATCCGATACCGTCTGTACCGCATCGCCAGACACTGCAAACGGGTAGCCCTTCTTTAGTAAGTACCCATAATATCCCTCAGGAGGCAGCACATATCCTTCCCACATATTTACCTTTGCTGCCGCAGATCTGGTATTGAGGCATATGTTATCATGCACGCGGCTGTAAAAATATAACAGGGCATGTGGCTTACCATTATACTCAGGGTTGGCCATTGTCATGGTAACAAAACAGGTATCGCCATTGGAGCCTATAAGGTTATAGGTTTGGTTGGTGTCTGTCACACACAGGTATGGTGTAGAATCAATAGCCGTATCGGCATTGTATAGTTTTATGCTCAGGCAAAAACTGCTGCTGCTGTCGCCCCACACATCCACCCACGTCTTTTGGTTGGCTGTATCCAGGTAAGGAGAAAATGTAACGAAAGTGCTTACTGTAGTATCTGTGCCGGAGAATATTTTTTGGAGGTGCACTGTGTCCTCCCCGTTGTTGCCAGCAGCGCAAACGAATATCTTACCCACACCGGTAAGCGCATCACACGCCTGGCTGAATAATGAGTTGCCATCGTGCGGGCCTATAGTGGCGCCCCAGCTCAGGTTCACTACGGCGGGCTTTCCCACAGAAGCAGCATAGGTATAGATGTAGTTCATTCCATCTATTATATCCGACTCGCCGGCTACAGCCCACTCATTCGGCGCCGGCATAATACCAACCAGCACGATGTCGCTTTCAAAAGCCATCCCTCTGAACCTGCGGTTGTTGACATTGCTCCCATATCCCGAACCTGCAGCGATCCCGGTTACGTGCGTGCCATGCGACAATATAGCCGTGTCGTAGCCCCTGGCCCTTATTACATCGCTGTCGGTCATTTCATTGCCATAAGCGAAACCTGTGGGAGGTGTGCCGCCAACCTTTTGTGTCCACACTCTTTTTATACGGTATTGGCTATGAGTAGTATCGTACATGGTAGGGTGGTTAAAATCAAAACCTGCATCAATAACCCCTACCACTACATTCTGCCCGGTCATGGGCGCGGGCAGGTATATGCCGCTTTGTGCAGAGTCGGCTTTGGTTTGTTTCCTCGCCGAGTCAAGCACTGGGAAGATAGGCGCATCAAGGTCTATATACTTGATCCCGGGTACGGTCAGGAAAGCAGATAGATTTTCGACAGGCACCTGTGCCGTCCATATATCTCCGGCCCTTGTGCCAATATATACACCAAGTGCATCCAGTTTAGACTGCTGTATATCGCTGCCTACTTTTATGAAAGTGCTGAGATATGTTTTGTTGTTTATCTTTTTATAAACATACTCCGGAAGATGTGCTTTATTGTCTTTCAGTTTTTTGCTGGCTACAAGATATTGTTGTGTAAATGCAGACAGGCGTGGCTTTACGGCAGTGCTTTGTGCACGTGCAATGTGTAAACTGCCGATTATAATTGTAAAACAGGCGATTATTTTCTTCAGTGTCATAGGGCTAAAATTATAACTTTTACCTGTATCATGCATTTTCATTCAAAATATTAACTGGCAGAAAGCACGATGAAAATTATTACAACCTTACCAAACCATATCTTCTATAGCATCAATGCTCTGACTTGTAAGTTTCAATTTTATAGCTTTCTGGTATTTGGCTCTTGGAAAATTTCGAAACGTCCACTTTATCAAAAACATAATCGGTCATATTGAATTCGGAATATTGATAAACACCTCCATGTTTCATTTTAGAAGCAAAAAAAACAGGCATGTAATCTTCTTTGTTAAAACACATCAATAAACTATGCTCAGAGACTTGTGCATCATCAGGGTATTTCAATAACATCTGGTAACAACTCCTTCCATTGATAACCGTGTCAAATTTCGGTTCAATGGTCAACGTCGGATCCTCTGCCTTGTTCTTTGACTTCGTTGGCACAAAAAATGACGACCAGATAAGTTCTGTAAGCATCACTCCATTACGGGTCATCATATTGCTGTTAAAGAAAAAAGGCACTTCAAATACTGTAGCTGTTTTCCCGCTACTGTTTACAACATAAACAGACGACATGTCGTAAAAGAAGTAACTGGTATCCGCTGTGCTGATCCAAAAATATGGCAT
Organism: uncultured Bacteroidota bacterium; assembly: GCA_903881585.1. Taxonomy (GTDB): domain Bacteria; phylum Bacteroidota; class Bacteroidia; order Chitinophagales; family Chitinophagaceae; genus Nemorincola. The sequence continues at coordinate 11,668 of CAIRTW010000030.1, read as the reverse complement.
ATCATCTGGCTCTCCGGGTATGCGTTTCAGAATAAACGCTTTGGCATGAACGCTATGTTGATATTTATCAGTTGATGTTGTTGTTCTAAATGTTACATCATAGCTCACCGATTTCTTATCTTTTATCTCAAAGTAAGACTTCATTAAAATTTCTCTTGGAGTGAGCGGCTTTATACTGTCACATGTAATCCCTATCAGCCTGTTAGTCACCACCTTTCTTGCAATAGTTGACCCTAACTTTATTGCCTCTTGAAAATCAGCACAAGCCCCATCCATGTTGTTCAGTTTCACTTTGATCATTGCCCTCCCGAAATAATTAGATGAATCGGGACTGCGACGAATTGCGTTATCATAATCGACTAATGCGCCGTTAAAATCATGCATTTTACCTTTGCAAAACGCAAGTAAAGGATAGGGATGTTCATAACTACTGTCTTTAATCAGTGCTTTATTCAAGTATAAGATGCAATCCGCCCCTTTTATTTCTCCTGTTTTATAAAATTCAAGGTATGTCCTTCCTAAACCATAGTACGCCTCTACGCGATTCGTATCCAGAGACAAAGCTTTCTTGAACGTTTCTTCTGCCAGGGGATATCTGGTATGATGCAACAACTCATTTCCTTCATTAATGAGTGCCTCATAATTTGTTTTTTGTGCATGGCTGATTTCAGTAAGGCAAAAACAAAGGGTAAACAGAATGTATCTCATTGATAAATTGATTTTATGAGCATAAAAATATTTTCAATCTGGTCAATCACAATTTCAGCAATCCCACTTTATAAAGCCCATTCACCGGCTTATTATCCCAGAACAGCTCAAAGTCTTCCAGCCCTGCTGCTTCATAGCTTTCCTTTACTTCCAGCGCTGTATATGTCTTCGCATTTTCAACCGATAATTTTTGAAGCATCTCTGCCAGCCAAATGCCTTGTGGTTTGTCCACCTTTATATTCACAGTCTCCTGCTTGCCTACAAACGTAAGCGATGCCAGCTCCCAGGTATTGCCTTTCTTAGATTTGGTAACCACTTCTATTTTCGGCGGCTTTCCTATCCATACTATCTTCGCATTAGGGTTCCAGGCAGTGTATTCTTCTTCGTTTAGAATACCAGCAATATATTCAGGCTGCACGGTAGTCTTCGGCACCTTCACATCAAACCATTTTTGTAGTGGATAGTCGAAACAGGCCCCGTGCATGTAGTTGAGCAGCGACTTTTTGAGCCCTAAAGTAAAGGTCTCATGATCAGCACCCGTTGGGTCAAAGTGTACGATGTCATTATTTGCAAATGTGCCAATAGCCTCCGTCTCTTTTTGCACTCCGAATTTCGCGGGTGCTAAACCTACGGGGCTATGAGCGGTCATGGCAAACTGGTGCCAGAAGGCCGATTGCAAAATACCCGACTGGAACATCTGCCGCACCATCTCCAGTGAGTCTATCGTCTCCTGTGCGGTTTGTGTGGGGAAGCCATACATCAGGTAGGCATGCACCATGATACCCGCTTCTGTAAAATGTTTGTTCACCCTTGCCACCTGGGCAACTGTTATTCCTTTTTGTATCAGCTCCAGCAGCCGGTCTGCGGCCACCTCCAGCCCACCGGATACTGCTATGCAGCCAGAGGCTTTGAGCAGCAAGCAGAGATCCCGGGTAAAGCTCTTCTCGAACCGGATGTTGGTCCACCACGAGATAGTGATCTTCCTGCGAATGATCTCCAATGCCAGCGTCCGCATCAGTGCAGGTGGCGCGGCCTCATCCACAAAGTGAAAACCGGTTTGTCCCGTCTGAGCTGCTATTTCTTCTATCCGGTCGCAGAGCAATTGTGCGGCAATGGGTTCGTACAGCTTTATATAGTCCAGCGAGATATCGCAGAAGGTACACTTGCCCCAGTAGCAGCCGTGCGCCATGGTGAGCTTGTTCCACCTTCCATCGCTCCACAGGCTGTGCATGGGGTTTACCACTTCTATTGCAGATATATATTTATCCAATGGCAGGTCGCTGTAGTCTGGTGTGCCTACCTGGCCTTGCTTATAGTCGGCGCACGATTTATTGTTGATGTAACTAACGGTGCCATTTTGAAGAATAAATGTTCGCTTCAATTCTTCGTCAGGTATAGCTCCATGAATATGTTTCACAAGGTTCTCCAATGGCGCTTCGCCATCGTCCAGTATAATAAAATCAAGAAACTCAAATACTCTTGCATCAGACAGTGTGCGCAGTTCGGTATTGGGAAAGCCTCCGCCCATTGCCACTTTTACACCCGGATAATTTTTCTTTACCCACTGGCCTATACGGAATGCGGCATACAGGTTGCCGGGGAACGGTACGGACAGCGCAACCAGTTTGGGCTGCACTTCTTTCATCTTGGCGGCAAGTATTTTTATCAGTATGCCATCTATAAAAGTGTACTCCTTTTTCAGCGCACCATACAGTTCATCAAAACTGTTGGCCGATCTGCCAAGCCGTTCTGCGTAACGGCTAAAACCAAAATGAGCATCCACGCATTCTGTGATCAGATCGCTGAGGTCTTCCAGGTACATGGTGGCGAGATGCTTGGCTTTGTCTTGCGCGCCCATGTTGCCGAACGCATATTGCAGATCGTCAAGTTGCGCGAAGCGGAATGCCTCGGGCAAAAATCCCCTCTTCACAACCTGGTGCGCCAGTGTTGGATCCTTGCCTTGCAAAAACAAGATCACACTATCGATGGTGTTTATATAGTCTTGCTGCAATGCCACGATCCGTTGCGCATTCTCTGATAATTCTTTTCCTTCAACGGTTATTTGTGCAAAAAGCTGCTGTAGCCCCTGTTTTGAAAATAGCTCCAGCGTCACTTCAATACCAAGATCAGCCTGGAAAGAAGTGATGTTTTTCGTGTTCAGAAAACCTTTCAGATAAACAGTTGCCGGATAAGGAGTGTTCAACTGCGTAAATGGCGGCGTGATCAAAAAAACGGTAGCGCTCAAATGAGGTTATTTAGCTGCAAAAATATTGTAAATAAATGAGGGAACCTTCCTCGCGGTAGTTTGTGTTTCCCGAGATTTGTCAACTTTTAAAAAATAGAAATCTAAGTACACGAAATAAGCCGTAAATATCATTTTGCAAACCCAATTGATTTTATTCTAAATCACCTATCTTTTTCACAACCAAACCGAATGTATCATCATCTATCAGATCAGCCAGTTTTACCCATTTAAGTCCGGTCGATTCGTCTGTATTAAAAATGATGTTGCCATCGCCGGTGTATTCAAATAAATATCTCAGGTCGTGATGATAATGCCCATCCTCCTGCTTCTTAGGGTTTGCCGGGATGTAGTGCGAGTCTATGTCAAACGGCACTTCTGCATTTGCGAAAATGGAAACATTCCTCATTTCCGCTTTTGGTATTCCTGTCTCTTCTTCCGCTTCTCTTAAGGCAGAGAGCAGGAGTGTATCATCGCCCTCTACATGGCCGCCCGGCTGCAGCCATCTGTTCAGCGATTTATGCTTTAGCAGCAATATCTCGGTATGGGCTGTGTCAACAATAAAAGCACTGGTGGTAATATGACCATCAAAATTCTTACGGGTAAATAATTGCGCGGCATCGTTCCTTGTTAAAAAATCAGCAAACAACTTTATTGTTCCCCGCTCGTTCGGAAATTGCTGCAGGTAAGTATTTACCAGTCCGGTTATATTTTCTTTATGTATCATTTTTTGCTTTTTGAAGATTCGTGATTGGAGCGCGGATGTTTGTTACGCGATTGCCTGATTTTGTACCATTCCATCATTTCAGTAGCAACCGCATTTTCATCTCCATTATCCCTCAACAGCTGATCGAAGCTTAATCTCCGTACATCCATACAGTACTGAACCATCACCCACGCCTTGTAATACGAAATGACCACACCTGTGCTGTCCTCAAAATATATCCACCCATTATTGCCGGTCTTTTCAACATCGAGCAAGTGGCTGATGTTATTCCGCAGGTCGGCCCTGCCTTTTCTTGCTATATACTCCGGGTAGCCTTCCCACTTCCACCACGCATGGTTGTTGCCGAAGACATTGGAGTGCAACAGCCCGTAACGATTGAACTCCATGCAATGTGTTGCTTCATGTGCCATTAATTCTGTGAGGTTGTACCTATAACCATTTATTTCTCCATAGTTACCAGCTGCATTAACATTGCAGCCCAACACCACTTCATTAGCAAAGCCCCATCCGAAAGCCGCCCCTCTTATCTTGCCCATCACTACCGGGTAATAATTACCATCATTGAGGCAAACGGACAGTTTTAAGGCAGGGTCATAAAGCTCACTTGATTTTAGAAGATCATTAGCACCGCGAAGCTGTTCGATAAATGCAGGATCAAGCTTTTGCTGATGGCAAATAGTATAGTTGCCATCAATAGTGCTATGTGCGTAAAGCACGCAAGGCTTTAAGACAATAGCAGCCAACAGGCCCATGATAAATAAAATGGTTACAGACAGCCGCAATGTCCATTTTTTTATAGGGTTCCTCTTCATACTGGTAGTTTGTTTTCTAAAAGTAGATAAAACCTGCTTCCGAAAAAAGAAACGCAGCAATTCATCGTTCCTTACCTTTACGCCATGTCTTTATATACTACTGTTGCGCCGATAACGATCACCTGCAATAAACGCCTTGCACCCTATGTGGAGCAGGAAGTAAAAGAACTGGGTTTTACCCCAGATGAAACCTTTGTGACCGGCGTGCGGCTCAGGGGCACCATCAATGACTGCATAAAACTGAACCTGAACCTGCGCTGCGCCAGCCAGGTGCTGTATAGCATCAAACAATTTGAAGCCGTAAACGCTGATGATATTTACAAGAACCTACTCACCTATCCCTGGGAAAAAGTGCTGCCCGACAACGGCTATTTTTCGGTGACGAGCAATGTGATCAACCCTACCATCAACAACAATATGTTTGCCAACCTGCGGGTGAAGGATGCTATTGTGGACCGGCTGCGGGAAAAGACAGGTACGCGCCCATCCACAGGCGCAGATCTTACGGGCGCGGTCATACACCTGTTCTGGAAGAATGAATCGGCAGAGGTGTTTATAGATACATCCGGCGACTCGCTGGCAAGGCATGGCTACCGCAAGATACCGGGCCGTGCACCTATGCTGGAGGCCCTTGCTTCCTCTACAATACTCGCAACACGCTGGGACAGGAAATCGCCATTTGTTAATCCCATGTGCGGTTCCGGCACAGTAGCCATAGAAGCTGCTCTTATAGCCACTAATACAAGGCCCGGCCTGTTCCGGCTCAACTATGCTTTTATGCACCTTACTGGCTACGATGAAAATGTGTACCTCAGCGAAATGGAGCTGCTCAACAACCAGATCATTGATGTGCCCGGCCTGCGTATCATAGCTACCGATTATAGCGATATGGCTATTGCAAACGCGCGGAAAAACGCACTGGCAGCTGGCGTGGCCGATCTTATAGAATTTTCCATGTGCGATTTTGAAGCAACAGAAGTACCCGAGGGGGGCAAGGGCGTAATGTTCATGAACCCCGAATATGGTGAGCGCCTGGGCAATGAACCCGAGCTGGAAGCCACTTACGCCCGCATAGGCGACTTTATGAAGAAAAAATGCGGCGGCTACTTTGGCTACATATTCACCGGCAACCTGGACCTCGCGAAAAAGATTGGCCTCAAAGCCAAGCGCCGCATAGAATTCTACACCAGCATCATAGACTGCCGAATGATGGAGTTTGAGCTGTATGAAGGAAGCAGAAGAGTTATGAGGATGGAGGATAAGGAAGAGTAAGCAATATGTAGCGTCAAACCATATACTCCGTAATAAAAAAACGGTACTTTTAGTAGATAAGCTAATTTGTTATGAATAGGCAAATTGCATTTACGGCTTTTGCACTAATGTTTGTTGTTACGAGCGGTATTGCACAATCAAAAAAAGGTACGATTATTGCAATACAAGATTCAAGTAAAGCTCCTTACTATGTCTTTCAAAAAGTATGCAGCACCGGCGTACCGTATGCTGAAATGGCAAAACACAAACACCACGAGGCCGCAGTTTTCCGTAGCGAGGAGATGTATACACTTACTTATTATCAGCTAGAGAAGGACTCAATTAGATATCATGCGGCAGGTCATGACAGCCACGATATGATGAACAGCGCAGAATATACCTGGGACAAGGATACTATTTTCGTGCGGTTATTCAATAAAGCCACTAAAAAAGAGATAAAATTCGGCGCGTTTGGCCACGGTAATACTAATAGTATGTTTATGGATAACTGATGCCGCTACATTCCCTCACAACTATTTGTCATTTTTTGAGAGTAAGACGGTGCAATTTTGCACTAAATTAATTTAGGGGCATGCTTTTTTTGTGTTTTGTTCCAAACGCCAAAATTCATGATTACATCCACGCTAATCCCCGACACAAATACCCGTAGGCAATTCATTGAAAAGAGCATGAAACTGGCAATAGTCGGCGGCATAGGGGGCTTAAGCCTTTTCTCCGGATGCAAAGACAAAGATGATGATGATGGACAAAAGGTGTCGCCGCCTGAAGACCTGATGCAGGAACATGGATTGCTGAACCGCGTGCTACTTATCTATGACAACTGTCGTCAGCACCTTTCCAATAAAGAATCTTTTCAACGACAGGCATTGGTTGACGGCGCGGGGATCATCAGGACATTTGTAGAGGACTATCATGAAAAGCAAGAGGAAAATTATCTATTCCCAAGGTTTAAGAAAGCAAACCAGCTAACAGACCTGGTGGACATATTGCTGCAACAACACAATGCAGGTAGAGCACTTACTGACAAAATATCCCAGCTAGCCAAAATAACCAACCCCACTGATGGCGATAATGCCCTGCTGCTTAATGCCCTGAGCGATTTCAACTACATGTACCGACCACATGAAGCAAGAGAAGATACAATTCTGTTCCCTGCTTTCAGAAAGATCGTATCCAAACACGAATACGATTCGTTGGGCGAAGAGTTTGAAAACAATGAGCAAAAACTTTTCGGAAAAGGTGGATTTGAAACCATGGTGGACAAAGTAGCGACAATAGAGAAAACGCTCGGTATTTATGAACTGGCGCAGTTCACGCCGAAAATATAACCAATAACTTCAGCCTTGGCCATTACTCCAAAATAACTGTACAAACGCTGCAACGCAACAGCTATACAAGGACCCGGAATTAGGCTATAGTTTGTTTAACCGGCCTACATACAATGTATTGCCCTCGCCATCAGTAACTTTCACTATATACAGCCCTGTGTTCAGTTCCCTAACACTAGTTGTAAGCGAATTATGCCCAACGGAAAGATTCGCCTGTTGCTGCATCACTTTATTGCCCAGCATATTGAATATTTCCACAGTTGCATCGCCACCTTTTTCTGCGTTTATTTCCACGGTAAATGCAGTTGTTGCAGGATCAGGGTAAAGCCTCGTATTGCCTGTATGAACTGTGCTTTTTATTCCGGTGGTGCCGCCCAGCAGGTAGGTGATGCTGTTTTGCAGGAAGTTGATTTTGTTATTAAAGCTATCCATCAACGCCGGGTCGAAAAATGTGCTCATCACCGAAGTACTAGGTTGCTTATTGTGAAACATACATTTTCTGCCGTTCAGCGTATAAGATGCAGGGCCCATCTGGTAGAGGCTCAGCGTGCCTGCATCAGGTGTGCAGCCGTCAACATACCATAGTGTGGAGTACGCCCATTTCAGTGAATCTGGAAATAATGATGATGCCGTGGAAATGCGGTCCACCTGCGGGCAGCCTGTGCTTCCATCATCTACATACGACTGTACATCGTAGGAGGTAAGGCCCATAATATCTTTGGGAAACTCACCAGCAGTAAAGGTTGACCCCTCTGCATACTTCTCGTAAAGAATGTCCAGCCCTATGATCCACAGTGGTTTACCGGTCTGGGCATAGGTAACCACATTCGGGTTGCCCGCTGTTCCGGTTCCGTTCCAAAACTGTAGTCCTACACCATCAGTTGAAGCATACCAGATCACCAGATCGAAGGTATCCATAAAGGCTGCTGTTGGCGCGTTGTAAGCGGAGTCAGGAATGCTCCAGTAATGGTAGCCGCTGTATATGGTATTGCTCAAGTCGGTTTTAAAGGTGTCTGTGTTATATACTATGTCATCATTGTCATTTACAAGGAGAATCTTCTGGGAATAAGAAGACATACTAAAGCCCATCAGTATGAAAAATACTAGTGCCAGACGTGCATTTGATAGAATGCAGGTAAGTGTTAAGCATATTTTTTGCATAAGGGTATAATGTTTATTTGTTTACTAATATTGTTACCAATCAAAGATATTAAGGAACGATGACAATATAAAACCAGGAAAGAATAGCTACCTCTGCCTGTACGATTTATAAATATAGGGGATTATCCATATTTTGTGAATTCAAACCGTTTTAATGAAACAGCTTATCATGATCGTGTTCCTGTTTTGCGCTACTCTTTGTTGTGCAGATCTCTATGCTCAAAAGAAGGGACAGGCGCTTGCAGACTCTTTTCTTACTGAACTGAATACAGAGCATTTCAAGAACAACGATGACAGCAATAAAGTGAAGCTGCTCAGCAACCTATCGTTTACCTACAGCCATATTAACCCGGATGAAGGTGTAAAATACGGCCAGCAAGGATTAGACCTTGCAAATAAACTGCAATGGAACAAAGGCGCTGCAATGGCTAATAGTTCACTTGGGAATTGTTACTTGGGCAGATCGGATTACCCAAAGGCAGTGGAATATTTTAGAGAAGTCTTGAAAACAGACCAGGAAACGGGCAATAAAAAAGGGGTGATAAATGTTACTACGAATATTGGCCAGGCTTATGGGCAGCAGGGCAACTATACAAAAGCTCTGGAATATTTTTTTCTCGCATTGAAAATGGCCGAAGAAACAGGGGATAAAACTGCGGTCGCTTCGAATACATGCAACATCGGCAGTGTATGCCAGATGCAGCAGAATTATCCCCAGGCGCTGGAGTATTTTATGAAGGCAATAAAACTATCGGAAGACCTGGGCGATAAACAGGCTTTGATAAGGGCTACGATAAATATCGGCACTATCTATTTTTGGCAAAAAAATGATGAAAAAGCCCTGGAGTATGATTTTATGGGGTTGAAAATGGCGCAAGATGCCGGCCTAAGTGTTGCAATCGCAAAGTGTTACGCAAACATCGGTAATGTTTATACCGACCAGAAAAATTACACGATGGCGATAACCTTTATGTTGAAAGGGCTAAAGATCGATCAGGAGATAAAAGACAAATATGCAGAAGGCTTTCTGCTTAAAAATATCGGCTTCGCCTACCTCGAAATATTGCACGACAGTACTTTTAGAAGTAGTCATTCTGCTTCGTTGACTAAAGGAAGCGGGGAACTGTCTTCAGGCCCATACAAGCCCGATGAAACAATACCGGCCGGAAAAGCCGCCAGGATACAAAAAGCCATGGAGTACCTGCAGCAGGCACTCAGCATAGCAAAAGACATTAATCAACTGGATATACAAATGGACTGCTACGAGGGCATCTCTGAAGTTTACCAGTTGAAAGGCGACCTGAAAAATGAGATACTGAATTTCAAAAAATATTCTGCAGCAAAGGACAGTATTTTTTCAAAAGACAATACCCAGCAGATAGCTAAAATAAACGCTGAGAATGAGTACAATCTGAAACACCAGGCCGACAGCCTGAAGACCGATGCGAAAGAAAAAATAACTGCGCTGCAATTGCACAGGCAACGTAGCTATATCTGGTTTGGCGTTGCGGGCATTGCCCTGCTTATGGGCTTTTCCTTCTTCCTTCTTAAAGCACAGAGGAGATCCGAATTTGAGCGGAAAAAATCAGATGAATTATTGCTGAACATCTTACCAGCCGAAGTTGCGGCTGAATTAAAATCGACAGGGATATCAGAGGCCAAATATTTCGACCGTGTTACTGTAATGTTCACCGACTTTGTGAACTTCACAAAGGCAAGCGAGCTGCTGACCCCGAAGGAACTGGTAAATGAACTGCATACCTGCTTTAAGGCATTTGATGAGATCGTAAGCAAGTATGGCATAGAAAAAATAAAAACAATAGGCGACGCCTACCTTGCTGTTGCGGGCCTGCCGGTAGCTGATCCGCATCATGCCGAAAATATAGTAGGCGCTGCGGTTGAAATTGTAGCCTATATGAAAACAAGGCAGGCGAAGATCGGCGACAAGGCATTTGAAGTGCGTGTGGGCATTCACAGTGGCAATGCGGTGGCAGGCATAGTGGGCGTAAAGAAATTTGCCTACGATATATGGGGCGACACGGTGAACACCGCAGCACGTATGGAGCAAAACAGTGAGGCTGGAAAAATAAACATTTCAGAGACTACCTATGAACTGGTGATGGGTAAATTCAGTTGCCAATATCGGGGTGAAATTGATGCAAAAAATAAGGGGCAGATGAAGATGTATTTTGTTTCGTGACCAATTTTATTCATTCCTTTACACTCAAATGGGAAACAACTTTTCAATAGCGATACACGGTGGCGCGGGCACTATACTGCGCAGCACTATGACGCCTGCTCTACAGGCACAATACGAAACCGGCTTGCAGGACGCGCTGGATACAGGATATAAAATACTGGAAGCAGGTGGCAGCAGCCTTGATGCTGTTGAGGCTGCTGTTGTAAAGCTCGAAGACTTTCCGCTCTTCAATGCAGGAAAAGGCGCGGTATTCAATAATGTCGGCGGGCATGAAATGGATGCGGCCATTATGTTTGGCAAGGGGCTGGAAGCTGGCGCTGCATGTGGTATCAGCAATGTCAAAAATCCGGTGAAGCTCGCAAGGGCTATTATGGAACATAGCCCTCATGTGCTGCTTTGCGGACAGGGCGCTGAGCAATTTGCAAAATTGCAGAACCTTGATTTTGAAGATGATGCGTATTTCTACATAGAACAGCGGTATCAGCAGTGGCAGGAGGCTCTGAAGGAAGACAGGGTGCAACTTGACCACTCCGATAAAAAATTTGGGACTGTAGGCGCTGTCGCCTTAGACCAGCAAGGAAATCTCGCAGCAGCAACAAGCACAGGAGGTATGACCAACAAAAAATTCGGGCGCATAGGTGATAGCCCTATACCGGGAGCCGGTACTTATGCGAATAATAATACCTGCGCTATCTCCTGTACCGGGCATGGGGAGCTGTTTTTACGCTGCGTGGTTGCCTATGATATTTCCTGCCTCATGGAATATAAAGGGCTATCGCTTAAAGATGCCTGCGATGTAGTTGTCTATGATAAACTGGTAAAGATTGGAGGTGAAGGCGGATTGATAGCTATAGACAAGTCAGGTAATATTGAAATGCCGTTTAACAGCGAAGGAATGTACCGCGCTTGTCGGAATAATGGTGGAAGAAACGAAGTATTAATATACCGCTAAACCCCCGTCCCATAATGGGGGGCAAGAATTTAGAGATGTCAAAATCATTTGGCTGCGACAGGGTATTTTTGCTGATTTATTTTCCGTATGGTTGTAAAAGAATACAGAGATTTAATTAAACAAGCTCCTGACTTGTCCGGTCTTGAACTTAGGAAAAAAATAGGCTTTGATTTTCAGGGAGTTGCGGTAGAGAAATTGTAATTTGACCGCACTAACAGTGCAAAAATGCTACGCATTCGGGAAGTCAGAACCAAGGTAGGCAGTCG
>CAIRTW010000029.1 GCA_903881585.1 uncultured Bacteroidota bacterium | reverse complement strand
AGGTAGCCTTTGTATCATACCAGCTACCACTGTGCTGAGGTATACTCTTACCAGGCTGATGGTTAATGTTGTTAATAATGGAGACAAAACGATTATTACGACGAATATCACCTAAATCCAACCCTGGAAAATCCTTTACAGCTATCTGATGCATTTTTTTTACCCCAAATATCTTGATAATATCGCTACCAAAAATTTGGGTAAGGCATAGCTGTTTTTAGGAGGGGCGTGCTGAAAAACATAGCGAAGCAGTGTTTTTCAGCCGGGGTGGTTGGCTCGCCCAGAACACTGTGCTTCATTTTGCACAATCGCAAGAGGCCGAGGAGAGGTGTGCCCCCAACCCATCCGTATAATTTACCGTCTATATATATATCTTTACACAAACACCCATATGAAATCAATATTTTTATCAATTTTCGCCCTTTTCATCGCAGGAACGCTGTCCGCCCAGAATTTCGAATTCGGGCTGAACGGTGGCCAGGGATTTAATACCGTTCCTTTATTTCACACCACTCCCGCTAACGAGACAAGCCTCAATCGATCTGCCGCCACACCGGCCTTTTCCATAAAAGCAATGTATGTATTGCCCCACTGGCAGATAGGTATCTCTGCAGAACGAATAAACCTCTCATACAGATTTATGTATCCGCTTCCTCCAGTGGTTAACAACGGCATTTACCCCGACGAAGGGGGCTATTTCAACAGCGAAAATAAAATACAGATCGCGGCTCCGGCTATCCCCTTGAAGCTGTTTCTGAACCGTGTTATTACCTGCTATAATTTCGAAGCTTATTTTGGGCTAAACCTGGGATATGTCTTCTCACCAGATCTCAGGTGGGGAGAAAACGCACCCGGCACATCTATGGTTGCGTTATCCAGCTATGGCGATGGCCCGTTAGCTGGCGCCCAGGTCGGCGCTACTGTTTTCGTCACAAAGCACCTCGGCATCAACGCAGAATTAAGTGGCGACTATATTTCATTTAACGAAGGAGCGACAAACATTAAACTTGCAGCCTTTCAATCCACACTCGGTGTCCGCTACAAGTTTTGATAGAAGTTTCTATTTAATCGGAAAATGAGAGCACGCAACACACTCCCCTCCTCTTTTCAAGGTGCCCGCAACGGCACGACGACAGGTCTGTGACGGGCGCTAGCGCCTGTCTGGGGTGGTTGGCTCGCGCAAATCAGCTAACTCATCTCCCGCCAAAGCAACAATCCTAATTCCATCCCGATAGCTATCGGGACCAAATTCCCAATTCCAAAAATATGAACTCCCCTTTCGCCAACATCTTCCTCGCACTCCGCGCCCGCATCCAGTCCCAGGTAACCGCAATTACCTACATCGATCAGGACCTCAACCAGCTCAAACCCGTTGCACGCCCACCGGTCTCGTGGCCTTGCGCCCTCATCGACTTCGAAGACTTCAATTTCGACAACATGGGCGACAACGTGCAAATAGCCAACGGTACAGTTGTTGTAAAGATAGGCTTCGCCCCCTACAGCAATACCAGCCAGGCCACCCCCGATCCCTATATTGAGCAGGCCCTTGGCTACTACGACATCGAATGGTCGCTCCACCTTGCCCTCCAGGGCTGGTCTCCTGGCGATGACTATGGCCACCTCATCCGCACCAGCGCCCTCACCCAAAAGCGCACTGACAACTATCGCGTCCGCGAGCTGCGCTACAGCCTCACTTTCGAAGACTACAGCACAAAGCCGCAGCAGCAATACACCCCCGCAACACTAATAGTCGCAGATCAGATATTGCTTTAATACCCCGGTGTGGCACACTTCCAAAGTGTGCTACACCTATTTGTTTGCAAAGCGGCGTACTCATGCTTGGCGGTCTTAAAAGCGAAATGAGTGAGACTGCGGGCTTTGCGCCTTAGCGAGAGACCTTTTTTACTTCGCATGGATCAGCGCCTCACCACTTCAAATGAGGCCACCTGTTCTGAAAATAATACAGCACCGGCCCCTTTTGTTTCAGAAACTGTAATTGTTCCGTATGCTCCAGTATGATATTGGTAATAGTAGCGGGCGACAGGAAAAACTCAGACACTATCTGCCTCAGGATATCCTCATAGCACTTGTTCTTTATCGAAGCATAGTAGTAGTATCGCGCTATCAGGCACTCATTCCGCTTATCTATCAGCGAGTTATTACGCCCTCTTCTCAAGGTTCTGGTGATCCCGTTATCCTTAATAATGTCGTTGAAGATTTTTTGTCCGCGCATACAAAATAGAGTTTATGCCACAAAGGTAAAACGACCCCATATCATCTGCCCCGAAAAATTCCAACAAAACACTGTGGATATCTCAACTCAAACCCAATACGGTAAAGGGTTTCAGTCCATAAATTCACTGTGGATATTTTGTTGCTTCGCAAACAAAGTCCAATCGCAAAAAGAGGATCTCTGCGTTTTGCGCTCTTAAAAACAAAAAGATGCAATTCAAACTTTCGTGTATAAATAAACGCAATAAAACCGCATTGAAAAGCCCGGAGGGCTTGAATATGAATAGCCCGGATGAAATCCGGGGAATAAAGATTTAAATGTACACAACCACGATAGTGGTTGAATGTAGATTCAATTGCGAAGATTTGAAATGCACCAAAACAAAAAAAGGAACCTCGGCTGCCTGGGCTTGTAATAACTCAACCCCACACTTGGCAGTCTTAAAAACGAAATGAGTGAATTGCGAGCCGGCCGGCACGCAGGATTTGCGGCTCTTTGCGAGAAACCCTTTTACGCCTCTTTGCGAGAGACTATCTCAGCGCCATTCTCATCAGCACATCTGTCTGCACATCATCCCCCAGCACAAACGGGTGCGATCCAAACAACTCAAACCCAAAATCTTTATAAAATTTCAGTGCCTTATAATTATGCTCCCACACACCCAGCCACACCATATCGTAGGCATTACTAGATGCGTAGTCAAGGCAGAACTTCATTAATGTCGCACCAGCCTTTTTATCATGATATTCCTTGAGCACATATAGCCGCTCTATCTCTATAGGATGGTATTGTTCAAGTTCCGGAGGTACTATTGTAGCCCGCATTTTTACATATCCTATCAGCAGGTCATCATAGTAAGCAAGAAAAAAACGATTAGCATTATCACTGAGCTCGTTTGTAAGTTTCTCAATATTCATCTCATCAGCAACGTACCTGTCAACATCTTCCTGCTTGTTCACCGGCGCACCAAAAGTATCTTGAAAAGTACACGCGCTAAGTTCAGTTAACTGCGTTGCGTCATCTCTATTCGCCCTCTTTATTATTAACCTTTCCGAAACCATATTGCAAATTTATCAATCGGCTACAGAATACAATACATCTTGTACTTTCGTTAATAAAATATTAAAGCACCGCCATCACAAAACGATTTTGCTTAAAAACTCGTTTATAACAAGCAGATATGCGTAAATTGACAATCATATTAGCAAGCCTTTATGTTGCGGCCATCAGCTGGTCCTGCAAAGGGCAACAAACAAAAGACACCATGGCAAACGAAAAACACAACCCATACTATTCCCGCACAGATACTGCTCATCTGCACGTCAGCGATGCTGAGTGGAAGAAAGTATTGCCGGCTGATGTATATAACATCGCCCGGAATAAAGGCACAGAATATGCCTTCAGCGGTAAATATTATAAAACTGATACAAAAGGCACCTACTATTGCGCAGTATGCGGCAATCCCCTGTTCAGGTCAGATGCCAAGTTCGCCAGCAGCTGTGGCTGGCCAAGTTTCTACGAATCCGTCACCCCAACAAGTGTTCGCTACGAGAACGATAACACCCACGGTATGCGCCGCACCGAAGTCCTTTGCGGCCGTTGCGACTCGCACCTCGGCCACATTTTCGATGATGGCCCACCACCCACCGGCCAGCGCTTCTGCATGAACTCCGCCGTCCTCGAGTTCGAACCGGATCAAAAATAATAAACCCCGGTACTTCAATGAGAAATACCGGGATTTTTAGCTTTTGAATTTTAACTTTTGACTTAGCTAGATATCTATCTTCGCATATTTCGCATGAGTCTCTATAAACTGGCGACGAGGTGGCACCTCATCACCCATCAGCATAGCAAATATCTCATTGGCATAAGTATCGCTTTCTATTGTTACACTTTTCAGGGTGCGTGTATCGGGGTTCATGGTGGTGTCCCACAGTTGTTCTGCGTTCATTTCACCAAGGCCTTTGTACCGCTGTATGTTCACTGAGTCTTCCTTGCCATTCGCCAGTTTTGCAACGGCTGCCAGGCGGTTTTCTTCAGTCCAGGCATATATCTGCTCCTTGCCTTTCTTTACCAGGTATAGTGGTGGCTGCGCCAGGTACACGTAACCCTGTAGCACCAGCTCCTTCATATATCGGTAGAAGAAAGTAAGTATTAGCGTTGCAATGTGGGAACCATCCACATCCGCATCCGTCATAATGATGATCTTGTGGTAGCGCAGCTTGGTTAGGTTCAGTGCTTTCGGGTCATCAGGAGTGCCCACGCTTACACCTAGCGCGGTAAACATGTTCTTGATTTCCTCGTTCTCGTATATTTTGTACTCCTGTGCTTTTTCTACGTTCAGTATTTTACCCCTCAGTGGCAGTATGGCTTGGTAGCTGCGGTCACGGCCCTGCTTGGCAGTACCACCCGCCGAGTCCCCTTCCACAAGGTATAGCTCGCACTTAAATGGGTCTCTTTCAGAGCAGTCAGCCAGTTTGCCAGGCATACCACCTCCGGTGAGCACACTCTTACGCTGCACCATTTCGCGGGCTTTACGGGCCGCTGCACGGGCCTGCGCTGCAAGGATCACCTTATCAATGATCATCTTTGCATCCTTCGGGTGTTCCTCCAGGAAAGCTTCCAGCACACGGCTCACGCACACATCCACCACGCCCATCACATCATTGTTGCCGAGCTTGGTTTTTGTCTGCCCTTCAAACTGTGGTTCCGGCACCTTCACAGAGATAATGGCGCTAAGCCCCTCGCGGAAGTCATCACCGGTGATCTCTACCTTGGCTTTCTCAAACAGTTTGTTCTTATCGCCATAAGATTTGAACACACGGGTAATTGCCCGGCGGAAACCCGCCACGTGCGTACCGCCTTCTATGGTGTTGATGTTATTAACGTAGGAAAATATGTTCTCGCTGTAAGAGCTGTTGTAAGAAAGGGCAACATCCACGGCAACATTCGTCTCCTTGTCATGCGCCTCTACAAATATTGGTTGAGACAACAGCGGATCGCGCTTGGCCTTGTCGTCCAGCATCTGCACAAACTCTACTATGCCGCCTTCGCTGTAGTAGGTTTCTGTTGGCATCTGCCCGCTCTCTGTCATTTCACGCTCATCGGTCATTATGATGCGGATGCCCTTGTTCAGGTAGCTCAGTTCACGCAGGCGGCCGGCAAGTATTTCACGGTTGTAAACGAGATCTTTAAAGATCGTCCCATCTGGATGAAAGTGAACGAGGGTGCCGGTATGTTCAGAGGCCTCGCCTGTTTCGCGCACGGCATATAAGGGAACGCCCTTTTCATATTCCTGTTCAAAGGTTTTTCCTTCGCGGCGCACAGTTACATGCAAATGAGAGCTAAGCGCATTCACACAGCTCACGCCCACACCATGCAGCCCGCCAGATACCTTGTAGCTGTCTTTATCAAATTTGCCGCCGGCATGCAGCAGTGTCATTACCATTTGCAGCGCTGACACACCTTCTTTGGCGTTGATGCCGGTAGGTATGCCGCGGCCATCATCTATTACGCTTATAGAATTATCTGTGTGAATAGTTACCTTGATGTTTTTGCAATAGCCGGCAAGTGCCTCATCTATAGAGTTGTCCACTACTTCATACACCAGGTGATGCAGGCCCTTTACACCCACATCGCCTATATACATGGACGGGCGTTTGCGCACCGCTTCAAGGCCTTCTAATACTTGTATACTATCCGCGCCATAATCCGGCATTGGTAACACTACGTTTTCAGTATCCATTTTTTAAATAAAATTCAATAGCTGCCCACACAGGGAAGTTATGCACACAAAGGTTTTTGCCTCTTCAGTTTGGTAGTGCAGCGCTTGCTTCAGCCGTATTTAAAATGCAATAAGAATATCTATAATTTAATAGACTTTTCTAACCTCCCAAAGATACCCAAAATATAACTTTGAAACAAGTAAATAAACGCTAAAAATGCCCTAAAAACATAGAAAAACGCCAATTGTGGATAAATACCCATTTAATGTGAAAATGACGGTTTAGTGTCATCGAAATTTTAGTAAAAAGCAAAAATAGAAATGCTTTTGGTGAGCCCCGCCGAACCATGACATATCGAGGCCTTAAACTGAAACTTAACCAGGGTGCTGGCTCACAAATTTGTTCTTTGCTAACTGCCCCTTTTGTTAAAAATTTGCGTAACCGAATGGTTTCCCATATATTTGTAACTGATCGGTTACAATAAGCCGAAGAAAGGAAATGAGAAGAGATGTATTCCAGGCTATAGCAGACCCTAACAGGAGAGCCATAATTAACCTTCTGGCCCACGAGCGGCTGACACCAAACGGGGTTGCGGGACACTTTGATATTAGCAGACCTGCTATCTCAAAGCACATAAAGATCCTTACCGAGTGCGGCCTTATCATTATAAAGCAACAGGGCCGGGAAAGATATTGCGAAGCCAACTTTAAGGCATTGGGCGAAGTGTCGGACTGGATAGCACAATACAAACAATTCTGGGAGGCAAAGCTGGACAGTCTCGGAGACTATTTAAATCAACTTCAATCTAAAAAACCGAAAAACAATGGAACCAAAAAGTAGTAACACACCCGACCGTGAACTGCACATTTCACGCCTTTTCGATGCACCCATAGACCTCGTATGGGAAGTATTTACTACACCCGGTAACATCAAAAACTGGTGGGGGCCAAATGGCTTTACCAACACCATTCACAAAATGGATGTGAGGCCCGGTGGCGAATGGGACTTCATCATGCATGGACCTGACGGCACCGACTATGAGAACAAGAACGTTTACAAAGAAGTTGTGAAACACGAACGTATTGTATTCGACCATGTTTCTGCACCTAAGCACATAACAACAATCGTTTTCACCGCACAAGGGGAAAAAACATTGATCGACTGGCACATGCTGTTTGAAAGCAAAGAACAGTTTGAGCAGGTAGTCAAAACATTCAAAGCAGATGAAGGACTTAAACAAAACCTGGAAAAACTACAGGTGTATATGACCATCAATGCAGGTGCAAAAAAGGATCCTGACGTGATCATCGAAAGAACCTACAATGCGCCCATTGATACGGTATGGGAAGCCATCAGCAACCGGGATAAAATGGCCAAATGGTATTTTGATCTTGCAGCATTCAGGCCAGAGGTCGGTTTTGAATTCAGTTTCACCGGCGGCAAAGAAGGACGCGAATTTCTGCATCTGTGTAAAGTAACAAAGGTAATACCCGGCAAACTATTGGCCTACACCTGGCGCTACGATGGCTATTCGGGCTCCTCAGAAGTCACCTTCGAACTGTTTGCAGAAGGCAGCAATACCCGCGTGAAACTAACCCATACCGGCATCGAAACCTTCCCGGTAATCCCACACAAAGATCTCGCAAAAGAAAATTTTGTGGCGGGTTGGACACACATTCTGGGGACATCGCTGAAGGAGTATTTGGAGAAGTAGCATTGGCAAGTAGCTAAGATATCCACAAATTCGCCTTGTATGTAGCTTAAAATAAATGATTGCTTACCTTTGTGTTATGAATTTTGAGATGAATATTGATAAAAGCATTGAAGCCAGCCTGTTTATTTTGAACAGGTTGGAGTCGTGCGATATTCATAAATTATTTAAGATTCTTTATTTTTCAGAGAAAAACCATTTAGCTGAGTACGGCAGACCGATAACAGGGGATTACTATGTTGCCATGAAGAATGGACCAGTACCGTCTTTCATTAATGACATGGTGAAATTCATCCGGGGCGATAAAAGCTATTTAAATATAGACCGCGATGTTAATGCTGATTTTGAAATTGTAGATGGCATGTATATCGGCGCTAAAAGGCCTGCTAATGTGAATTTCCTTTCTGAGTCTGATATGGAGTGTCTCAATACATCTGTTGACAGGTGCAGAAGTTTAAGCTTTAAACAACTAACTGCACAATCGCACGATGAAGCCTGGGAAAAAGCAGATAATAACGGGGGAATAAGTGTTTATGATATTGCCAGTGCAGCGGGCGCTAACATCGATATGCTAAAGTATATCCAGATAAACATCGAGAATCAAAACACATTTCATGGCATTGAACGATGACCGGTTAAATGTTGGGTCTATCATCTTTGAATATGTCACGACCACAAACCCACCTAAAAACAAGTATTATGTTGTTGTAGGTATAACGGATGATCATATTGCTTTAGGAACCGTGTATATCAATAGCGAGGTCAATCCTAATTTGTTTAGAGCCGAAAGATTAAAGAAGTTGCATATCCCTGTTCTCGCGTCTGACAATCCATTTTTAAAATGGGACTCCTTCATAGATTGTTCGCAAATACAAGAAAGATTGACATCAGATGTTTATGACTGCATCACCAGCGGTGATCCTAAATATGGATATATTGCCAATCTCACTGTAGATACATTGCAAACTGTAATCGCTACATTAGATTCCGCCCTTACCATCGCACCGATAATAAAAAAGAAGTACAAAATACGTGCAGCCTGATATGCCCAGTGCAAGGTATCTGGAAAAATAAAAAGACCCTTTTAGAGGCTTCTTTCTACTTTTACAAAAACACACCTCGTGTCACAGATCACAGGAACGAACGTTACCATCATGGTAAAAGACATGGATGCAGCGATAAAATTTTATGAGCAGATAGGGCTCACGCTGAAGCAGCGGTGGGACAACCATTATGCTATGATAGAGACTACGGGCATTACTATCGGTATTCATCCGTCGCATAGTGCAGAGAACAGCTCTGGCACCGTATCTATAGGCTTTATGACAGATGATATAGATGCCACAAAAGCAATGCTGGCTGCAAATAATATTCATTACAAGGATGAGGATGATGGCAAGTCTGGCCTGTACCTGCATTTCAAAGACCCGGATAATACCGTACTGTATTTTGTAAAACCAAAATGGTGACCAGATGTCCCACACCTTTGACGTGTGGGGACACCTAAAAACGACAAACGCATATGAAAACAAGAACAATAATTTTTCTCGCCATTGCATTATATGCAACGATATTTTTGCCCGCTTGTTTGAACAGGTGCGGACAGTTTGAGAAAAAGGCAGACAGGGTCGAAAAGCCCGTTTATCTGCACTACCGGGTAGAAGCTAAATATCGCGACAGCACCAATGGCGCAAAGAACGCCTTCACCTACTCCATGAGCAATGGCCTGCAGTACCAGCCGGTAGAACCTGAACTATGGAACGTAGTTAATATCGGCGACAGCCTCATAAAAGACTCCGGCAGTCTGAAGTATATCATCAAGCATAAAGAAGAGAATGACACAGAGATCTTATTAGTGCAGTGCAATGGTAAGGTGATAAAATAGTTTTCAGGTGTCCCACAGCTATTAGAACCCTACCCCCATCCCTATCTCGCCAAGTTCAGCCACGATCTTGTGCGTGAGCAGAAATGCAGATAAGAAGAATTCTTTAATGGGCCCGTGCTCTTTCTGAACGAGGTAGTAGTTGCCGCCAATCTTCTCGTAGTAAGGGTCCGATTTCAGGGCCGCTTCATGGGTATAAACACCTACCTGCAGCACAGCGCCTACGCGGCCCAGCATAAACTCATTGCCCACAAATACTGCGGTTTCATAAGAGTGGCTGGCTTCATGGCCGTTGTATATTTCGTTGTTGCGCAAAAAAGCATAAATATCGCTGTGGTACGAATAGTCGTAACCCAGGAACATCTTATTCTTGCCCAGCCAGCGCCTGCTCACATAGCCGGACACAATATACACAGGGTACAAAGGGCCCGATGGTGCATTGCTGGAAACAAACGCCATTCCCAGCCGCATCTGGAAAAGAAACCTGTTTTTCAGCGTATCCAGCTTGCGCTCTATATGCGGCGGCTTTGAGGTCACAGGGAAATAACTGAATCCGATATGCACGCCATAAGTGTTCACACCCAGGTTCGGCTTGTGGTAGGAAGCATCGGAGATATGATTAAAGTTGCCGCCCAGCTGTATGTCCCAATGGTTATCTATGTGATAGCGCAGATCGGTATTAAAGGAAAAGAAGTCGTTAATGTGGCTGCCTATGGCCACATTCAGGGTGTCAACCGGGTCTATGCGGCTGTAGTGCTGCGTTACATAACCTATACCATCGCCTATGCGCAGCGTCCATTCCAGCTTCTTACCTCTTACCAGCGGCAGCTCAATGTTGGGATAGATACCAATGCAGCGGCCATAGATAGAGTCGATGCCGTAGTTGATGTAGGTGATGCCAAGCCCCACTGTAGGATATTTCCGCCGTTGCTCCCAGGCCATTTTGCCATAGGTGTGCAGCTTCAGGTTCACATCAAGGCCGGTAGTAAGGGCAGGTAGCGGCACCGTAAATTTGGCCTCGTGCTTATACACCTTTTCAAAGATCGGGTTCACCTCAATTCCGAACCCCGACCATGGCGTTACCCCACCGGCGCCATTCTGCGCATGGCTGCAAAATGGCAATAGTAGCAGCGCTAATGCCTGCAAGGCCCTGGATGATATTAGTTTCGGGAGTGTCAATAGTTTTGATGTTTACCAGCAATGGAAACGGCCACAAATATAAGTATCAAATGACTAAACCAAATGTCGTTATTTATCAAATTCTGTCACCGTTATTTTGTGTACATCGCCATCAAAAGTAAAGGCATCAGTAATGTACAGCTTAAAGTCATCGCACTTCAGGTAAGCCGGTATGCTCACATAAAACGCATATTTGTTGTCGTGGCCATCTTGGCTTATGGCGTTAAAAAGGCGGGCGCGCGTATGTTTCAGCGAGTCCCCGCATTTCAGGTCCAGGTTCAGATAGCTCTGCCAGAAGCCCAAGCTATATATTTCGGCCTCCACTTTCAGCCATCTTTTTTGTTCGCTTAACCCTAAAGGATAACCCTGCGACAATGTAAAGGAAGAGTTGCCATCAAAGTGAACATGAAAAACGCTGTCTGTATGTAAGATAGTCTTCTTGCGATAAGGCGACTCATCATTGAGCACTTCGTCATTATCCAGCAGGCTCATATCTACAGGCGTAGGGTGCCGGTTCAGGTATATGCGGCCGTAGTATCTGCGGTTCATATCGTCATAATGCAGCACCGTGCGGTTGTACTGATTGACCTGGAAAAGATTGACGCATAGCAGGTATGCACACAAAATATAAAAGGGCCATCGCCATTTAGTTTGCCCTACCCACTCGGTTATAGCCGCCATAGGTAAGGCAAATAAAGGATAGCTCTGCACCAGTGCCCGTGTAGAATAGCTGCCGCCATACCGCCATTCAGACCAGGCTATGATTATATAAATATTCAGCAAGCAAAACCACAGCACAGATTTTTTGAAGGGGAATTGCTTTATAAAAAACATCCCGGCTATGAAAAAGAGTGTGATTGGCGTATAGATGAACCATCCCTTTTCCCAGCCGAATAGAACACGGAAATGTGGGTTGAGGAAATCCCATTTGCTGCCAACATCAAATATGAATGAACCGGTGGTGACCTTCCAGTATAGCAGCTGCGGCAGGATGCCCGCAAAACCGCCAAGAGCTGCTAGTGCCAGGTGGTTTTTGTGCTGCTTTACCAGTGCCCATTTTTGCCGGGCGACCTCTTTATTGTGGGTGTTCCACAGCAGTGGTATAAACAGCATAATAGCTTCCGTAGGCCGGCAGATCATCGACAGCCCTATGATGTAGCCTATCAGCAAAGCCCAGACCCACGCAGGTTTCCGGTGCCACTGTAGCGTGGCATATAGCACCAGCACGTAAAGAGGAAAGATATAGCCGTGACTTTGCCCATTGTCCACCGCTGCATATTGAATGAAGTTGGTGCCAAGGCAAACCACCAGTAAAGTGATGGCTGTGGTAAGATCGCTGAAGTAGAGCAGCAATATTTTTCGCAAAAGAAATATGGCAATTATACAGTAGAAGATAACGCCAAAGCCCAGTGCATACTGGTAGGGCGGGGAAAATCCGTCTGGCGGATATTTGCTGTGTTGGGCAATAAAATGACCAATAAAAAAGAACGGCGTTTCTAAAATGGCAACACCGCCCAAGTATTTAAAGGTGTAATTTCCATTATCGAGCTTTATGGCCTGGTAGCCATCCCCGCCCGTCACCGCATACTTTTTATCTATGGCTGGCAGCCAGTTCAGCTGTTTGTAATCGTGATAAATGTATATGGAAGGCAAGTAAACATAGTATCCGAATGCGTCCCAAACAGTAACCTTTAATGGCGGCTGGCCACGCACTGCATCTGAATTTGCCACCCTGTATTGCAGTAGTACAAATGATATTATGAAACAAATTAAAAAAGAAATGATTTTTTTCATCTGCGTATTAAAAACGAAAATATAGCACTTACGAATGTAGTGGAATAAATTACAAATTCTATCTTAAATGATGCTGCTGTAAAGATATTTTTAAAAAGGTGTTTGTATCGCATTACCTACCTTTGCGCATCATGCGCCGTTTTGCTGCTGTATTATTAAGGTCTTTTCTGCAAGGCCTGTTGCTGTTAAGCCCTATAGCTATTACCGCCTACATTCTTTATTCGGCGTTCAATGGCATAGATAACATGGTGCCGTTTGTGCCGAGAGGACGTGGATTTGGCGTCATATTCATTGTGGTGCTGGTAACGGGTGTAGGGTATCTTGGCACGCGTTTTTTTGTGGGTAAGTGGCTGTTCGAAGCTTTTGAGCATCTTATGGAGCGCACACCGGGAATAAAGTACATTTTTTCGTCGGTGCGCGATGTCATTAAATCTTTCGTAGGGGACAAAAAACGATTTAACAAACCTGTTTGGGTATGTGTAAATGTGAACCCGGAAATTTGGAGGATAGGCTTTATGACGCAGCGGGATATGACATACCTGGGCATGGAAAATAAAGTAGCGGTTTATATGCCGCATGCTTACGCAATATCAGGATGGGTAATAGTAACGGAAGGAAAATACGTAAAACCAGTAAAGGAAATGACAGCAGGCGAGGCTATGAAGTTTGCAGTAAGTGGCGGGATAACAACATCTGAAGAACAACAAACAACAGAAGAACAATAATAAAACAGAAGAAGAAAAACTATGCAGGCAAAAATCAATTTTAACGCGGGTCCGGCTGCATTGCCGCCGGAAGTGCTGCACGAGGCCTCAAAGGCCGTGAATAAGTATAAGAAAACAGGACTTTCTATACTTGAACTACCTCACCGCGGACCGGAATTTGCGGAGATCCTTGCCGAGAGCAAACACCTGGTAAAAAAACTGTGCGGCCTGGACGACAGCTATGAGGCGATATGGATGCATGGCGGCGGCCGGCAGCAGTTTTGCATGATACCTATGAACTTCTTACCGCAGGATGGTGCAGCAGGCTACATAGACAGCGGGCACTGGGCAGAAGAGGCACAGCAGTATGCAGCCTATTACGGAGACGCACAGGTACTGGCGTCTTCTAAGAAAAACAACTACAATAAATTACCTGAATGGCCTGCCAAAATACCTGCAAAGCTGGCCTATGTGCACCTCACCACTAATAATACCATCTATGGTACGCAATGGGGCCAGGTACCCGATATAAAGGCGCCGCTGATAGCAGATATGAGCAGTGACATCTTCAGTCGCAAGCACGACTATTCAAAGTATGCCCTGTTTTATGCTGCCACCCAGAAAAACCTGGGTATTGGCGGCGTGGCGCTGGCGGTGGTACGTAAAGACCTGCTGAAGCGCACTACACGTGAGGTGCCGCCAATGCTCAGCTACAACGCACAGGTAAAAGAAGGCTCTATACTGAATACCGCCAATGTATTTGGCGTATATGTTTCATTACTCATGCTGCGCTGGATCGACGCGAAGGGAATAAGCACTATAGAAAAAGAAAACAAGCAGAAAGCAAAATTGCTGTATGATGCGCTGGACAGCAGCAGCGCCTTTGTGCCCTACGTAACAGAGAAAGCACACAGGAGCCTGATGAACGTATGCTTCACAGCAAAAACCCCGGAAGCAGAGAAAACATTGCTGGCGCTGTGCGAGGAGAATGATATCACCGGCATCAAGGGCCACAGGTCTGTAGGCGGTTTCAGGGCATCGTTATACAATGCCGTGCCGCTGGACTGGGTGGAGCGGCTGGTGGAAATAATGAAACAATTGGAAGGAAAATGATACTTTTAGGGCATGAGGATAGACGAGCTGACCATAACTAACTTCAAATGCTTTGAAAACGAAACTTTTCGCTTCGACCCGCATTTTAATGTGGTTATTGGGAAGAATGCCAGTGGCAAATCCAGTTTGTTAGATGCGCTGGCTATTGCAGTCGGTTGCTATTTTTCAAAAATAATTCCTACTTCCAGCAGACCTCTTAGCATCTCTGACATAAGAAAAGAATTGATAGACGGTCAACCGAGGGAACATACCCCCATAACTATTACGGCTATAGGAAATGTTCATGGGCGTAACACCGATTGGAATATCGATGGCAATTATATTAACCGTGTTTACCATGAAAAAAATACCGTTCTTAATATTGAAGGTGGATCGAATCTGGCCGACGTTCTTAAAAACGACTTGGGACTGAGTAGGTCAAAATCCAATGCAACAGTTTTCCCTATGATTGTTTGTTATAACACGAATAGGTTATGGAGTCAAAAAGATGAGGTTGATTTTTTCAAACAGGAGGAAGGTGTCTTTTTAGGTTATAAAAATTGTTTGTCTGGAAATGCATCAAGCGACACATTTCTATCCTGGTTTAAAACCTATGAAGACGAGGTCTTAAAATTTCAACGTCCCCTTGATGAACTTTTTTTAAAAATAATAAAAGAGGCGATCTCGTCAATGGTTCCGGAATGGACAGATATAGCTTACAGCCGTAAGGAAGAGGATTTAATTGGAATTCTTAAAGATGAAAAAGGTGAACCTAACCTGCTCCCTTTCAAAAACCTCAGCGACGGTTACCGCAATATGATAGGTATGGTTGCCGATATGGTCTATCGCTGCATTCAGTTAAATCCAGGGCTGAAAGAAAAGGTACTTACAGAAACAGACGGCATAGTATTAATAGATGAACTGGACCTGCACCTGCACCCTGAATGGCAACGCAGAGTGGTAGGCGATCTGAAAAGGATTTTTCCTAAGGTGCAGTTTATTGTTACTACTCATTCGCCGTTTATTATACAGGAAACAGAAGAAGGCGAACTGATAAAGATGAGCGCCGGAAAAGTGGTATCCACCGGTGGCGCTGAGGAATACAGCCTTGAAGATGTTGCCGAATATATCCAAGATGTAAAAGACCCGGCATGGAGCAACAAAAAGGTAGCGATGTACGATGCCGCAAAAAAATACTTTGCGCTGTTAAATGAATTGCAGCCGGGAAAACGAAATGGTGAGCTGGATAAAATACGGGAAGAATTAAATTTGCTAGGCAAGCCTTATTCGGAT
Organism: uncultured Bacteroidota bacterium; assembly: GCA_903881585.1. Taxonomy (GTDB): domain Bacteria; phylum Bacteroidota; class Bacteroidia; order Chitinophagales; family Chitinophagaceae; genus Nemorincola. The sequence continues at coordinate 7,709 of CAIRTW010000029.1, read as the reverse complement.
AATGTAGCCTATACTGCATTCCTTGAACAAAAGAGATTTCTTGCAGAACAAAATCTGGAGCAATGAGATGTGTTGATAAAGGAATAGCTCCCGAAGCTTATTCTTATTACAAAGATGCAAGAAATGACCTGGCCGGCAGAATCGGCTGGATATGTTCTTACTGCGAAATGCCGGTAAAAAACATGATAGAAGTGGAGCATGTACACCCAATAAATAATGGTGGTGATGCACTTGACTGGAATAATTTCTTATTAAGTTGCAGGTATTGCAATGGCGTTAAACTGAACCGGAACCTGAACAGAACAGGATATTTATGGCCGGACATTGATAATACCATAATGGCATTTGAATATACCGAATCAGAGATTGTTGAGCCGAGCGCAGGGCTAACTGACGAAATAGCAATGATGGCTCAAAATACGATTGATCTCCTGGGTCTCAACAGGCATCCGGGATTGGTTAATAAGCCGACAAAAGCGGATACGAGATGGAAAATCAGAACTGAAGTTTTGGGAATAATTCACGATTCCTACTATGACTGGCTAGAACACAGATCGCTGGCTTTTGCCCGCCAAATTGCAAGGACGGCGCTTGGTCATGGCTTTTATTCTTTTTGGATAAAGAAATTTGAGCACGAACAAGTAGTTCTTAATGAAATAATGTTAGCTTTCCCCCATACACATCATCCTCAATATGATGCGGCGGGTGGCTTAGTGTTAAGGGAAAATGGTTCATTTTAGTAAAATTAAATAATGGCAAAAATAACTCCTTTCAAGGGCCTGAGGCCTGTAAAACAACTGGCGGCAGAAGTGGCCACCCTTCCTTATGACGTGGTAAGCGTTGCAGAGGCGCGCGCGTTCAAAAAAGACCCTTATAATTTCTACCATGTTACCCGGTCGGAGATAGACCTGGCCGATGGGGTGGATGTGCACAGCTCGCTGGTGTATGAAAAGGCAAAGGAAAACCTGGACGCCATGGTACAGGAAAAAATAATGGTACAGGATAAGGAACCCTGCTACTATATATACGAGCTGGTTATGAATGGCCGCTCACAAACCGGCCTGGTATGCGGCTCATCGATAGATGACTATAACAATGGTATCGTAAAGAAACATGAATTTACCCGGCCCGAAAAAGAGTTGGACCGTATCAATCATATTTCCATGACCGGCGCACAAACCGGCATTGTGTTCCTTGCCTACAATGACTGCCAGAGTGTGCAGGAGATCATAGAAGATTGGAAAAAGACGCATGCTCCTGAGTATGATTTTACAGCATCAGATGGGGTGCGCCATATATTCTGGGTGGTGAGCGAATATGCCAAAGTAGCCGCCATTTCTCATCATTTTGCGCAGGATGTGCCTTGCACATATATTGCCGACGGCCACCACCGTGCAGCATCCGCCGCGAAGGTATGCCAGGAGCGCCGCGACAATGGTTATTCGGTAGATGGCGATGAATCGTTCAACTACTTTGTTACCTGCATTTTCCCAGCCAGCCAGCTACAGATCATGGACTACAACCGTGTAGCCAAAGACCTTAACGGTATGAGCCCCAAGGATTTTCTGAAGATGCTGGAAGATGATTTTGTTATTTCATTGCCCAGCGATGAGGCTTACAAACCATACCATGCCCACGACTTCGGGATGTACCTGGATGGCAGATGGTATGAACTGGTAGCGAAGCCCGGCACTTTCTCGGAAGACCCGATAGGTGTGCTGGACGTAACCATACTGCAACAAAATGTGCTTGACAAGCTGCTGGGCATTAAAGACCCGCGTGTTGACAAGCGCATTGATTTTATAGGCGGCATACGCGGTATGGAAGCTTTGAAGCAACGGGTGGACAGCAAGGAGGCCGCAGTGGCTTTCTCTTTATACCCTGTAACCATTCAGCAACTCTTCGACATAGCGGATAGCGGCAGTGTAATGCCACCAAAAAGCACCTGGTTTGAACCAAAGCTGAGGGATGGGCTGGTGGTGTATATGATTTAAATTCAAAAGTCAAAATTCAAAAGGTAAAAGCCAACGTGGTACCTGGTCGATATATTGTTTTTACACTTCGTTCTAAGAGGCAACCAAATATTAATAAGGCATTTTACTTGATGATGTTTTTCATTTTTTGAATTATCACTTTTGAATTTTGAATTTATGGAATACAGACGAATGGGAAAAACGGGGTTGAAACTGGGCGTACTGTCGTATGGCTCATGGGTCACGTTTTCTAAACAGGTGGATGACAACGCTGCAGATAAGATGATGAGCCTTGCCTATGATAATGGCGTCAACTTCTTCGACAATGCGGAAGGCTATGAGGGTGGCAAGTCGGAGCTGATAATGGGGAAGGTGCTGAGCAAGAAGGGCTGGGACAGGGGTTCTTACTGTTTGTCGAGTAAAGTGTTCTTCGGATTATTTGGAAAATATAACCGCCCTAACCAGACCGGGCTCAGTCGCAAGCACATCACCGATGCGTGCCATGCAGCACTGGTGCGGATGCGCACAGGCTACCTGAATATCTATTTCTGCCATCGCCCGGACCCGGAAACCCCAATTGAAGAAGTGGTATGGACCATGAACATACTGCTGCAACAGGGCAAAATACTCTACTGGGGCACCAGCGAGTGGAGCGCAGAGGCTATACTGGAAGCACATAGAGTAGCGAAATCGCTGAATCTGATAGGCCCGGCAGTGGAGCAGCCGCAATACAATCTTTTTGAGCGGCAGAAAGTGGAGCATGAGTTCCTGCCTGTTTATGCAGAGGTGGGCATAGGAACCACCATATGGAGCCCCCTTGCATCCGGCTTGCTTACCGGCAAATACAACAAAGGCATCCCCGAAGGATCACGCCTGGCACTGGAAAACTACGGCTGGCTCAAGGAGCGGACAATGCAGGAAGACAAAATAGAGAAAGTAAAGAAGCTGGAAAAAGTAGCCAATGAATTAGGCACAACAACAGGTACACTGTCTATAGCCTGGTGCATACACAACCCCAACGTTACTACAGCGATACTCGGCGCCACCAAGGAAGTGCAACTCCTTGAAAACCTAAAGGCTATAGAGGTTCTTGCAAAGCTTACGCCTGAAGTAATGAACGAGATCAATGAAATAATTTGAAAATGTGCAAATTTGAAAATGCCGGCCTAATTTGAAAATCGGTGACGTATAGCTCACCGAACTCATTCTACTTCACCCTCTCCTTGGGAGAGGGCCGGGGTGAGGCCGTTTTTCCTTAGCTTTGCAGTCCAATGCCAAAAGCAGTCATCATAAGCAAGCAACAGCCAAGCCCCGTGGAGCGATTCATAGGAGGCGAGGTGACTGTCCTTGCCAGTGAGCCGCTGGTAATAAGCAATGCAATACAGGGCGAATGCTATGAAGTGGCGCTGCCGGAAGATGAGCACCGTGAGGATAAGGGTATGCTCAGCCTGTACCCCATAGACGATCATAAGTTTTGCCTGGAGCTTTCTTACCTGCAACTTGCAGAGGCATCATCTGCCAGTGGCAGTGTTTGTACACTACGCTTTCTGCCTGCATTCTTCGACCAATACCCAGCTGAAACATTAATGGCCAACCAGCGGTTCCGGTTCGACCAGAGTACACAAATACCGTTTTCTATATGCACGCTTTCCCGTAGCCTGGTAGATAAGCTGCAAGCCGAAACTGTGGCTACGCCATTTATTAAATCGCTGGAGCGGAGCAGTGCGGCTATGCACCTGCTACGCCGCGCACTGGAATGCATCACCATACCATTTGAAGCCTGCCAGGTGCCTGCCTGCCGCTTCCTGGCCCACGAGAGTGAGCGCGAAAAGATACAGGACGCACGCCGCATCATAGAGCAACACATAGACCAGCCGCACACCATACGCGAACTGGCCCGCAAAGTGGCTATGAACGAATGCTACCTCAAAAAAGGCTTTAAGACCGTTACCGGCCGCACCATACACGAATACCAGCAGGAACTACGCATAGCCAAAGCCAAGGAGCTCCTCCAGCAGCAGGGCCTATCTGTAACCGACGTAGCCAACACCCTCGGCTACAGCAGCATCTCCCATTTCAGCACAGCTTTTAAGCGCGTTACCGGGTTGAAGCCTTGTGAGTTGCTGAAGTAAAGCCCGCTCCCGCTCCTTCGATTTCTTACACTCGGCAGCTGGCAGTCGGCAGTTTACAGGTGGGGTAGATGTTTCAGCGTTTTCGGCGGGTGTTTATTTTGTGAAAATAAATAGCCCTTCGTCAGGCTCAGGACAGGTTACGGTGAGGAAGTTTGTGAAGGAGTAGGGTGCAAACTCTAAAAATGTTCGGGATAGATCCCCCGGCTGAAAACATATTCGCAAGCACTCCCCTTCAGGGGCCAGGGTATGAATAAATTCCATTCCGAAATGGAAAAAATTCACTATCTTTAGTAAAATATTACAACCATGAGTGTAATAATTAAAAAAAATATTGGCGGCCGGTCTGTGAAAAACAAGTTTAAGCTGTTTGATCTTACAAACAGCCGGAGCCTTGTTGCATCTGCACGGAAAGGAGTAAAGCCGGAACTGTTTTACGACCTGGCAACGATCATAAAAATGCCGGAGAAAAATCTGGCGCAGATCATCCATATGTCTCCCCGCACGGTGAGCAATTACCGGGAAGGAAAGAAAAGCCTGGACCCCGTGCAGAGCGAGCATTTACTGAAACTGGCAGCGTTATTTGAGCAGGGCGAAGAGCTTTTAGGTAATGTAGATGAGTTCAATTACTGGCTTCAAAAGCCTTTCTGGAATGCCAAAGAAAAACCTATGGATTGGCTGGTGACCCCCGGCGGAGTGGACTTGGTAATGGATGAATTAACCAGGCTTGCTTACGGAGACGCTGTATAATGCTGGTATTCAAAATAGCACATAAAAAGTATGCAAACAGCCTGGCAGGATCAGGCGTGGATGGTCGCTGGACATCGGCTGGCAAAACTGTGGTCTATTGCGCCGATTCTATTGCGATTGCATTTTTGGAAAATATGGTCAGGAGGCAGGGCGTTGGCTTTAATGATGATTTCAAAACAGTTATCATTGATGTTCCGGATGAACTCGGTAAAGAAGTTGTATTGCCAAAAGATCTTCCGGCTGGTTGGCGGGACTTCAGAGACTATTCTGCCTGCCAGAAAGTTGGCAATAAGTGGTACGATAAAATGATGCATCCCTTACTGAAAGTACCCTCTGCCGTGCTGACTGCATCCTGTAACTATGTATTAAATACCAATCATCCTGATTTTCCCAGGATAAAGGTCATTAGTATAACAGACCTCGTTCCGGATGAGCGGATCGAAGAGATTTTGAAAGGATATAAATCCTCCAGCCAATAAACCCATTCGGCTTCTGTTCCCCATTCATACGGGCGGAGGTTTGGGGTTTTAGCTTTATTTACTTAGATTTGACTCTAATTTCTAAAATCTGTTTATAATATGAGGGCATTGTTACTCACTGTTGTGGCTTTTGTGACCCTGGAGGGCAGCCTGCTTGCGCAAAATATGCCGCCTGAGTATAACTGGGAAATTGGCCTTAACGGCGGCTTGAGCGTCATTACACGGCCTTTAGGCCCTGCTATTGGCTACCAGGGTACTAGTACTAATGTTGTACACGATTATTCTGCCCGCGTTACCCGCTATTTCAATGAGCATTGGTTCCTCACCTTCGACCTCGGCGACCGCAAATGGGAAACATTCGGCAACTGGACGCCTAACGGCACGTATGGCCAGGTGCTGAAGACCAGCCAGGTATCTTTTCTTGAAGCCAGCAATGCTATCACAGAGTCTTTTGAAATGAATTACACCATACCTTTCTATACCCACTTCCATAGTTTCAACCGGTCTAACCTCTATGCCGGCCTAATGCTGGGCATGGTAACCACGATGAACGATGGTTCTCTTGGCTATATCAGGGACAAAAACATGCCTGATTCGGGCAATGTGAACAGCTACCATTACGGCTATGGCGTAGGGCTTAGCTACGGTGTGCAGATAGGCTATACTTATTATATCGTTCCACGCCTGGGCGTAACAGTAGAGCTTGCTGCCCGCTATGCCGGCGTTGCCACGCATACCACTCAGTATGCAGGTGAGAATGCCGATTTCCACCTGCTGTACTTCCCGGAGACCATGGGCATCCGGTGGCGCTTTTAGGTGTGAGCTGAAGTAGAAAAGCCTCCCGCGTAAGTGTAAAAAGGTTTCGCGCAAACCTGATTTTGTTTTTAAGAACGCCCGCCCGAACGTGCCTTTTCGGTATGGGCAGGCCAAGAGCGAGTTTCGATCTATTGAAAACTCTGTTTTGTTAAAATATACCTGCCTATACCGTTCCGGTATGGTTTTTGAACCTTATTATTTGCGCTTCCGAATAGTGTGTGTGTTTGATGGAAAGCTAAGGAGCGGAGCGCCCATATTTAGATTTCCACAAAAGGGTACCTGTCGAGGTACTCTTTTTTTATGCCCTGCAGGGATGAGTCTTCCCTAAAAAGATATAGCGGCACAATGGCCGCTATACATACTGAATATCGTTTTTTTATAGCCCGGTGAGGCATATACCCACCGAAGCCGGAGTAATGGGCGGCCCGGCATTTTCTTTAAAGACAGTAGTGAGGTTATAAGACGCGAATATGGAAAAATTGCCCCACCCTACACGGGCTGTTGCTGCAAAATCCCATGGGCTTACGTAGCGCTTAGTGTCCACTTTGTACTTGATGTTGGTACCGTCAACGGAGGTTAGTGCCTTGGTGTGCGCACCCAGCAATGTGCCTATCTGCATTCCGATGGCTGCTTTAAAGCCCTTGTTCCTGTTCAGGGTATTGCTGAAGTAGCGGAGCTCAAAAGGCGCCATGATATATGCAGTTACAAATTTATATCTCTTGTAAGTCACGCTATCGGGGTCAGGTATAAAGCGCACTTGCTGAGCCAGCACAGCACCGGTATCATAGTTGGCAATCTGCTGCAGGTCAAGATATTCTACTGATACGTTTACACCCAGGCCGGCTGCAAAGCTCAGCTTTGTCTTTTTGATGGGAAAATCATAGCAAACAGAGCCGCGGAAGCCGAAACCGAAGGGCTTGGTCTTCACGCTGTCTGGTTTCTTTATCCAGTTGTTGTAAGTGAGCTGCAGCATCAGGAAGTCCCTTGAGGGTTTCACTATTGGCGGCGGCGCAGCGTTCGCGTTCACTTTGTCATCCTGTGCCAGCAGCAGTGCAGATGGTATCATTAAAATTGCCAGAAGGGCAAGGATCTTTCGCATAAACAACTATTAGTGCGCAAATATAATGGGTGTGAAATGGAAAATTTGTTAAAAAACGGATTTCGCGGTATTAACGGCAAAAGATGTCATTATTAGGGCTGTCAAAGTAAGGAGACTCACATAAGCTCACCCAAAAAACTCTCGCGCTCCCTTGCATGTCGGCAGACAGGGCCCGGTTGAGCGCATTTCGTTTTTAAGACCGCCAAGCGCGAGTACGCTTGTCTATTCCGGCTTTCATTTTCGAATTGTATCACTGTGCCAAAGCGAATGAGTTTTCTGCCGGGTGTGAGTTGACCACCCCCGCTGAAAAGCATGCTTCGCTATGCTTTTCAGCGTACCCCTCCTAAAAACAGCTATGCCTTACCCAAATTTTTGGTAGCGATATTATCAAGATATTTGGGGTAAAAAAATGCATCAGATAACTGTAAAGGATTTTCCAGGGTTGGATTTAGGTGATATTCGT
>CAIRTW010000028.1 GCA_903881585.1 uncultured Bacteroidota bacterium | reverse complement strand
CGGGTACCACCATTAGGATCTTCGGGATTGTTTTCTACGTCAAAAATATCTTGCTGGCCGGTAGGATAGTTGGTGATCACCAGCTTCATGGGGTCAAGTACCGCCATAACCCTGTTGGACGTCTTGTTGAGATGTTCGCGCACACAAAACTCCAGCATGCTGATGTCGGTGATGTTCTCCCGTTTTGCAATACCTATGGTATCGCAGAACTGGCGCAGCGCCTCGGGTGTATAGCCACGGCGGCGCATACCGCTGATGGTGGGCATACGCGGGTCGTCCCAGCCGGAGACATGCTTTTCGTTTACCAGCTGCAGCAGCTTGCGCTTGCTCATTACCGTATAGGTAAGGTTGCGGCGCGCAAACTCATACTGGTGCGACGGGAAAATACCCAGCTGATCTATAAACCAATCGTACAACGGCCGGTGGTGAATGAACTCCAGCGTGCAGATGGAATGCGTTATCTCTTCTATGCTGTCGCTCTGGCCATGCGCATAATCATACATGGGGTATATGCACCAGTTATCGCCGGTGCGATGATGGTGCTCATGTTTTATGCGATACATCAGTGGGTCACGCATCAATAAGTTGGGATGCGCCATGTCTATTTTGGCACGCAGCGTCTTTTCACCATCCTTGTATTTGCCGGCACGCATGTCGGCAAAGAGCTGTACGTTTTCTTCTATTGTGCGCTCGCGGTATGGGCTGTTGCTACCCGGTGTTACCAGCGATCCTTTTGTTGCGGCTATTTCCTCGGCAGTGCTGTCGTCCACATAGGCAAGGCCTTTTTTTATCAGGGCCACTGCGAAATCGTACAGCTTATCGAAATAGTCCGACGCATAAAATTCATTGTCCCACTGAAAGCCGAGCCACTTAATATCGTTTTTTATGCTTTCCACATATTCCGTCTCTTCTGTCACCGGGTTGGTGTCATCGAAGCGCAGATTGGTTTTACCATTATACCTTTTTGCCAGCCCGAAGTTGAGGCATATTGATGTGGCATGGCCTATGTGCAGGTAGCCATTGGGCTCTGGCGGGAAGCGGGTGTGCACCCGGCCATCGTTTTTGCCCGCGGCAATATCGTTCTCAATTATTTCTTCCAGGAAATTCAGTGACTTTTCTTCGCTCATTGGTAGTAAAATATGCGCAAATGTACTAGGATTTTTAGGATAGGAAGATTTTAGGATGCGCGGGGTGTAGCACAAAACCGCACTTTTCGAAAAATGCTCCTAGTAGCCCTGACCTTCAGGTCTACCGTGTAGCCTCAAGTATTTTAAAATAATGGGTTATGCCCCGTAGGGGCTATCTGTTCGCAGTAATAAAATAAATCGGGTAGGAATGCCCCAGAGAGCGGGCTGTCCGATGCGCGAATGGGATGGCCCCTACAGGGCAAGATTGCATTTGGAACATTCTTTTGCTACAAACAGATAGCCCCTACGGGGCATGCCGAATTTTATAAAGGGAAAACATATGGGTAGAATGCTAGTCCATCCTATCCTGCGATTGCCCATACCATTCAACCGCTTTGAAAATAGCCAATACTACTACGATGAATAAGGTTAATTCTATTTCAGAATTACTTGGAGCGACGAAAAGAAATATGACGAAAGCCATTGTGTTGAGTTTTCAAAAAATAAAGGTAATAAGGCGGCGGGAAGAATTTAGGAATGGCTCAGTTAATAAATTCTTGAATAGTGCAGTGCTCTGCCTATTTTGTATTTTTAAAAGGTTGTCTAATATCGCTATCATGGCACAACCCGAAAAACTCCCAGTATGTCTCGGCAGCTAATTCCACTTTGGCACTATCAGCTAACTTGGAATTATTCTGTATCAATATCGCCGTCTTATCCCATTCTTTCGTTAAAGAATCATACCGTCGCTCGTATTCGGGAGCCAGCCGGTAACCATCGATCCTATTTTTTCTTGCTTTTTCAAATAATCGTTCAATTTGCCCATAATATCGCTGCCATTCGGTCGAATCGTGAACCTGTGCAGCACAATTTTGTGAACAAAAGATAATCACTGCCCAAAACAGGAACACATATTTCATATAAACAAAGGTAATAAACGACTGGGATCTTTAGCCCCTTTCCATTCTATCCCCTTGTCAAATTTTCACCACCCTTCTCTTGTTTAGCCAAAAACAATGTTTTAACACCATTTGTCTGCCCAAATAGCGACTTGCAGCGAGTTAGGAATCGCGCTGAAAATTAATTCATATTCCATGTGTGCCGCGATGCTCCCTTATATCGGCAATTGTTTGTTTCTAAAGTATACGTTTTCTCATGGAGGGATACCCATATAGTATATAATTTATTTAATTGTATGGATATATATTGAGCAAGTTATGTTTATGTAATTTTAGCGGTATTTTGATAATGATGAACTAATAGATACTTTCACCGCTACCGGAAAAGTATCCAGCCTATACACAATAGTATCTTCCCTTTTTTGAATTTACATAACCTAAAAAACACCTAACACATGAGTGGAAGAGAAACTGTCAGGCACCCTGCGCCTCTGTTGTGCGCAATATATAGCCGCATACGCAGTGCTGAAAATCATATTGCGCCTGGGCAAAAACAGAACAAAATATATTTCCGGACAGTTTTGCAAGGCAAAGAGATATCAGCATGTCTGAAATACTTCCTTATAGTATTTCTAACACTTTCCTCATGCCTTGCGTCTGCCCACATACATGGGCAGTCGCTCGTGGATTCTTTGGTTGCGGCGATTCCCGGCGCGGCAGCAGACAGCAATAAAGTAAAACTGCTGGATAAGCTTTCATACACTTACGCCACTATAAATCCCGATGAGTGCATCCGCCGAGGCCAGCAGACGCTGGAACTGGCCCGCAACATACATTGGGAAAAAGGCGTGACCCTGGCGATGGTGGACCTGGGCATTGGCTATGAAGCCAGATCAGATCATGCCCGCGCACTCAGTTATTACCAGGAGGCATTAGCCCGATATGAGCAAGCCGGCGACAAAGTTGGCTTAGCCAGGGTAATGATTTTCACCGCATTTTTATACGTTGCCCAAAGCAAATACTCCAGCGCCTTATCGTGCGACTTCAGGGCATTAAACATCAATGACAGCCTTGGCAACAGAAAAGCGAGCGCTACGACCATGGAGAATATAGGGCACATTTATTTTGAGCAGAAAGAGTATGATAAAGCAAAAGCATACTATGACAGAGTACTGCAGATCAATTATGACCTGGGTGATAAAGAAAGCATTGCACGCAGCCACAGCCGCACAGGCAGCCTACTGGGAGCACAGGGCAACTATGCAGGCGCCGTAAAGCAATACGAAGCCGCTTTAAAGATCAATGAGGAACTGAGAGATACCAGTTACATCCAGATAAGACTGGCAAATATAGGAGACGCATACAGCCAGCTCAGGGACTATCCGAATGCCCTGGAGTACGAGCAGCGCGCCTTGCATATCAGCGAAAACACCGAAAATAAAATAGCTGTTGCGGTAAATACCGGCAACATAGGGGAAACCTGGCTGCGCATGTACCGGGATACTGCCGGGCAGCCCAAACCGGTATATCTGCACAATGCTGTAAAGTACCTGGCAAGTGCCGTGGCTATGTGTGCCGCAATAAACTCCTCGGCTCCGCTCATTGAGTTCAGCCACTACCTTTCTGATGCTTATGCTTTGTCAGACAACTACAAAAAGGCATTCGAAAGCCTTAGACAGTATGGGCTTACCAAAGATTCCATATTCTCCCTGCAAAACAAAAGCCAGATCAAGGGCCTGGAGCAGGAGCGGGAAGATGAACTGAGCAATAAAGAAAAAATGATCAAAGACAAGCAGATCCGGATAGACAAACTGGAGATTTCTGAAAACCAGTACAGACAAAAACTGTATACTGCGGGCATTAGCCTGCTGGTATTAGTGATAGTAGTAGTGCTCAAAAGCTTGTATGATAACAAAAAAAACAATAAAGTGCTGACAAAAGAACTGAAAAAAGAAAGCGACGAAAAACTGCTTACTTACGAAAAGCTACAGGAATCAGAAGAGCATTATAAAAGCCTGTTTAACCTGAACCCTTCGCCCATGTGGGTTTTAGACAGCGAAACCTTACGGTTTTTACAGGTGAATGCAGCCGCCATCAAAAACTATGGGTACACAAACGAAGAGTTCCTGTCCATGACTGCTGAGGATATTAAAACAGCAGACGACGTAGGGACATTGCGCGACGTCTTACAGGCAAACGTTAACCACGGGGAACCGCAGAATATCTTCACCCGGCACTGCAGGAAAAATAAAGAGGAATTCTATGTTGAAGCTATATTTAACCATATTCCGTTCAAAGGAAAAACAGCGATACTGACAATGGCGGAGGATATCAGCTTACAGGTGGATTATATAAAAGCCATAGAGATCCAAAACGATAAGTTGCAGGAAATAGCCTTGATACAATCGCATAAGGTAAGAAGCCCGCTATGCAGTATACTGGGACTCGCAAACCTGCTGGATTTTAAATTGCCGGAGGTGGAATTAAAAGAAACAGTGGCGGGAATCGTTCTTTCTTCGCACAAGCTGGACGAGGTGATCAAAGAAATAACTGAAAATACCTCTGTCCACGATGTAAGCAAGAAATATCCTGACCATATCAAAGGACTTTTTCCCGAGACCTACCATATACCATACCGGAGCTACTAAACCATCAGAACTGCAGGGCCGGCAGGTTAACCGGGATTAAAAGATTTACTTTGATGGAGGTCCTAAAACGGTCATGCAATCCTTTGTCAAAAATTCACTACTCTCCTGTCATATTTAGCCAAAAAACAATGTTTTAACATCATTTGTCTGCCAAAATAGCGACATTTGCTGCCCGCCAGCGACTGGCACAGAAAATGTTGAAGAGCAATTGGGTGAAACCCACCAAACAGTTTAAAAAATTTAAAACATAAAAACTATGGCTAAAAAAGCAAGTATTACCCCACTACACGACAGGGTAATAGTGAAACCCGCAGCAGCGGAAGAGAAAACTGCCGGAGGCATCATCATTCCGGATACAGCAAAAGAAAAACCGCAACGTGGCATTGTTATAGCTGCCGGACCTGGTAAAAAGGACGAGCCAATGACTGTGAAAAGCGGCGACACCATACTGTATGGTAAGTATGCCGGTACAGAGGTTTCTCACGAAGGCGAAGACTACCTGATCATGCGCGAGAGCGATATACTGGCGGTTATTTAATGTGCAAATTTGAGAATGTGAAAATGTGCAAATGGCACATATACATGTACTCAATTCAAGAATTTTCAAATTTCCTAATTTTCAAATTTTCAAATTGATTTTATGTCAAAACAACTTTTCTTCAATATTGATGCGCGCAACAGGATGAAGCGCGGTGTGGATATACTGGCGGATGCAGTAAAAGTAACCCTGGGCCCAAAAGGCCGTAACGTGGTTATAGAAAAAAAATTCGGCGCTCCGGCAATCACTAAAGATGGTGTTACGGTAGCTAAGGAAATAGATCTGGAAGATTCTATCGAGAACCTGGGCGCTCAAATGGTGAAAGAAGTAGCTTCTAAAACTGCAGATCTTGCTGGTGATGGTACTACTACTGCAACCGTTCTTGCTCAGTCTATCATAGGCGAAGGCCTGAAGAACGTAGCAGCAGGCGCCAACCCAATGGACCTGAAGCGTGGTATCGACAAAGCAGTAGCTGCTGTTGTGGAGAACCTCAAGAAACAATCAGAAAAAGTAGGCAACGACAATAAGAAGATAGAGCAGGTTGCTTCTATCTCTGCAAATAACGACAACGCTATTGGCGCGCTTATAGCACAGGCTATGGCCAAGGTAGGTAACGAAGGCGTTATCACTGTGGAAGAAGCTAAGGGCACAGAAACAACTGTAGAAGTGGTAGAAGGCATGCAGTTCGACCGCGGCTACCTCAGCGCTTACTTTGTAACTAATACAGAGAAGATGCAGGTAGAGTTGCAGAACCCTTACATCCTTATCTACGAGAAAAAAGTAAGCACACTTAAAGACATTCTTCCTATCCTGGAAAGCGTGGTGCAGAGCGGTCGCCCGTTGCTGATCATCGCTGAAGATGTGGATGGTGAAGCGCTTTCTACACTGGTGGTAAACAAGCTGCGTGGTTCATTGAAGATCGCTGCTGTTAAGGCTCCGGGCTTTGGCGACCGCCGCAAAGAAATGCTGCAGGACATTGCTGCTCTCACAGGCGGTACCGTTATCAGCGAAGATATGGGCCACAAGCTCGAAGGCACTACAATAGCTGCTCTCGGCCAGGCTG
>CAIRTW010000027.1 GCA_903881585.1 uncultured Bacteroidota bacterium | reverse complement strand
GCGCGAACATCTCAACAAGACGTCCAACAGGGTTATGGCGGTACTTGACCCCATGAAGCTGGTGATCACCAACTATCCTACCGGCCAGCAAGATATTTTTGACGTAGAAAACAATCCCGAAGATCCTAATGGTGGTACCCGAAAAGTGCCCTTCAGCAGCGAATTGTGGATAGAACGCGAAGACTTTTTAGAGGAAGCGCCCAAGAAATTCTTCCGCCTGGCACCCGGTAACCTGGTTCGGCTGAAGGGGGCCTTTATTGTAAAGTGCGAAGGCTGCAAGAAAGACGACAACGGAGTTATAACCGAAGTATATTGTACCTACCTGCCCGAAAGCAAAAGCGGCAACGATACCAGCGGCCTCACGGTAAAAGGCACCATCCATTGGGTGAGTGTAGCCGAGGCAAAAACTGCCGAGGTGAGGATGTACGATCGCCTGTTCCGGGTTGAAGATCCGTCCAGCGAAGAAGGCAATTTCAAAGACTACATCAACCCCGACTCTATGCAGGTGCTGCCCGCCGTGTATATAGAACCATCGCTGGCTGCTGCTAAACCGGGAGACCGCGTACAGTTTATGCGTAAAGGGTATTTCTGCGTCGATACCGACAGCGCCTCAGACAAGCTGATATTTAACCGCACGGTGACGCTGAAGGATGCATGGGCTAAGGAGGTGGGAAAGCGATAAACGCTATGCGCTCATCAACCGGTCGTCAACCCTGATAGGCTTCTCGGCGATGATCTTTACTTTTTTGAATTCCGGGTGGGTGGGATTTAGTAAGTAGTTATGCTCATCCGTAATAAATACTGATGGCACTTTTAATGCAAGGTGCTTGTTTGATCCTATAAAACGATCACCAATGTTTTTTAAATGATTCGGGGAAGGGTTACTCTGCCAGTCTGCAGGTAACATTGCTAATTGTAAGCTTTCAATGCTATTATCTGGAATTTCAATAGTTGCCATGCAATAAAGCCCGGGCTTAGGCACTTTGCCAATATGTACAATTGCCTCCAGCAAGGCTAGTGCACCGCTTTGTGAGGTATACACCATATACACATCCTTGCTGTTCCAGCGGCCGCCAAACAGTGCCGCACCCAGCCCTGACAGGCTTTTAATATATCTGCATTCGCTTATCCTATATACCAGCATCAAGCAAAAATTCCGTACTGAATCCTTCCCAATTCGTCCATTATCATCCCTATTCCCAGTGATGTATCTAAAAACGCTTTGGGCTTTTTATTACCGAATGGCAGCAGTATTGTATCCATCCATTCTTTAAAATTATCCATGGCGCCAAATACTTCTTCTCCTCTGCTATATAACTTCGCTATTTCTATCATTCGCTCAGATTGTTCCTGCGACAATTTTTGTTGGGGACCATACCTGCGCAATGTTCTGTCGGAGGTATGGATGATGGAGGCCATTTCAGTTAAAGTTATATCCGCCATTTCCATCAGGTGAGTCATTGCTTCTTTTGGGATGCCGTTCCGTATAATGCTGATAAAATCATTATCATTTTGTATGTCCGCAAATGCCCTTTTCCCATCCATTCCCATTAACCCCACACTGCGCAGTGGCATTGCTGATGAAGCATTACCGTATGCAGTGGCTGGCTCTTCCACAATGCCCGACATATTGCTCTCTTCACTATTTATATATCTTGAAATTCTCGTGGCAGGTTCTTTTTTTGTTTTTCCGGGGTTTGCATGTTTATTTGCCATAACCTGTAATTTGACCACAAGTTACGGACATTTGTCCGGTTTTTAAAATTTATTTTCCCGCTATCATACTGATCTCCACATTCACTCCCTTAGGCAGGCCTGATACCTGTACTGTTTCACGGGCAGGGGCTGTTTCATTATTGAAGTAGCTGCCATACACTTCATTTACCTGTGCAAACTGCCCCATGTCCATAAGGAAGATCGATGTTTTCAGCACATGGGCGAAGGTCATGCCGGCTTCTGTAAGAATGGCTTCGAGGTTTTTCATTACCAGGGTTGTCTCGGCTTTAATATCGCCTTGCAGCAGGTTGCCTGTCTGCGGGTCCAGCGGTATTTGGCCGGAGATGAACATAATGTTACCAAATTGCACTGCCTGGTTATATGGCCCTATCGGCGCCGGTGCATTGTCTGTGCGAATGATTTTCTTTTCCATGCTGTAAAAGTAATGGGGTTCTAAGGAACGTTGGCAAAATAAATTCTATCAAGTTGGATAATTATTTTTCTTTTATGGAAGGTGAAAAATCTGCGCATAGTGAGCTATATAAAGACTTTTTCTACGCAGCAGAAATGGAACGGTGTAGCCCTCACCGAGGCAAGAAATATTCAATATCGAGGTAAAAGAAGTGTTCAAATTGGTGGAATTTATTTTTGTCATCGTTCCTTACATTTGCACATTATTTTATGAAACGGAGTTCCATCCGGCCCTTAATAAGACAAAAAAAATCGGATGAAATACTTATTACACATTGACACCTCCTCCGACGTAGGCACGGTAGCGATCAGCGGCGATGGAATTACTGTGTCTTCGTTGAACACTCAGGAAACCCGCAACCATGCCGGCGCCATCAATAATATGATCGCTGAGCTTGTTGCCGCTGCAGGTATTTCACTACCGCAGCTTAGCGCAATTACAGTATGCGCAGGCCCTGGTTCATACACAGGGCTAAGAATAGGCCTTGCTACTGCCAAAGGCCTGTGTTATGCCCTGGATAAGCCTTTGCTGCTGGATAACAGGCTTACGCTCCTGGCATACCAGGCTTACCGGCAACACCATGGTTGTTCTCACTACGTCTCGTTGCTTCTGGCGCGGGAGAAAGAATACTTCATTGCTGGTTATGATCCTGACTTTAATGAAACGATACACCCACAGCACATTTCAGAAGATCAGGTGGCCAACTTGTTAGAAAAAAATGGAAGTACATACATCATTACTGATGCACAGGAAAAATTAACCCGGGGTTTACACATCATCAATAATTTACAAATTGGCGGTAACACTAAAATCGACCTCGATTCATGGTCGTTCTATAGTTTTGAGAAATATAATTGTAATCACTTTGTAAATTTAATGGAATCAGAGCCTTTCTACCTAAAGCAAGTTTATACACATAAGTAATTGACAACAAGTTATTTACCTACTTTTTTTATTTTACTCAAAATCTTTTTAACTTCTGATTAACACTTTTTAACGATAACATGCATTTCATATCGTCTTAAATGAGTATGTTTGCAAAAATATTCACATAGTTTATATTATAGGGATAGGGAAACAATATTTTTAATCAAATCGTAAAATTAAATTAATGGAAACGACAGTATCAGCAAACACTCTGGTAATTCGGAAAAGCGAAGGTTCTAGCGAACACATCAAGTTGGACTACGTAGCAGTGAAGAATGCCGCTATGACCTTAAGGGCCATCAATCACAAATTGCGCCAGCAGATCATCAAGCTGCTTGAAGAAAACAAACGCATGAATGTTACAGACATTTATGTAAAATTGCGTTTAGAGCAGTCTGTTGCTTCACAGCACCTGGCTATCCTCCGCCGTGCTAACATCGTTATCACTGAGCGTGATGGTAAGTTCATCCACTATGCACTAAACCATGCACGCATCGCAGCAGTTGCTAAGTTTGTAAATGAGCTCGTTCATTCTGAAGAGTCAGGAAACTAAATCAATAGCTTAAGATCTATAAAATAGCCCCGGATGGTCCGGGGCTATTTTGTTTTTTGCACACATCCGGCGGCTATTATGTTGCCCTCAAAATTGTATATTGCACCTCTGCTTTTGGCATCAATCATAAATAATATCATTTGAAAATTGAATACCAGTATAAACAATCACACTCGCGCTTGGCGGTCTTAAAAACGAAATGAAAGAATTGCGAGCTTTGCGCCCCTGTCTGCCGACAGGCAGGTTTGCGAGAAACCTTTTACGCCTCTTTGCGAGCGGCTTTTTTTGCACACAAGATACTTACTACTTTCCCGAAAATGCATACATTGGACATACCGAAAAAAAAGGCCGCAAAACGTTTTTTTGAAGACGACAAAAAACACGCAGCCCAGGCCATCCGCGATGCCCAGTTTATTGCGTTCGCACCCTACGTATTTCATGCATCGGTCATGCTTCGCGACAGAGGTGTGCTTGCATATGTGGAAGATGCCCGCGCAGAGGGCCGTACAATAAAACAGGTTGCCGGCCACACCAACATACCCTATTATGGAATAAGAGTGCTCATGGAGCCCGGGCTGGGCATTGGGCTTTTATATCGCGATGAAGATCACTATTTTCTCACAAAAACAGGCCATGTCTTTATCAACCATCCCATGGCCCGCATCAATACAGATTTCATGCGAGATGTATGCAGCAACGGTGCCGCAGACCTCGAATCGTCCATTATGGAAGCCAGGCCAAATGGGCTAAAACACCTCGGTAACTGGGACACCATATACCAGGGCCTCTCCATACTCCCTGAGCCAGCCAAAACCAGCTGGTTCGCCTTTGATCACTACTATTCAGACCTCGCCTTCCCCGAGGTGCTGCCATTTGTATTTGAGCATAACCCCACCCGCATATTAGACATTGGCGCCAATACCGGCAAGTGGGCATTGGCATGTATGGAGTACGACCCCAATATCCACATAGGCCTCCTTGATCTGCCAGCGCAGCTTGAAGAAGCAAAAAATATGATAGATGCAGCAAATCTCGGCAGAAGGGTCACTTACCATCCGGTAAACATACTAGAGCCTGCAGAGCAGCTGCCCGGCGACTACGACCTCATATTCATGAGCCAGTTTCTCAATTGCTTTACCGACACACAGATCATAAGCATACTGCAAAAGTGCCACGATGTGCTGCAGGACGATGGCCGCATCATCATCAACGAAACCTTCTGGGACTGCCAGCAGTATGAAGCCGGAGCATTCAGCCTGCAGATGGCGTCGCTATATTTCACCACCATGGCCAACGGCAACAGCCAGATGTACGACAGCAAAGTGTATCTCAAAGTGATCGACGAAACAGGCTTTGAAGTAGTCAGCCAGAACAACAACATTGGCCTCAGCCACACCATACTGGAACTCAGGAAAAAGTAACAAGTTGTACGAAATATGATATGGGAATACAGTATTTTCAGATTTTTGCAGTAAGTGATGATAGCAGAGATTCAGCTGAGGACATGATGGCGCCTTTTTGGGTCGTGAGACGATTGAATAGCTAAATCAGGAAAGAAGGTTGATACGATTGATAATGACCGATAGTAGTACTGTATAGAGTCAAAACCAGCGCCACACTCATGATTGGCGAACTGCGATAACAGCGTAGAGCCCTTTTTTTCCGGCGGAGCCTTTGGAAAAAAATCGCCTTTTCTTTTGTTACTTTTCTTTTGGCGAAGCAAAAGAAAAGTAAGGTAACGATGGTGACGAAACGCAGGAACGACATACAGAATAAATTATAGTAGCAGCAATGATCATCAACAACTACATAAAGATCAACAACACCGGAATAAAAGCAGGCACCGCCCTCCTCCCGCCCCTGCCCGCCGATACCCTTACGCCCGAAATATTATACACCGCTCTGCAATGCACTTACCCCAAATTCTTCAAGATGGACCCACTCTGCAAATGGGCCTTCACTGCAACTGAATGCCTGTTTTACAAAAATGATCTGTATGCGGTCCTGGATAAAAACAACATCGGCATTGCCCTCACCACCTCCCACGGCTGCCTCGATGTGGACAAGCGCTACCTCGCCGGCATAGCCATCCCCAGCCCTGCCCTGTTTGTGTACACCCTGCCCAACATCATGCTGGGCGAGATCTGCATCCGCCACGGCTTCAAAGGCGAGCAAGCCTGCCTGGTAACCGAACGTTTCGACCCCAACGAGCTATTCTTCACAGCCAGCAACCTCCTGAGCAGTGGCATGGAAGCAGTACTCTGCGGCTGGGCAGAAGTATCCGGCGACACCGAAGACCTCTGCCTTTTCTGGGTATCAAAAAAAGGACCGGGCATCAAGTTTTCGCCGGAGGCCCTTTCGGAAATCTACCTTCAAAAGAAATAAAATTTTTGGGTCCGGACTTCTCCGCAACTATCACCGTCTGTAGCAGAGCCCGCCCTGAGCTTGCCGATGGGGCACACTTTTACGGTATATCTTCATTGAGCTTGCCGG
>CAIRTW010000026.1 GCA_903881585.1 uncultured Bacteroidota bacterium | reverse complement strand
CACCTAAATCCAACCCTGGAAAATCCTTTACAGCTATCTGATGCATTTTTTTTACCCCAAATATCTTGATAATATCGCTACCAAAAATTTGGGTAAGGCATAGCTGTTTTTAGGAGGGGACGACTGGTCGCTTGCGACCAGTCTGGGGTGGTTGGCTCGCGCAGATCAGGTTACCCACTCCCGCTTAGCGGCCTTAAAAACAAAATGAGAGTCTCGCGCCTCTGCGCCTTTGCGAGAGACCATCACCTTTCAGAGAAACTACGGGTTCAACCTCCCCATCTTAAAGTCCAGCAGCAGCTTCAGCGTTTGCTTCATCGTCTTTTGCACATTCATTTTGCTTTCCCCCTGCTTCAGGTCATAGCGCAGTATCATGGGCACCTCATTCATTGTAGCACTCTGGCTGGCCACCTTCAGCAGCACCTCCACCATACACCCAAAACCCTTCTGCGTTATGAACTTATCACCATAGTAGTTTATAGTCTTGCGCAGCATATCCACCCGGTAAGCCCTGAAGCCACAGGTATAGTCCTTGATCCCTTCAAAACCCACCAGCACCCGGAATAGAAAACCTGCTGCCCAGCTAAAGAACTTCCGCGACTTTTTCAGCCCCTTTATCCTTGCCCCCGGCTGGTAGCGGCTGGCTATCACCAGGTCGCTGCCCTCGGCCACCTGCAGCGCCATCCGCTGTATCAGGAAGGGCGTCTGGCTGTCATCGGCATCCATGGTCACTATTATGTCGTTGTCCTTCAGTCCCTCCTGTGCTTTGCGCAGGCCCTTGTTTATAGCGCCCGCCAGTCCGCCATTGGGCTGTATATCCAGCACATCTACCTTTATATCCCCTTTAAAATTCCTTGCTATCTCCAGTGTGCGATCCTTGCTGCCGTCATTCACCACAAGCACACTTGCATCCCATTTAAAAAGATTGTAGGCATCATTTATCCTGTTCAGCAGGGGTGGTAAAGACTCCTCCTCATTGTATGCCGGCAACACAATCCTTATATGCATGTTCTTTAGTCGTAAGTTGTAAGTCGCCCTCCTTCGCTAAAAGCTTCGGCGGGTAAATAAGTCGTAAGTGCAGCCAAAACCGTCACGGCTTTTGGTGCAATTTCTGGTGTGCTAAAGTAATCTATTTTGTTTGTTTCGGGAAGTAGAAATTGGCGGCTTAACTTGGGTGGTACTATTGTGCATCGTTGCCACGCTCGCTTGTGCGTTCTGTTCATTATTGGGCAGGCTCAAAATAGTTTTGTGATCCGAATATTTGTCACAAAATGTAATCGTTTTGTCTGCAATTTGTGGCATCATTTATCCACTTATCTCCTGTTTAGAAAAAACGCATTATAGCTGTTGGAGCCCTTTATACAGAATTAGAAAAGCTCCTCCACTTCCTTATACACCTTAATACCTAAATTATGTTTTAAAATAGTAATTTGATACCTCTAAATGTAGCATTCCTCTTTCGCCATGATTTTGAATGAGATATAAATTCTCTCTTGCTTCTAGTGAAATATGAATAATATGATTAGAATTAAAAGACGGCTTATGCATGACGATTAAAATTTGCTCGACTATCTCTAATTTAGAATCTTCTACAAAGGCATAGCGGCAACTTTTATTTGGCTGTCTGCCAATAAAACTTTCCTTACTTTCAAAATGAGATTGTATCCTCTCATCCAATTTAGTCGATTTCCCAATATAGAGCAAAACACCCCTGCCGTAGATCGGAGAATCACCATAAATTTGATATAATCCCGTTTCTAAGGTATCGTTTAATCCTTTCTCCTTCCAATCAAGAGTGATAATTTCAAACTCTTTCTTTATAATATTTTTACCTGAGTCCATTATTTTATTACTAGCATTTTTTTAGTTGCGGTTAATTCTCCATTGGCTATTAGGTTGTAATAATACATACCTGCGGGAAATTCTGAGTTATCAACGGTTATATAACCAAACGTATTATCTACCCTAAAGGATTTCAATTTTTTACCATCCATATCATAAATGTCTATTTCACCCTGGAACCGCAAATAGAAACCGTTCTCCAAACGTATTCAATGAGCGGGAGGTTAATGTTATGTGGAGGTTCTTAATTATATATCGAAAGAGCGTCTAGGAATATTTTCTTATCCTCAATTTCTTAGAAGTCAATACTGAAAAAGAGTCGCAAAGGTTTTCGGCATGAGCAGATAATACCTCAGTCACTAAATGTATCCTTGCCTCAATTGGCAGATCAGAAATCCTAAGAAGCAGGCTTCCAATATTTTTGACTTTCTTGTAGACCAACTCATCGCCAAAGTCTTTATCCTCAGTTATTATGAACAATTTTTCTGAATGGCTATTTTGATTACTTCAGTATCGGTTATGCCGGGGCTTTCATTCATTATTGAGTAAACTGCATACCCAATATCCGTAAGGTTGCGGATGATCCGGGCATCAACACTCTCATCAGCAATAATTAAAGGAAAATCAGGCAACATCTATAAAGATTTCATTGCGCACAAGATTAGCGCCATAAGTTATGCAGGCAAGAATCTGATTTTTTGTAAGTCGCGGATAAGCTATTAGTAGGTCTTCAGTAGTATCGCCATTACCTATTTTCTCAAGGATAAGATCAACCGCTATTCGTGTGCCCTTGATCACCGGCTTGCCTCCTAAAAGGTCATTCTTCTGTTCAATAAGGTCGTACCACATAACTTATTATTTAGCCTTACCAAAGATACGATTTTTACATCTTATAGATGCCGCGTTTAATATTTGGCCCCATCCCTCCATATTCGTGTGAGCAAAATCCTTCATCATCTCGGCGTTTTCAGAAGCAGCCATACGGTATTCTTCCGCGAGGTCATGAGGGATATTGGGTTTTATTGTGGTCATGCTACAAAATTAAGAAATAATAATTTTATGTTTCTGGTTTTCCAATTCACACGTTTTATTGCTCACTTTTGTTGCTCACATTGGTATTGATAATCAATACAATACGCTGAGAATAGCGCTTTTTGTTGCTCACTTTGTTGCTCACTTTTCCAGGGCTGAGAAGGCTTTTTGCTCATTTTTGTGAGCACTCCAAAGTCTTGCAAGGCGGACGTAGCTCCGTTCCTATGATTTTGTATTCAAGGTATCTGCAACAAAGTTAGTGCCGGAAATGATAGGCCAGAGAAAAAGATACTCACAAAATGAACTCGAAAATCATTACAATAAATTATCTCAGATGTAACCGACGGGCGCAGTCCCAAACTACTTGCAATATTGCTGCGTTATCTTGTCCATAATTACAGACTGTTTGACCCCCAGAATTAAGAAACTAAGATTTATGCTGTGGTCTTGCTGTTGCAGCAGGCGTATGGTTTCTATATCATAGCACACTTTATCCTTTTCGTCTTTAGGCATTTCGTTATCGTCATCATACTCATCACTATCCTGTTTCTTTTTTTTACTGTTCAGTGCTGCATATTTCCTGATCCGGGCAACGATCCTTTCATTGATCGCCTCCGTATAAAGCGGTTCCAGCAGTATTGCATTATCCAGGTCTTTAATAGCCGCATTAAAATGCTCCATCCTTACTTCCAGCAAGCCTTTTGCGTAATAAACATCAGAAAGGTCGGGCCGCATTATGAGGGCATTTTCATAGCACTGCAACGCCTGTGCCCTGTCGCCATCTTTCAGGTATGCCTTTGCTTTGTCCAGCAATCGGACCAACTGTACATCCTCTTTGGGTACAGTCTTCTTCCCTTTGTCAAAGAACATCCTGCCCTTGATTCTGCCGGTAGAATACCACTCTATCCAGACACCCGTTTTTAAGCTGTCGCTATGTTTGCCCGTCAATCGTAAATTTCCGTTTGAAAAGTATTCACTGGCAGTCCCTTCCAGTTTGCCCTTCTTTAAGAAAGCGCTTTTCTTTTTAGTAACGCCATCTTCATAATACACCGTAACACTATCATCAAGATATCCATCGAGTATCGTTCCTTTTGCCAGCATGCGCCCGGAAAAATAGTAATTGATAAATTTGCCTGTGTAAGGGCGCAGGCTTTCCTTCAGGTATAGCTTGCCATCCTTCCTTGTTTCCAGGTTGTAAGAAAAAGTGGGTATCCTTTTTATATCATCGGGCCGGTTGTGGTACTCGTTAGTGGTGATAACAACCAACGTATCAACGCCCTTGTACCCCACATACTCTATCTTTTTCTTGTCAAAGATTTTCTCCTTGCTGTAGATATTCTTGTTGTCTATATAGGCCACCCGCGAAAACATATACCGCTCGTCCTGTTGTACCATTGGTACATAATCCACCACATACAGCACGTTTTCCAGCACCCTGGGTTTCGCTTTGTTACGTTGTGCCCATGTGTTATTGCACAGGACGGCAGAAACGAAAGAGAATAGTATGAATAGTTTGATCCTCATTGCACAATAAAGAAAGCAATAAACCAAAATCAGGATTATCAAAGCAAGGTGCAAAGCAAAATCCGGATCAATGTGGAAACTGGTTCAGGTTAAAGGATTAACTACTTGCTATCCTCCACAAGTCTAAAGCCAAGCGAGCTGGATTTAGTATCAGGCAGATAAGCAGCACGGCGGGTAACGCCTACTTCTTCTACGTTGCTGGCCCATGAACCGCCACGCACCACGTGAGAACGGCCGCCATCCGGACCTTTGGGGTTGTCAGCAGTGCTCTTGCTGCCGTAGCCGGTAGCATAGAAGTCGTTGCACCACTCCTCTGCATTGCCGCTCATGTCGTATATGCCGAGCTGGTTAGGTTTCTTGCGGCCTATGGGGTGTATGTGGTCTTCTGAGTTGCGGGAATACCAGGCAACGCCGCCAGCCAGGTTTTTACCTGAGTAATACTTTCCTTGTTTTTCCTTGGCAGGTATTTTCCGGTTGTCATCACTTACCAGCAGCTCATTTACACCACCACGCGCTACGATAGTATTATCATGGTTCTTATCCCAGGTCAGTTTTTCGTTTTGTCCGCCACGTGCTGCATATTCCCACTCCGCTTCGGTAGGCAGGCGGTAGTGCTTGCCGGTCTGGGTGTTCAGCTTGGCGATATATGCCTGCACATCGTCCCACGTTACGTTGGTTATGGCGCATTGTCCGCAATCGTACGTAGATGGGTTGGTACCCATTACGTCATACCATTGGTCCTGGGTTATTTCATAAGCGCCCATGTTGAAGTCTTTCAGCACTACGGTATGCAGTGGCTTTCTGTCCTGCGTCTGGTCGTCAGCGCCAAGGTCAAAACTGCCTCCCTGTACCTTTACAGTTATTATCTGCAGCGGCTCTTTTGTTCTGTTAATCTTTCTTTGAGCTATAGCGGGCTGTAAGAAAAGCAGCATCAGTAAGGAGGCAAAAGTTGATTTCATAAGGCAAATTTTATCTGGAATTTGGAATTAGTTATTTGGAATTTGGATTGTTTCTTGGTCTTTGTTCTTTGGAATTTAGATTTTCATCTTTTATTCTTTATGCCTGCATCTGCACCACTCGTGTTGGCTCCAGGCTGGCATTACGGATCGCGATGTTTTGCGCTATTCGTTTTGCCAGGTTAATGAAGGCTTCCTTTGCTACCGGCTCATCATCTATCACTGCCGGTATGCCCTTGTCGCCGCCCTCACGGATGCTCTGCACCAGTGGTATCTCACCCAGGAAAGGCAGGTCAAACTGCTCTGCCATCTTCCTTGCGCCACCCTGCCCAAAAATATAATATTTATTGTTGGGTAGTTCCTGCGGCGTAAAATAAGCCATATTTTCAACAATTCCGAGTATCGGCACATTGATCTGTTGTTGTTTGAACATCATAATGGCTTTCCGGGCGTCGGCAGCGGCTACTGCCTGCGGGGTAGAAACTATAACAACGCCCGTCACAGGCACGGTCTGCACCATGGTCAGATGCACATCGCCCGTGCCCGGCGGCAGGTCTATTACCAGGTAGTCGAGGTCTTGCCAGTACACCTCAGAGATGAACTGTTTCAACGCCGAGCTGGCCATTGGCCCGCGCCATATCACTGCCTGCTTTTCATCAACCAGTAAGCCTATAGACATGGCTTTGATACCATATCGCTCTATCGGCACGATCATGCCCTTGCCGTTTACCTCGGTCATTTTGGGGCGCTCTTCGCGCAAGCCAAGCATGATGGGTATCGACGGTCCATATATATCCGCATCCAGCAGGCCCACCGCCGCGCCTTCCTGTGCCAGTCCTATAGCCAGGTTCACAGCAACGGTTGACTTGCCTACGCCACCCTTACCCGAAGCTACCATAATGATATTACGCACACCGGGAAGCACTGTTTTATTGTCTTTGCGGTTATTGGTCACATTCGAGGTCATGTGCACTTTCACTACAGCTTCTTTATCAACGAGCAGGCGTATGGCATTGATGCAAGCCTTCTCTATCATTTCCTTTAGCGGGCAGGCAGGCGTGGTCAGTATCACAGTAAAGGTGACATTTTTGCTATCGATCTCGATATCCTTCACCATGTTCAGGGTCACCAGGTCTTTGCCCAGATCGGGCTCCTGCACCTGGCTCAACGCTTCTATTACCGCTTCTTTCGTTATCATATAAACCTTTGTTAAAGTACGTTACTTACGGCGCAAAAGTACGCTAAACCCGCTTACTTTGTAACAGGTAATTGGCTGAAAGGCGTGAGTTGATATTTATATAAATAGTAGCTTTGCAATACATGAAATTGAGGTTTGCTCCATATTGGTTGGTTTCTTTTTTCTGCCTGTTTTCAGGATTAACCGCATCGGCGCAATCTGTGCCCGATAATGTGATACAGATAGATGGGGTAACCATGACGGCAGACAGCCTGCGCGCTGTGCCGGATGTGACCATACAGGTAAAGAACAAGAACAGGGGGGTGGAGTCGGAATATACGGGTGTCTTTTCACTCGTGTGCTATAAGGGAGATACTTTGGAGTTTACTTGTGTAGGCTTCCGGCCAAAGCAGTTTGTAGTGTCGAAAGACCTTAAAGGTGAATACTACTCCATGATACAGCTTATGGTGCAGGATACGTTTTACCTGCCCGAAACTATCATTCGGCCATTGCCGACACGGGAGCAATTCGACTACGCATTCAAGCACTGGCGCATACCAAATGATAATTATGAACTGGCCCGCCGCAATACAGACGCTTATGTGCTGCGAGCTATTGCTTACACTCTGCCGCGCGATGGCCGTGAGCAGCAGGCCCGGCTGATGCAACAGCAGGCCCGCGAAGCTGTTTACTATGGCCAGCAACAACCAATGAATATCCTTAATCCCCTGGCCTGGGGCGAATTCTTCGAAGCGTGGAAGCGGGGCGATTTTCGCCGGGACAACAACCCGTATAACGCGTACAATACCTATAATAGCAGCACCAACTACTAATAGCCATACTGTTTTATTCCGTATTTTTGATAAAAATGACCGTGTATGCAGCTAGCTGATCTAGACATGAACAAGGTTTATACCTATGCGGACTACTATAGCTGGAAGTTTACGGAAAGGGTAGAGCTAATAAAGGGGAAGATATTTAAGATGAGCCCAGCTCCTAATCCATACCACCAGGAGCTGGCAGGTGACATTTATACGTTGCTAAACGTTTTTCTTCGTAAAAAGCCGTGCAGGGCTTATTTCGCTCCTTTTGATGTTCGTTTACCTCGTAAGTCAAAAGACGATAAGGATATTGTTACGGTATTGCAACCGGATATCAGCGTGATCTGCGATCTCTCCAAAATTGATAAAAGAGGCTGCGTGGGCGCTCCTGATATTGTGGTGGAAGTGCTGAGCCCAGGGAATAATGCCAAGGAGCTAAAGAACAAGTATGAGATGTATGAAGAGGCGGGTGTAAAGGAATATTGGATAGTGAGCCCGCAAAACCAATCTTTCCTGGTGCATACGTTGGAGGATGGCAAGTTCCGGCTGTCACCACTGCAAACATCAGGTGATGTTATTACCTCATCCGTGCTGCCGGGTTTTTCAATAGACCTTTCCGAATTATTTAAAAACGCCGAGCCTGAGGACTATTAGCAGGACTTAAGGTATGCCATGTAACAACTTATCCCTCATTCGCAGACTTACGACTTATGACTCACGACTAATGACTTAACAGTTGTGAATATGTGCATAACAAAAGAAAGGGTGGCATAAGGTTAGGTGTATTTTTAGAAAAAAAGCAAAATGAAGTTCCCTAAATTGAGGATCGGTGTTCTATATTTCATCCCTTTATTTTTTCTTGTAGCTGCGTGCAACAGTGGCAGCGCCAAAAAGAAGTTGTCAACATTGTCCGCGGGAGATACGGTTGTGAAAGCGCCAGAGCCACCTAAGCCGGTATTGGATACTAACCTATACAAAGCGGCTGTGATGCGCCTGGTGCATGACTCTGCCAGTGCGAAGTGGCCCGTGAAGAGCAAGTTTCCGATTCCGGGTGCGTTGTTGCCGTTCAACAGGATCATAGCCTACTATGGTAACTTTTATTCTACCCATATGGGCATACTGGGAGAGTTGCCCCCAGATGAAATGCTGAAGAAGCTGATGGGCGAAGTGGAGAAATGGAAAAAAGCAGATTCGCTTACTCCGGTTATCCCTGCCATACACTATATAGCTGTGACCGCACAGGGGCAGCCGGGGAAGGCAGGGAAATATACCCTGAGGATGCCGTTTGCGCAAATAGATAAGGCGCTGGACCTTGCAAAGAAAATAAATGCTATAGTGTTCCTGGATGTGCAGGTAGGGCAGAGTACGCTGCAGGATGAGATACCGCTGTTGGAGAAATATCTGAAGATGCCGAATGTGCACCTGGCTATAGATCCGGAATTTTCTATGAAAACAGGAAAGAAGCCAGGCTCTATAATCGGTACGTTTGATGCGGCTGATATCAACTACGCATCTGAATATCTTGTGAAACTGATAAAGGCCAATAACCTGCCGCCCAAGATACTGTGTGTGCACCGGTTTACCTATGGCATGGTCACCAATTATAAGAACATAGCACTGCACCCCGAGGTGCAAATGGTGATGGATATGGACGGCTGGGGATTCCCGGCAAAGAAAGTAAATACATACAGGCAAACGGTGTTTAATGAGCCTGTAGAGTTTACCGGGTTCAAACTGTTCTATAAGAATGACCTGAAGACACCGCCATGGAACAAAGCGCCTATGAAACCGGAGGAGGTGCTGAAGCTATATCCCAAGCCGATCTATATACAGTACCAGTAATTATCGTTTCGGTATATCAGGCGGCAACGACGGCATTGGATCGTTTTTAGGTGTTACTTCTGGCGGCAATTGCGGCAAAGGTTGCTGAGCTGGCGTCGGAACTATTTCCGGTGGTTGTTGGTTAGGGGGTAATTCCTGTGGTATTACTGGGTTTTCCATTTGGTTTGATTAAGATACTTTATGGAGTAAAAATATAGTGCCAGTAAAGGGCGTGTGCCTAATTCTTATATTTACAGCATGTATCTAAAAGCTGTTATCGCACTCGGTCTTGTTCTTACTATTTGCTCATGCCATACTAAGCAGGGCGCAGATCTCATACTGCATCACGGCAAAGTATATACTGTAGACAGTGCATTCAGCACGGTGGAGGCTTTTGCGGTAAAGGATGGCAAGATCATTGCTGTTGGTAAGAATGAAGAAATACTGAATGCCTATAAAGCAGATAGTATAGTGAATGCCCATGGTATGGCGGTGTACCCTGGCTTTATAGATGCACATGCGCATTTTGTGGGTTATGGAAGGTCGTTGTTTGAGGTGGATCTGTATGACTGTAAGAGCTGGGAAGAGGTGGTGGAGCGGGTGAAGAAATTCGCTGATGAACATAAAGACCAATACTGGATACGCGGTAGAGGCTGGGACCAGAACAAATTTCCCGGAAAGCAATACCCATTCAATGACACACTAAATATGCTGTTTCCGGATAAGCCTGTGCTGCTGGAGCGTGTGGACGGTCATGCTGCTATAG
Organism: uncultured Bacteroidota bacterium; assembly: GCA_903881585.1. Classification (GTDB taxonomy): domain Bacteria; phylum Bacteroidota; class Bacteroidia; order Chitinophagales; family Chitinophagaceae; genus Nemorincola. Next base: position 5,561 of record CAIRTW010000026.1, on the reverse strand, counting down.
CCAATGCAAAAGCATTACAACTGGCGGGAGTTGTTGCGGGGCAAAAGATAGAAGGAGGGGACATTGGAGCCAGAACTCCATATTATCATCCTAACGAACGGCCTCAACCACCGATAATATATGTTCTCACCGGCCTGTTAATTGACAATGCTGTAGAGCTTGTGAGCAATATCATTCCCAAGCCATCGAAACAGGATTATGAAAAATGGTTACTTGCAGCCCAGAATAATTGCTTTGCGCAGGGATTAACTACTATTACTGATTGCGGGCTGATGTACTATGATGTTGCTATGATAGACACCCTGCAGCGGGAAGGTAAATTGAAGATGCGCTTGTATGTGATGCTGAGCGATGATACGGCTAATTTCAAGCGGTATCTGGCAAAAGGCCCCTACAAAACAGACAAGCTGTTTGTAAAGGGGATAAAGGCATATGCCGATGGTGCGCTGGGCAGCCGGGGTGCATGTCTGCTGGCGCCATATAATGACAAGCAGGGATGGCAAGGCTTCCTGTTGAGCAAACCGGCGCATTATGATTCCCTAGCGAAAATGCTGATCAACACTGACTTTCAGTTATGTACCCATGCGATAGGCGATAGCGGGAACAGAATGGTACTGCAGGTGTATAACAAATACCTGAAAGGCAAGAACGACAAGCGCTGGCGCATAGAACATGCACAGGTGGTGACTGAAAAAGATTTCGACCTGTTTGGCAAAACATCTGTGATCCCTTCTGTGCAGCCTACTCATGCTACCTCCGATATGTATTGGGCGGCAGATAGAATTGGTGCTGAACGATTGAAGGGCGCATATGCCTACAAACAACTGCTGGCGCAAAATGGCTGGCTTCCGCTTGGCACTGATTTTCCTGTGGAAGATATTTCGCCGTTCAAAACATTTTATGCAGCTGTGGTGAGGAAGGATGCGAAGGGGTTTCCGGCCGGTGGTTTTCAAGTGGAGAATGCATTGACAAGAGTACAGGCAATAAGAGGTATGACGATATGGGCAGCTAAAGCTGATTTTTTAGGGAAAGAAGTTGGGAGTATTGAGGTGGGTAAAAAAGCTGATTTTATTATACTGGATAAGGACCTGATGGTGGCACCGGAAGGGGAGTTGCTTGGTGTGAAGGTTGCGGGGACTTATAGTGGAGGGAAAAGGGTTTATTAGGTTGCCGCCAAATTATTTTCATACAGAAGAATTTAGAGTGATTTCATTATGATACCAAATAGAGAAACGATCGAATCAATAAATAAGATTTTACAGCTTCCTGCAAATGGAAATGAGCAGGATTGGGCTTTAGAATTAGCAGATAAATCTAGAATACTAGAATTTATTCAAATACTCGACAGCAATCAACTCTCAGAAATGGGTAAATACGCTATTATGGAATTGATTCTTGCATCTTACGATGACTATTTGCAGGATAAAGAGGATGGCAACAACTTTATGTGGGAAACGATCAAAGGACGATTAGATAAAGATTGTGGCATTTACGATGAGATGCTAAATTATTGGGCATTGTTAAATGAAAATGACGAAGATATTTTCCGTGTAACGCCACTTGTTAGGAGTTATTTGAAAATAGATATTCAAAGAGCCGATTAAATTCCAAGGAACTAACGCATGTATCTATCCGCGAGTATCGGTGAGTCCCGCTAAAGGAGCGGAGACTCGCCGAGGACATAACTCATCCTTTGTTCGTTTTCTCCACAAAATACATACTCATTTCTCCTTTGTTCTTTGCGTCTATATCCCCGCGGTAGGTGCATACAAACTTATCTTTTACCAGTTCGTAAGTTGCTTGTGAGATATTCACTTTGCCGCCCTCGCTGTTTTGCTCCATGCGGGCAGCGGTGTTTACCGTATCGCCCCAAATATCGTAGGCGAATTTCTTAACGCCCACTATGCCGGCAACTACGCTGCCGCTGTGTATGCCTATACGCACTTCAAAAGTTTTGTCGCCATGCTGTTGCCTTCTTTGCAGCATGAAGTCGCGGATGTCCATTGCGGCATTGACTATATTTTCCGCATGGCTGCTGTTTTCTGCGGGCAGCCCGCTAACGGCAAGGTAGGCATCGCCAATTGTCTTTATTTTCTCTATTCCATACTTTTCGATTATTCCATCAAACTCTTTGAAACAAACATCGAGCTCATCAACCAGTTGTTGAGGGCTCATGCGTTCACCGGCTTTTGTAAAGCCTACAAAATCGGTGAACAGCACGGTTACATGATCGAAGTATTTGGCGGCCGCGCTTCCTTTTTCCTTTAGCTCTTCGGCTACTTCTGATGGCAATATATTGAGCAGCAGATCGTCAGAGCGTTTCTTTTCTTTTGTGATGATTTTATTGGACTTTTTTTGTGCCAGGAAATTCCGGTAGATAACAACGACTACTAAAAGGAGCAACCCAATGCCCACGAAATAAAAGACCTGTTCATTTCGTTTCTTTGCTTTTGCGATCTTGTCAATGGCCATTTGTTTTTCCGCCTCGTCAGAGGATTGCTTCATCTCCAGGCTGCTCACCAGGCCCTTTTTCATTTTTGATGTAAGCGTGTCATCTAAGGCTTTAGCCGCTTTCAGGTTTTCAAACGCCCCTTTATAATCGCCTAGAAGTTGTTGGGTTTCAATTAGCTGCGGATAAAGGTTAGCCGTTTCTGTGGTTGAGCTATTTTTTGAAAAAATGGTTCGGGCATTGCATATTCCTGACCTGGTAAAATATTCTTTTGCTTTTAGTAAGTTCGCTGTTTTGCCGGAAGGAATGAGTTTATTGGACATTATATGTGCTGTACTGTCTTTGGCTATCCTATAGTAGGTTATCCCGATCTTGCCCAATGCATATTTTATGTTTGCCGTATCATTTTGTTCGCAATTTTTCAGAATTTTAAATCCGTATTCAAGGGCTTTAAAATAGTCATGCAGCTTTAGATAAACATCAATCAGCTGATAGTAATCGTTTGCAACTCCGTTTTTATTGAAAGAATATGAATCCAGTCTTATCGCTTTGTTGCAAAATTCTATTGCTGTGGAATCATTACCCTGATGACTCAATATGCTAGCAATTTGCAGCAAAGCTTTCTTAGTATTCTGCGTGTCTCCCGACGCTTCGCTCAATTTGGCAGACAGGCTGCTGTGTTCTAACGCTTTAGGGTAATCACGAGTTCTGAAAAAAATATCGCCGATCCTTTGTTCTGTATATTCAACGCCATTTTTATCGTTGTTTTTTTTATAGATATTCAGCACCTTAAACAGATATTCCAAGGCGAGAGGGTAATTGTTCATGTTCTCATACACACCCTCGATCAGAAAAAGTCCGTTAAAAATATTAATATCATTTCCTGTAGTTTCTTCCAGCTTCAAAACTTTTGAAGCATACTCTATAGATCGTGCATAATCACGGGATGAATTATATAGCTGTGCTAACTGGTACAATACATTGATCTCATTTTCCCGGTCATTTTCAGCCTCAAATATTTTTAACGAGCTAAAATAATATTGCAATGCAACAGGGAAATCATAATGCAGATAATACGCATCTCCAATGGCCCTGCTTGTTGATGCTATTCCTTTTTCCCAATCGAGTTTTTCAGCGAGTGAACCAGCTTTTTTAGCGTAGTACAAACTCGTGTCGAAATTGTAATAATAGTAATCGGATATTCTGGTAAGCAGCGATACTTTATTTGAGTCTTCTTTTGCTTTTATCAGTTCGCCCTGCAATGAATCAATTAACGGTTGGCCATATTTTTGGGCAAAAATGGTAGGGCTAAAAAGAAGCAATAAACAAAGAATGAAGGTCCGTTTTATAAAAGGCATAGCGTAAATATAACTAAATGTATATTTTTCGCCTCATGATGTTAACGAATGAAGATATGACGGCGAGTGGCCTCTAATTCATTTCTGCGTAGTCTAAGAAAGCAGATTGGAGCTTCTCCCGTGATAACGACTTAGTAACGTAGCCTGCTACCAGCGGATTGCTGTTGGCTCGTTTTATGTCTTGCGGATCAACGGAAGAAGACAGCATGAAGATCTTTACTTTGTCTTTAATGTCGCTGGCAAAGCTTTCAAATTTCGCCAGCACATCCCAGCCTGTCATTGACGGCATATTGATGTCAAGGAACAGGATCGCCCTTGTGGCATTAGTACTTTTATAGTTGGCCACTATATGCTCCAGTCCTTCGGCCGGATCCGTGAATGTTTTTATGGCAGAGCCTGAGATAGTATGTTCTATGATCCGGTAGCAGATCTTATTGTTTACAGAGTCATCATCGATAACCAAAAAATCGGGTAGTATTCCTTGTTCCATTTTATTTGTTTTTAGCTAAGCTCAAACTCGATCTGGAATTCAGTTCCTTTATTTACTTCGCTAAAGATACTGATTTTTCCTCCCATTGACTCTACTTGTGTTTTTACCATGAATAATCCCATTCCTTTGCCCTCAACATGATGATGGAAACGTTTGTATAGGCCAAATACCTGGTCACCTCTTTTGCCCAGGTCTATACCGAGCCCATTGTCTTTAAAAGTGAGCAGTATCTTTTTATCTGCTTTTCTGCTGGAGATATCAATGACAGGCAAAACATCCGGCCGCTTGTACTTTACGCTGTTCGTAATAAGATTCAGGAATATACTGTACAGATAGCTCTTCAGTATTGGCATTTCGTCAACAATAGAGAAGTCGTTTGTGATCTCTGCTTCATTGGTTACCATAAGTTCGTTCAGGCTTAATTTGATGTCCGTCAACAACTCGGAAAACTTAACCGTTTCATTTTCCTTATTTTCTCTTTTTTTTAGCTGTAATATGTAATTCAGGTCCATGATCACGTCATCCAGTTTTTTTACTGAAATGTCCAGGTCGCGTATGAAATTCTTTTCATCGTACTTGTCTATTCCCGACATTTGAAGCAACTCCGTTACACCACTGATGTTAGCTACAGGCGCCCTAAGGTTGTGCGAGATAATGTATGAGAACTGTTCGAGGTCTTTATTGCGCTGCACAATATCTGCCATCAATTTTGTACGTTCGGCTTCTGCCAGCACCAGTTCTGCTGCTCTTTTTTCTTTTTCCTGATTTTGGAAAATCAGTTCCGTGTTGGCAATGAAGAGCTCGGCGGCTCTTTTTTCTTTTTCTTCGTTTTGAAAAACAAGTTTTTGATAAGCAGTAATTAATTCAGTCGCCCTTTTTTCCTTCTCCTCATTCTGAAAGGCCAGCTCCACGTTTGCTATTATTAGTTCGGCAGCTCGTTTTTCTTTTTCTTCATTTTGGAAGACCAGTTCCTTATTGGCAATAATCAACTCTGCGGCCCTGTTTTCTTTTTCTTTATTTTGAAAAACGAGCTCTTCGTTCGCAATCACTAATTCGGCCGCCCGTTTCCCTTTTTCTTCGTTTTGAAAAAGAAGTTCTTTATTCGCGACTATTAACTCTGCAGCTCTTTTTTCTTTTTCCTTATTCTGAAATGCCAGTTCTATATTGGCAATGACGAGCTCTTCTGCTCGATTTTTTCTGTCTTCATTCTGAAACGCAAGTTGGATATTAGCCATTATCAATGGGTCTGGTGTCTTTCTATGAT
>CAIRTW010000025.1 GCA_903881585.1 uncultured Bacteroidota bacterium | reverse complement strand
TGATCGTCGTACTGATAGGTTATATTCTTTTGATGAACTAATCAATGAATTTGGAGATAAGTTACCGGAAGAGGTAAGCAATAACCTTTACAGGAATATATCTAAAAAAACAAATGAAATTTTCGACTCCATAAAAGTGCACCTTATTAGGGAGCAGAGACTTTTTAGAAAGGTGCAAGCTGCTGAGAGAAACTATCGTGAAGAGAAGGACCAAACGATAATGATTGAAACAATCGAAACTTACGCCAAAGAATTACGAAATCAAATTGATCAAAATTCTCAGCAGTCATTTAGAATATCGCAGGAACTCGATGGCACCTATCCGAATCGGTTAATTACTGAAAAAGGCAAACTCACAGCAGAAGAATATAATATTCGCTTTAAAAAACTTAAAGAAAAGCAAGATAAATTAAAGCGTAATGGCTTATATGAAAGCAAACAAGAAGTTTTAGGGTACAGTGCAAATGATTCGAAAGCTCTTTTAGTTTATTTAAATGACTTGGAGCGAAAAATAGGGGTATTTGATAGTCTTCTAGAAAAATTAGAACTATTTACAAGTATATTGAATGAGCGAAGGTTTACGTTCAAATCAATAAATATTGATAGAGAAAAAGGTTTCTACTTTAAAACAAGCAAAGGAACGGAGTTAGCATTAACGCAATTGTCTTCTGGGGAACAACATGAAGTTGTTCTGCTTTATGAACTCATATTTAATGCAAAGCAGAATACGCTCGTTTTAATTGACGAGCCTGAAATTTCACTGCATGTGACATGGCAAAAGGAATTTTTAAAAGACCTAATTAAAATCATTGAACTTCAAAATATACAAGTACTGATTGCTACACATTCACCAACTATTATTAATGATCGTTGGGACTTAGTTTATAATCTTGAAAAAGTTGGTGCCGAATGAGAAAACAGGACATTACTTATCAGGATAAGCTAAATGAATTAAATCTGGATATACGTCATCCTAATAGCAGAGGGAAAGTTTTCGTTATTTTAGAAGGCGAAAGTGATGTGAAACTATATAGAAAGCTATTTCATGAGGATAATTGCAAGGTTGAACGCATTCCTGGCGCCAAAATAAAAGTTGAGGAATGTGTTCAAACTTTAATTCCAACATATTCTTTAATTATTGGAATAAGAGATGCTGATTTTACGCACTTAAATCAAAACCCCTACAATAAAGTAAATGTTTTTCTGACTGATTTCCATGACATGGAAATGATGTTGGTTTCAACGGACAAATTATTTAGTTCACTACTATTCGACCATACAAATTTAACTAAAGATCAACATTCTGTAATAAGGAATAATCTCCTATCTGTAATTGAACCAATAGGGTATTTAAAATGGCTGAACGAATTGGAAGAATTGGGGTTGAATTTCGAACCTGGCTTCAATGACTTATTATCTTTTGCTAGTTGGAGTATCAATTTTGACAGCTATATTTCTCGCGTATTAGGTAAGTCCTTAAATCCTAAAATTACTGATCGAACTGTCATTTTGCAGAAAATAGAAGTTCTTAAAAGCAAAACGCCAGATATATATCAGTTATGTAATGGACATGATTTTTTTAAGGCACTTCTACAATACATAAACCTGCAGCACAACGCAACAAAAGTAAATAGCGAAAATATCGCAAGCGCTTGTAGAATGGTTTATAATGAAACTTACTACCAGACCACTGAATTATACCAAAATACCAAACAATGGGCAGACGATAATAACTGCGTCATTTATCAATCATAATAACACCTAATTTTGCACCTCAAATTTTCCAACAAATGAAAATGGACAAAGTATTAGATAAGCTAGGTATAAAGAAAGTAAATGAAGGCGCTGCTACCGGCACAAAGTGGCTGAAGGCTGGCGGAGAAAAAATAGATTCTTTCTCGCCTGTTGATGGCAAGAAGATAGCCAGTGTAATCGCTGTGAACCGTAAATCTTATGACGAAGTAATAGAGAAAGCACAGAGCGCCTTTGAAGAGTGGCGCATGTGGCCGGCCCCTAAGCGCGGCGAAGTAGTGCGCCAGGTGGGCGAGGCGTTGCGGAAGTATAAAGAACCGCTAGGCATGCTCGTTTCTTACGAAATGGGCAAGAGCCTGCAGGAAGGCTATGGCGAGGTGCAGGAGATGATAGACATCTGCGACCTGGCTGTGGGTATGAGCCGCCAGCTGTATGGCCTTACCATGCACAGCGAGCGCCCGCTGCACCGTATGTATGAGCAGTGGCACCCGCTTGGGGTTGTGGGCATTATCAGTGCGTTCAACTTTCCCGTGGCCGTTTGGAGCTGGAACAGTATGGTGGCTTTTATAGGCGGTAACACTTGCGTGTGGAAGCCGAGTGAGAAAGCTCCGATCTCCGCTGTCGCCTGCCAGAACATTATTTCAGAAGTATTTAAGGCCAATGGAGTGCCGGAAGGTGTATGCGGCCTTGTAGTTGGCAACCGTGATTGCGGTGAATGGATGAGCACTGACAGTCGCGTGCCGCTTGTGTCGGCTACCGGTTCTACCCGCATGGGCAAGGCTGTGGCTACAGCTGTTGCGGGTCGTTTGGGCCGTTCGTTGCTGGAACTGGGTGGCAACAACGCCATCATCATTTCTGAACATGCCGATATGCACATTGCGCTTGTAGGGTCGGTGTTTGGAGCCGTGGGTACTGCCGGACAGCGTTGCACTACTACACGCAGGCTCATTATTCATGAGAGCATATATGATGCATTTAAGAAGAAGCTGGTAGCTGCTTACAAGCAGTTGGTAATTGGCGACCCGCTTGACGAAAAGTCGCACATGGGGCCACTGATAGACCAGGAGGCAGTGACAACTTACGCTAACGCGATAAAAGAAGTAAAGAAAGCGGGTGGTAAAGAAATAGTGGCTGGCGGTGTGCTTACCGGTGAAGGTTACGAAAGTGGTTGCTACGTGAAACCATGCGTATTTGAAGTACAAAACGACTGGCCTATAGTGCAGCATGAGACCTTTGCGCCCATCCTGTACCTGATGAAATACAGCAAACTGGAAGAAGCTATAGCGATGCAGAATGCGGTGCCGCAGGGCTTGTCTTCTTCTATAATGACGCTGAACATGCGTGAGGCGGAACAGTTCCTGTCGCAGAAGGGTAGTGACTGTGGTATCGCCAATGTGAACATAGGTACCAGTGGTGCAGAGATAGGTGGCGCGTTTGGTGGTGAAAAAGAAACCGGTGGCGGGCGTGAAAGCGGATCGGATAGCTGGAAGGCATATATGCGCAGGCAGACGAACACCATTAACTGGAGCGACAAGCTGCCGCTGGCACAGGGGATAAAGTTTACGGTGTAAGCTTACATTTTCAATATTAAATAATGGGAGAGATTTGCCAACTTTTTAAAAGTTGGCAAATCTGTTTACCACATAACTATTTCCCATGACAAGGGCGGAACTATCAGCACATATTGCAGACAAACTTCGGCAGCATAAGGAAGAGCTAAGTGCTTACTGGCGTCAGTCGGGGCCGGTGCGGCATTTTTATCTCGATGGTTTGCTGCCTGATGCTTGGACCAAGGCCTGTTACGATGCTTTGCCGGATGCTAATACGCTGATGCTTCGTGATTCTATAAAGGAACATAAGCATGTGGGAATAGATGTGGACCATTATCAGCCCATAGTGGGCGACATGCTGTTCGCCTTTCATGATGCAGCAGTGGTTAAGGTCGTTTCTGAAATAACGGGTGTGAAGGACCTACTGGAAGATGATTCGCTCTATGGGTCGGGGATATCGATGATGTTGCAAGACGATTTCCTCCTGCCACACTTGGACAACTCTCACGATGGGGATGGCAATCTCTACCGGGTTCTGAATGCGCTTTTCTATATTACTCCCAATTGGCCGGACGATAAAGGCGGCAACCTTGAACTCTGGGATACCCCAATGAAGGAGCGTAAAGAGTTACATGCCCGGTTCAACAGGCTGATCATGATGGAGACCAACACTCATTCTATCCATTCGGTGAACAAGGTGTTGGCCCCGGGTCCGAGAGCATGTGTCTCCAACTACTATTTTTCTGCAAAACCGGTGGAGGACCATTCTTATGTGCATAAGACCACTTTTTATGCGCGCCCTGAAGATAGCATTGTAAAGAAAATACGGCTGTCTGCCGAAGGAAAAGCCAAGAACCTTTTATCGAAATTCATAGATAACAAGGCTGCAGGTACCCGCCACCGGAGGAAAAAAGGCTGAAAAACAAGAATCATATTCTGAGATGATCGTAGTCATACTACGAAGTAAAAAAGACAGTAACTTTGTTGAAAAATAAGATATATGAACAAGGTTAGCATCACACACATCAACAATTCACATGGCGACTGGTTACGTTCGCTCGATTTTTACAAACAAGAGCTAGGCGTTCTGAAAGGCCGCCTTACAGAAGTGGCTGGCAAGAATACCGGCGCTGATGTCATGAAACAGGTGGAGCACTACGAGAACCAATTTACGGTTCAGGTGAACAACATAGACTCACTTGCTCATGAGATCAAAACCAACATTACGAGCATAGGCAAGGAAGCCCATGCATCAAGTGCAGGCTACGTAGACAGTTCTTTGCTGGCACACCACAACACACTTGGCCAGCGGTTTGATACAGAAGAAAAGACGGTATCGGAACTGAGACACTCGTTTATGACCTTTGCTTCTGAATGGATGTAAGGTATAGGTATTCAAAAGGAATAGAATGGCCGCTCTTCGGAGCGGTTTTTTTGTCCGTGGCTGTCCAATATGAATACGCATATACTAATACATTGATTAGTACGTTATATTTGTAATAATTATAAGCCTATGAGATCCTTACGCCATACATTAGTTTGTATTTTTTGTGTTCTTTTCGTTACCCCGGCTATCGCTTCTCATATAGTAGGTGGCGAAGTAACCTATATTTATTTGGGCGACAGCGTATCCTTTGTTTCCGGTAACTTGTTGCTTAAGTACCAGGTGAGCCTGAGCATTTATGAGGACTGCCTGAATGGCCAACCGGAAGCCATCGCACAGGATAACCCTGCTTTTTTAGGCGTTTTTGATGCTTTTACTAAAGCCACTTACGAACTTGATACAAACGTAAACTATGCAATATCTATAGCAGTGCCTGATTACTTTTCATCCCCTTGCGGCACTATCGCGCATACGGGCGCCTCGTGCTTGCTGAAGAAGACATTTATCAAGACATACGCATTACCGTCCAATCCGCACGGTTATGTAGTAGCCTACGAAAGGTGCTGTCGGAATGCGTCTATTGCTAATGTGAATAATCCGGGCAATTCTGGGGCTACTTACTATTGTTACATTCCGCCTACCACTATAACCAACAACAGTGCGGTGTTTAAAAACTATCCACCACAGACCATTTGCATCAATGTTCCACTGGCCTACGACAATTCAGCAACCGATGCCGACGGCGATTCACTTAGTTATGGTTTTTGTGCTGCACTAAATGGTGCCAATGATGCCAACATCAAGCCCATACCGTACTATCCAAATTTCGGAGATACGGTTAATTATCTCCTTCCGTATTCAGCCGTTGAGCCGTTTAGCGGCACACCGGCCATTATTATTAACCCAGTAACAGGATTGATGACAGGAACACCAGATAAAATAGGGCGCTACCTGGTAACGGTGTATTGCAACGAGTGGCGGGCGGGTGTGCTGATCAATACAATGAAGAGGGAGTACCAGTTTGTGGTAACGGGCACTTGCTCTTATTCCCCTTACGGGCCTTATGCGGGCGCTGACACTACGGTCCTCGTAGGTGAAAGCGTGCCGTTTCACGCAATGGGGGGTACCAGCTATCTCTGGACGCCAGACACCTACCTGAGTAACCCCAATATTGCTGATCCTGTAGGCTCGTTCCCTATAGCTGGTGTTTTCACTTATACCCTGCACGAAACCAGCGACACTATTTGCAATGGAACAGCTACAAAAACTGTCACCGTTCTGGATCATACTATATTTCTTGTTCCCACAGCATTTACACCTAATGGCGATGGTAAGAACGACCTGTTATATCCCCTGCCGCTGGGGGACACCGCTACACTCATAAGCTTTAAAGTATTCAACCGGCATGGTAATATGGTATATAACGGAGGCCCCGCCGATCCCGGATGGGATGGCTACTACAAGGGGGTGTTGCAGGACCTTGGGGTGTTTTACTGGGAATTGTTGTACAATGACAACAAGGGCATTCAGAGGAAAATGAAAGGCGATGCTACATTGGTGAGGTAGCATAATTTCTTACCGGAATTGGAAATTGGGCATTCCCGCCGTATTTTGCGCCTATATACTAAGAGATATGAATTTTGAACTCACAGAAGAACAGATAGCGGTGCAGATGGCAGCGCGCGATTTCGCCAGAACAGAACTGCTGCCGGGTGTTATTGAGCGTGATGAAAAACAGAAATTTCCTGCGGAGCAGATCAAAAAACTGGGTGAGCTCGGCTTCCTGGGCATGATGGTGGACCCTAAGTACGGTGGCTCTGGCATGGATACCATTTCTTATGTGCTTGCTATGGAAGAAATTTCCAAAATTGATGCTTCTGTATCGGTATGTATGAGCGTGAACAACTCGCTGGTATGCTGGGGCCTGGAGAAATACGGCAACGAAGAGCAAAAGCAAAAGTACCTCACACAGCTTGCCCGTGGCGAAAAGATAGGTGCATTCCTGCTCAGTGAGCCGGAGGCTGGCTCTGATGCCACTTCGCAGCGCACTACAGCCGAAGATAAAGGTGACTACTACCTGGTGAATGGCACTAAGAACTGGATCACCAATGGTAATTCGGCTTCGTACTACCTTGTAATAGCCCAAACCTATCCTGAAAAAGGGCATAAAGGGATCAATGCACTGATCATAGAAAAGGACTCTCCCGGTGTAACGGTGGGTGCCAAAGAAAATAAGCTCGGCATACGTGGCAGCGATACCCACAGCATCATGTTCCAGGATGTGAAAGTACCAAAGGCAAACCGCATAGGCGATGATGGTTTTGGGTTCACTTTTGCAATGAAGGTATTGGCCGGTGGCCGTATCGGCATCGCATCGCAGGCACTGGGCATTGCCAGTGGCGCATACGAACTGGCGCTTAAATATTCTAAGGAGCGCAAAGCATTCGGCACTGAAATATCAAACCACCAGGCTATAGCCTTTAAGCTGGCCGATATGGCTACGGAGATAGAAGCAGCACGCCTGCTATGCCTGAAAGCTGCATGGACCAAGGACCAGGGGCTTGACTATACGCTTTCTGCATCTATGGCCAAGCTTTTCGCATCAGATATGGCACAGCGAGTGACCAACGAGGCAATACAGGTGCATGGCGGCTATGGCTATGTAAAAGAATTCCACGTAGAGCGCCTCATGCGCGATGCAAAGATCACACAGATATATGAAGGCACCAGCGAAGTGCAGCGCATAGTTATTAGCAGAACCGTTCTAAAAGGATAGTTACTGTATTGAGTACATCTTAATTGAAAATCGCCCGCAGTTTCTGCGGGCGATTTAATTAGGGTCTGCTGATTAACTACAAAGTATAGTAAATACGGGAGAATTTCGGAACTTAGGGGTAACCAAATGCAAGGAAATATGGCAAAGGCCCTCAAAAACCGTGCATCCAAGCAGAAATATGTCAGTCCATCCCAATTGGCGCTTCCTGGCTTCGACACTCCATTTGCTGAACATTTGAATCCAGGTAACCGTT
>CAIRTW010000024.1 GCA_903881585.1 uncultured Bacteroidota bacterium | reverse complement strand
CACCATTAGCTAAAAAGCTGGGCATAAAACCCGGTTTCAAAATGAAGCTGGTAAATGCGCCAGCTTACTACCTCGATTTGTTTACCGATATGCCGGAAGACATAGATATAACTGCCGGCAAGCAAAAAAAAGACCTCATACATTTCTTCACAAAGGATGAAAAAGAGTTACACAGCCTATTGCCAAAATTGAAAAATGAGATCGTACAGAATGGCGCCATCTGGGTGTCGTGGCCCAGGAAGTCGGCGAAGGTAATATGTGACGTGAGCGAGAACATGATCCGGGTCACTGCTCTAAGTATCGGGCTTGTAGATATTAAGGTATGTGCAGTTGATGAGGTCTGGTCGGGTCTGAAGTTGGTAATACCCTTGAAGGACAGAGTGAAGAGTGATGCTGCAATTAGAATAAACCATGATAATCAAAATAATCATGTGAATCACGGTTCAGACTAATTTTAACTTTTAAATTTAGTATTTCTATTACCTTTGGCAGCATCAATTCTTAGACCAAAACAATGAGGAAAAATATAGCATTGCTCGCAGGTGGGTATTCGGGAGAATATGTGATTTCTATACAAACTGCAGCGACCATCGAAAAGAACCTTGACGAGAAACTATATCATGTTTTCAAGATCATTGTTACCAAGGAAGAATGGTATCACGAAGCCGGTGGCAAAAAAATAGATGTGGACAAGAATGATTTTTCGCTTACAGTAAATGGCGAAAAAATAAAATTCGACTGTGTGTTCATCGCCATGCATGGCACACCGGGCGAGGACGGGCGTTTCCAGGGCTATCTGGATATGTTGCAGATACCCTATACTACCTGCAATTCCATAGTATCTGCGCTTACGTTCAATAAAAGCTATTGTAATAAAGTAGTAAAGGCTTTTAACGTGGTGAACATCGCAAATTCGGTGCACCTGATAAAAAGTGAACCATACTCCATGGGCGCTGTGCTGGACCAGCTGAAACTACCGGTGTTCGTAAAGCCCAACGAAAGCGGCAGCAGCCTGGGGGTGAGCAAGGTAAAGCATGTGGAAGAGTTATTGCCGGCGATAGAAAAAGCGTTCAAAGAAGATAACCAGGTACTTATAGAAGAGTTTATAGAGGGCAGGGAACTTACGATAGGCGTTTACCGGGCCAATGGTTATTTACACGCGCTCCCGGCCACTGAGATCGTAAGCAAGAATGAGTTTTTTGACTACGAAGCAAAGTACACGCCGGGCGTGACCAAGGAGATAACTCCCGCAAAGATTGATAACAATCTAAAGGAGCAACTGGAAAGCAAAGCATCCTATATATACCGGCACCTTAACTGCAGGGGTATAGTGCGTATGGACTTTATATTGCAGCGGCAGACCAACAAGCTTTTCTTCCTGGAAGTGAATACCATGCCGGGGCAAAGCGAGAACAGTATAGTGCCGCAACAGGTGCGTGCGTCCGGGCGTTCACTTATGGATTTTTATGGTGAATTATTGGAAGATTGCCTCAAAAACCATTCGGCGTAGATCATAAATACTTTACTTTTGGAATAGCGGCATATGAACCAAAATATCAGGCAGACGTTTGTTTTCAACCTTGTGATAGTGCTGGCGCTCTGCGTAGTGCTGTATGCTTGTTTTTTTGCATCGCTGCACTGGTTCACCAAGCATGGCCAGGAGGTGACGATACCTGACCTGAGAGGCAAGGATGTAGGTGTAGCAGTGGCACAGCTGGGCAAGCTGCATTTTGAAGTAATTGTTGACTCTACTTACGAGCCTGCTGCCAAGCCGCTGGTGGTGCTGAAACAAGTGCCTGATACCGGGGCCATAGTAAAGGAGGGGCGTACTGTATTTCTTACCGTGAATATGCTCACGCCGCCCAGGATACCGATGCCCAACCTGGTGAACCTCTCCATGAGGAGCGCTGAAATGATATTGCGGAACAATAAGCTGCTGGTGGGTGATACTATATTTAAGCCGGATATAGCTGCTGGAGCGATACTGGAGCAAAGATACAAAGGCCAGCCGATACAGCCGGGCGAAATGATCATGCAGGGCAGCAAAATAGGCCTCGTAATAGGCAATGGCATGGGTAATACCGAATGGGAAGTGCCAGAAGTTACCGGGCAGACCGTGGACGATGCCACGACCATATTGAACCAATTCAATTTGCCGCTAGTGCTTGTGGTTGATGATATGGGGGCGGAAATAAGTGATACGATGCTGGCTACAATAGTTTGCCAGGAGCCGAGAGCGCTCAATGGAAGCGGCGGGCATAACCGGATAAAAATGGGAGATGTGATCACCCTGCACATAAAACAAAACCCGAAACCTGAAGAGATTTGCAATTCGGGCAATACAGCAGATCATTAAAACGTTATTAGGTGTGGCGTTTTTAAAACGGAGTATAACTGGTGAATAAAGTAATAATATTTATCATATTGGTATGTGTCTCTTTTAGCCCTGTTTTTGGACAGGAATATTCAGGCGCTACAAATTATAATGGCCTGCTAAGCAATGGGCCTGGCAGCCGCATACATGGCAAAAACGCCAGGACCACGGTAACTGCTGATACCCTTACTTTACCTTTCTTTGAGGATTTTACCGGATACAATGTTTACCCGGACTCCACAAAATGGGTTGATTATGAGGTGTATATCAACAATACTATGGGCACAAGCCCGGTAAGCAGGGGAGTGGCTACATTCGATGCGCTGGACAGCCACGGCTATCCTTATGACAGTTTCAGTAATATTGACTTCCGGTATTGTGACAGCCTCACTTCGCAGCCCATAAATCTTGTCGGCAGCCTCGTTTCAGACAGTATTTACTTCAGCTTTTTTTACCAGCCGCAGGGCAATGGCTTCTACCCGCTGCCGAACGACTCGCTGATGCTGTATTTCAAGGACCAATACGGTGGTTTTGTGAAAATATGGGCTGCTGCCGGCACCACATTGCAGCCATTTCAGCAGGTAATGATACCTATTACCGATACGCTTTACTATCACAATTCTTTCCAGTTTCGTTTTGTGAATAAGGCAGCTCTCTATTGGGCTGATGCGGTATGGAATGTTGACTATATAAGAATGGACCGCAACCGCAGCGCCGGAGATACGACGATAGTCGATGTTGCCTTTACCTCTGATCCGACATTTTTGCTCAACGATTATTCGTTTATGCCGTATAATCAGTTTTACGCTAACCCACTGGGAGAGATCGTAACACAAGTATCAGACAGTATAAAAAATTCGAGTGGCGCGTTCCAGGATGTGAATTACTCTTTTGCAGTTAATGATGTAACTGGCGGGGCTGTTTTATCAGCCGGAACGTCGGCTACAGTTCCTTTTTCCAGCCATCAGTCGCAGCAGGTCACCGATCCGTTATCTGTGGCTACGTTCCCGGCATACCCGCCCGGTACCAGTGTAGTTTTTGAGACACAGTATTCCTTATCCGCAGCCTTAGGCGGCCCATCGGCCAATGACACAATTGTTAAGGACCAGGTGTTTGATAACTACCTTGCCTATGACGACGGTACTGCCGAAAAAAGCTATTTCCTGGTACTGTCTCCTACGCTGGACGGCCGTATCGCAATAGAGTTTCATCTCAATGAAGCCGACACTCTGCGCGGCCTTGCCATTTATTTTGGCAGACAGGCGCCGGCTCCCAGCTATAAGAATTTCAATATTTTTGTTTATTCGGCGCTCGATAATGTGAATGGCGCCACTGCAGATGTGGTGATAGACTCGCAGGAGTTTTATGTGCCGGCATATACCGACTCGCAAAATCATTTTTGGGTATATACTTTCGATGATCCGCTTCCACTTCCTGCTGGCACTTTTTATGCCGGTACACAGCAACCCGCGGCCAGTGGGGATGATACACTATATTTCGGGCTCGATGTGAACAGGATAGGGTCTAACCACGCCTATTTCAATGTGCTGCATACCTGGCAGCAATCGCTCATCAGCGGGTCTATAATGATACGGCCTATACTCGGTAAACATGTAAGCGGTACAGCAGTGGCTGATGTTCACGCCAGCCAATTCAAATGGCAGGTTACACCAAATCCGGCTACTGACAGGCTGCAACTGGAGATGGAGACGGAAGCCCCCCAGGCTGTATATCGTATTACTGACATCCTGGGAAATTGCGTTTTGCAAGGTGCCGCAGTTAACAATAAGGTGATAGACGTAAGTTCACTGGCACCAGGCATATACCTGGTAAATATTGTAAACATTGGTATAGCCGGAGCGCCGCAAAAGATCGTAAAGCTGTAATTTTTATTTTATGACAAATATTACTGTTGAAGAATTAAAGAAAAGAATAGACGCAGGTGAGCAGCTGCATATTATAGATGTGCGTGAGCCCTGGGAATATACTGAGTTTAACATAGGTGGCAAGCTCATTCCGCTGGGCAAGATCACCGGTATGCAGACGGAAGAACTCGATGACCTGAAAGACGAGGAGTTAATCATTCACTGTAAGGCAGGCAGCAGGAGCGCACAGGCTTGTATGGTGCTGGAACAGCTGGGATTTACAAACGTGGTGAACGTGACTGGCGGTATGATGGCATGGCAAAAAATGACCGGGGCGTGATGTGTATAGTTTGTTGATTATGGTGATATATTTTTATTGAGATTGCATTACTTAGTAAGATTATTTCGCTATTTTTGCTAGCGTTTATTGTAAATTTGGAGTTGTTTTGGCTGTTTTCATTACATTCTATTAATATCAAATAGGATCTGTTTTTCGCCAGGCGCTGTGGGTGTGCTTTAATCGCTGGTAGCAGTCAAAAACTTGAATAACTATGCGGATTTTATCCCTTATATCTTTAATGATCCTGGCCAGCGTTTCCAATACGTTTGGACAGGTGAGGAGTGAGTATTTTCGCAGTTTATTCGTGGACGTTGACGTTAATGCAGGCCTGATGAGCCAGCGAATAAAAACCAATGCCTTTTCTACCAACTATCCCGAAGCAATAAATAATGCATACCAGGGCAAGCTAAAATTCACGCAGGGCATGTCGTTGGGTTACGAAGCGCATCTTGGCTATTATTTCGACCAGAAAAGAAGGTTTGGAGTGGAATCTGGAGTGAATGTCTATTATCAGTATGGTAAGCTGGGCATGGATTCGTTTCATGTAGAATTTGAAAAAGCGACAGCAGACGGTGTTGGTAATTTCAGGCAGATCATTTCCACCGACCATGCGATAAGTGAAACGATAAAGATGCAGACGACCAGCATTCCTTTGCTGCTGACGTACAAAAAAACTTATAATGACAACTTGTTTTTCACGGTAAGCGCCGGTATTGTTTATAATATTAAGGCGAGCAGTACTTATAAAACAAACGCAAATTTCGACTACGAGGCGCTGTATCAGCTCAATGAGCAGAACCTGCCGCTGTATGATAATTCTCTTATCCCCGACAGCACGGACTTCCTGGTGACTAAAAAAGGTTACAATGCCTTTCTTGCCAAACACCCCAATAATATGCCCTTGAATGAGTTTTTTAAATTCCAGGACAGTGTAGGTGTTGCAAGAGGTTCCGTTGGCCTGAACGAAAGCCCAAACAAAACTACAGGGAATGTGAAATATTCCACAGGTTCTTTGGGTTACACTGCTGAGATAGCGGCTAACTATCGGCTGATGAAAAACATCTCGCTGAGAGGGGGCATTTACTATACGGCCCAGTCGTTCAAGAACCCCTCAAACAATAGCTCTGAAAGACTGACTGATTCAAAAATTCAGGGAAAACCGGGCCAGGACCTTGGCGTGAATTACAACTCACTGCTCAGTGAAGTAAATTCACTCAACGGCAAAAACTACGGTATCACAATTGGCATCCGTGTTTATATCAACAGGACCGCATGGAAATACATGGAGCCCGATATGGACAGGATAACACCGGAAGGGCCACATCCTAAAGATTAAGCGCCGTTTTATGGCATTGATACCCGGCTAGCCAACATCAAAAATATTTTTATCGTTAATTAGGGTCTGCTGATTAACTACAAAGTATAGTAAATACGGGAGAATTTCGGAAATTAGGGGTAACCAAATGCAAGGAAATATGGCAAAGGCCCTCAAAAACCGTGCATCCAAGCAGAAATAT
>CAIRTW010000023.1 GCA_903881585.1 uncultured Bacteroidota bacterium | reverse complement strand
TGGCTTTATAATGCTTTTTTTTGACTGATATGTTAAACATAATGGAAAACCATGCCGTGGCGTATGTTATATCTGTAATGTGGGTGGATGTGCACAATGTCGTTGTCAATACGTGAAAAGTGCATGGGCCACACAAAAAAACGCCCCGGAAGAGCCGGGGCGTGTTAATCAATCAGGGGTAACGAATATTATTCAGTAACAGTGATCTTTGTTACAGGGTATTTTGTGTTTTTGTTGCTCAGATGTACGGTGAGCATAGATGCATTAGGAATACCTGCGGGCAGTGATACCTTAACAAAGTTTGCGCCAGTTGTCGCCGATACCGGTTGGGTATATACAATGCGGCCGGTGACATCAATCACTGCGAGTGCCAACTGCTCATCTTTGTCGCTTACAAATTCATACTGGAAGGTTCCGTTGTTTGGGTTAGGGTACAGGACCGGTTTTGATTCGGTAAGGTTATCGTTTATGATGGCGATACTTGCTGTTGCGCTTTTAGACGCACAGCCATTGGTTACAGTGTAGGCAATATTTACTATACCGTTAGAAATACCGGTTACTTTACCGCTCTGATCTATAGTGGCAATGTCTGTGTTGCTACTGCTCCAAACTCCGTTGGCATCTGCGTTTGCCGCTGTAAGAGAAATACTGTTGCCGTCTGAAGTGTTGGTACTCCCCGTGATAGTACCCGCAACTGGCTGTGGAATAATGTTTATGTTCACAGTTGTAGATGCAGCCGTTGTACCATCGTTCATTACAACAGTGAATGAATCGGTACCTGTAAAATCTGCGTCTGGTGTATAAGTGATCCCCGTCGGAGTGGTAATGCCGCTGCGCGACACTGCAGATGCATTAAAGCCGCTAAGCGTGCCATGGTGTGGCTGAATGGTCACCGACCATGTTTCCTGGATGCCACTAACTGCATCAGCAATTGATAGCTGTGTATTTACAGGAGCTGCAATAGCGTTCTCACATACCGTCATGTCTTGTGTTGTACCTGCAATATACTTGCGCTCTGCCGGCAGCGAACCTGAAGAAATGCCGATAGCACGGATCACATTGTTACCATAGTCTGCGATATACATATTGCCAAGGCCATCTATAGCCAGGCTTGCAGGCAAGTACATTTTTGCCGAGTCGGGACTATGCCCATCACCATCATAGCCGTGCCAGTTATCAGCATTCTGGCCTGCAAAAGTAGAGATGTTGCCATCTGTGCCCAGCCTACGTACCAAATTGTTCTGCCAGTCGCAGATGTAGAGGCTACCGCAGGCATCGAAGGTAATACCAGTTGGGATCCAAATAGAGGCAGCTGTTGCAGCGCCACCATCTCCCGAATAGGTAGGGGCGCCATTGCCTGCAATAGTAGAGATCGTACCGTCAGTACTTACTTTGCGTATGCGGTTGTTCCAGGAGTCGGCGATATATACATTGCCTGAGCAATCGGCTAATACACATGCAGGTGAATTGAGCGCTGCGCTTGTGGCCGGAATGCCATCACCGTTGTAGGTTCCTTCTCTTGTGCCGGCAAAAGCATGAATAATACCAGCGGCATCTATTCTGCGTACCGTTTGGCTGCCCCAATCGGCTATGTATATGTTGCCGCTGCAATCGAGCGCTACAGAAACAGGGTAGGTAAGATTAGCGGCAGTGGCAGGGACTTCATTAGCGTATTCAATACCCGCAGCACCACCATGGAGGCCTGTGCCTGCAATAGTGGTGATTTTGCCGCTTGCGTCTATGACACGTATGCGCTCGTTGAACTTATCGGCGATATATATGTTGCCGCCATTCAATGTAACGCCCATCGGGCCGTTGAGCTGGGCAGCAGTTGCCGGGATATTATCTCCGTTGTAGCCAGCTACGCCTGTGCCCGCTACGGTAGTAATGATACCTGCGTGAGACACCATGCGAATAACGTTATTGAAATAATCAGCAATGTACACATTGCCAGCCGCATCGGCCGCAACAGCATAGGGGCTGCCCATAGCTGCGGCATCTGCTGAGCCGCCATCGCCGGAATAGCCGCTGACATGGCTGCCTGCGAATGTAGAAATAATACTACCGGTAGCACAGCTTGCCTGTGCCTGTGCGAACGCGGGGCTAAGTGCGAGGAGTAATGCAGTAAGTGTTTTCTTGTAAAATGTCTTCATGTGTTTTTGGTTTGGGAGAGTAAATGTAGTCCATTCAACATAAAAAAATAATATTTACACACTCATTAACTTGTCGTTAGGAAATTCGGACTATGGCAATTGAATATCAATAATGTTACTTTTGGCCTGCAATGAATGATCTTTTTCGCAAAAAAACGCTACAGCATATAAACAAAGAGGTGGCTGATGGCCTTGTAGATGGGCATGGTAACATGAGTAAGGAACTCACAGTTCGTGACCTCACGTTTATGGGTATAGCAGCCATAGTAGGTGCCGGTATCTTCTCCACTATAGGAAAGGCAAGCTTCGATGGTGGTCCGGGTATTATACTCCTGTTCTTATTTGTCTCGGTAGCTTGTGGGTTTTCCGCTATCTGCTATGCAGAGTTTGCCAGCATGGTGCCGGTATCAGGTAGTGCCTACACTTATTCTTATGTAGCATTCGGGGAGATCATAGCCTGGATCATAGGGTGGGACCTGCTGATGGAATATGCAATAGGTAATATTGCGGTGGCTATATCGTGGAGCGACTATTTTACGGCATTGGTAAATAGTATCAAAATCGGCAGCTTCCATATGCATATACCGGAATACCTGGCTACAGACTATTGGACTGCCAAGGACGGGCTTACCGATGCAGCCAAGCTGGCATGGGCTAATGCTCCTGCTTTCGGCTCGTTCAGGTTCATTTGCAATTTGCCTGCCTGCCTGATAACGATCGTCATCACCTGGGTTATCTACATCGGTATTAAGGAATCAAGAAAAAGTACCAATGTAATGGTGATACTGAAGATAGCGATCATTATGCTGGTGATGATAGCTGGTTGCTTTTATGTGAACACCAGCAACTGGACGCCTTTTTTACCAAACGGCATAGGCGGTGTACTTACAGGAACATCGGCTGTGTTCTTCTCTTATATAGGATTCGATGCGATAAGTACAACGGCCGAAGAATGTAAAAACCCACAGCGCGATCTCCCGAAGGCGATGTTCTATTCGCTCATCATTTGTACCGTGGTTTATATTCTTGTGGCATTGGTGCTGACTGGTATGACCAGCTATAAAAACCTGAATGTGGGCGATCCGCTTGCATATGTATTCAGCACTATGAACAGTAAGTGGGCCAACTGGATAGCGGGTGTTATTTCTATAAGTGCGGTAATAGCGACTGCCAGTGTGTTGCTGGTATTTCAGCTGGGCCAGCCGCGCATATGGATGAGCATGAGCCGCGATGGACTGCTGCCTCCGGTGTTTGCAAAGATCCACCCGAAGTATAAGACGCCATCATTCTCCACAATCCTCACCGGTTTTATTGTGGGTGTACCCGCATTGTTCATGAACCTGAGCGTGGTTGTGGACCTTACTAGTGTAGGAACTTTGTTTGCTTTTGTGCTGGTATGCGGCGGTATCCTGAAATTGCAAAATGATAAGGGCAGGCTGGAGAGTAAGTTCAAAACGCCCTACCTTAATGGCAAATGGATAGTACCAGCCATGTTTGTATTGTCTGTGTTTTTGTTTGAGAAATATTATTCGGGCGGGTTCAGAGGTTACATGAATTTCGCTGATGCCAAGGGCAATGTAACATGGGAGGTGATACGTACTAAGGTGCCGTTCTTCTTATTTGGTGTTACCTTTTTGGTAACTACCATACTTTCATTCATTAAGAACTACTCGATCATTCCGGTAATGGGTTTCCTGTGCTGCACCTACCTGCTTTCAGAGTCAGGCACTACCAACTGGGAGCGGTTTTTGATATGGCTGGTGGTTGGGCTTGTGTTGTACTTTGTGTATGGGTATAAGAACAGTAAGCTGGGGAAGCAAAGTCATTTGCCAATAATATCGGCAAACGCCAACCCCCGTGTGAGCATCTCTAAAAACCCAGATGAGAATAATGATATGGCTGATTACGAAGAGCTATAAAATCAAGATTTGACAACTTTAAAAAAAGTTGTCAAATCTGAGCGTACACAACCTATCGCTTATCAACTTATCACTGACTACTCTCCTTTATTTTCTTCCTGGCTTTCGTGGAGGTCGCCGCCGAGGCTGTAGTAGTTGTTTTCTTCGTCTTCTTCGCCAATATTTTCATCGGCGTCATCGGCGCTGCTGCCGGGCACATCAAGGTCTTCTCCGGTCATATCCATGTTCACGCTGCCTTTTTCATTGAGCGGGTCGCCATCATCATCTACATTATCCAGGGCAGACCGTTGCAGATTGACGCTATCTGTGCTGTCCATATTTTGTTCAGCAGCATCGAGCATGCGCAGGTCTTCATCTGTCACATCAGCATCAGTGCCTGAGACAAACCGAGTGTCTGGCGCCTGGTTATTGAGATTGTCAGTTTTGTTTATTGGCTTATTTTCGCCAGGCAGCTGCTGTTCCCCATTATTGTTTTCAGCATTGGTTATGTCTTCGCTGGCGGGGTAGTGTGGGTAGCCGGGTAGCGCTTCTTTTTTTTTGTTCTTATCCATGACTGCATATTTGCCATAAACCTATAAAAGCCGTGCCGCCGGAAATATCACAGCTTCGGCACTTTCCGGTTGGGATATTGCTTCCAGTCGATATGCTTGCCCATAGTCCCCCTCATGCGTTTCCAGAACGATTCGCTTTCTGTAATAGAGATAAAGCTGTCCGATGCAGCAGCCGATATGGGATCTATTTTAGGCGCTAAGTGATTGTAAATTTTAAGGGAATCCGTGTTCATGGGCAAATGCCAGATATGCGTTTCAAAGCGTTTGCGTGTGAAGCGGCGCAATAATGATGACTGGAATGGATCGGTTGCGATGCCGATAGATTTAAATCCATGATCTTTCGCGAGCAGATAGGAGTAATATACATTCTCGGTACTGTGCCTGGCCTTTGTTTCGCAAAATATATGTGCGCGTGGTATGCCTAGTTGTTCGGCATACAGGCCCATAATGAGGCCCTCGTAGTATGGGCTGTAAACGGCAGAGCCTGAATAGATCACATTCTTAGTATAGCCGTTCTTGTACAGTATATAAGACCATAATACACGCCCCTTCATTACAGAATCCCAGTTGCCGTTGTTGAACGGAATGCCGGGTACTATTATCGCGTCCAGCGGTTTGATGAGCTCTATTTTAGCGAGGTCTCTTACCGCTGCTTTTTTAGAAGACATACAGCCCATTAATTGTAGCAGTGCCATGCAGGTCAGAATGCTTGAAAGTATATGTCTTAACTTGTTTTTCAATGATAATTAATTTACCGAAAGCAGGTGAAAAAGATAATGCCGCTCTTGTAAATTACGTAATAATTCCGCTTTTCGTTTTCCCATTCACAAAATACATCTCCATCTCTCCCTTGTTCTTGGCTTCTATTTTTCCACGGTATTCACAATTGAAGTGATCCTTCACCAGCTCGAAAGTTGCTCCGGATATATTGATCCTTCCGGGTAAGGAATTTTGTTCCATCCGGGCGGCTATATTCACAGCGTCTCCCCATATGTCGTACTGGAATTTATGTTTACCCACTACGCCTGCCACAACAGCCCCTGTGTGCACACCCACTCTTATTTTGACGAGGTTGCCATGCTCGCTGTCCATAAATCTTATCATCTCTATTGCCGCGTTGAGCACGTCTATAGGGTTGGTCTTGTTTGTAGTGGGCAGGCCGCCGGCGCACATATATGCATCGCCTATTGTCTTTATTTTCTCTACGCCATACTTCAGTGTTATCTCGTCGAATGCCCGGAAATATTTATCTACTCTCAGCACGAGGTCTTCGGCTTTTAATGATTCAGCGATTTGGGTGAAGCCCACGAAATCGGTGAACATAACCGTCACCAGGTCATATTTTCGACTTCTTGTAAATCCTTCCTTCAGCAATTCCCGCGCTGCCTCTTCGGGCAGGATGTTGAGCAGCAACGCTTCAGATCTGCGTTTCTCTTCCTCGATCATTTCGTTGCGCCGGGCGATCTCATCAAAACTGTGTTTCAATTCGACATTCCGGAGACGGTATATCTCCATGTCGCGCTCCTTTACCTCCAACTGGCGCTGCAATTCGGCCTGTTCAGTGGCTTTCTCGGCAGTATATAATGCTTTGTTACGCTCCAATATTATAGCTTCAGTCTTTTGTACGGCGAAAGTGAGGAAGAAACCCCATGTCGCCATGAACATGAAGCATATAATTATGTTGGAATAATTGAACCCATTTTGCGCTTCCATGCTTAGCGCATACACTGGCGGCTGGGTTTTAACATGGATCTCCAGGAATAAGTAGCTGGTAACACACGCCAATGAGAGTAAGCCTTTAACTGTCCAGCTTGTATCATGTTTCAGAAAAGGGAAGAGGGATATGGCAACAATGAAATACTGAAATCCTGAGGTCCATCCCAATAAATACACAGAAAGAATCTGGTATCCTATTATTTCCGACATGCTAATGATCATTGCTATGCCATGTTGCCCTTTCCTGTTGAACATTATCGCCACTGCATGAAGGGCAATACTGGCCAGCTGCATCCACATCAGGCTATATAACCCCAGGCCAAAGAATACACCGAACCATATGGTGTGTATTCCCCACGCCAGTGTGTACAGGATATTGGATATAATGTAAAACCGGTAATGCTCAATAGTTATGGCCTGGGGTATGGTGTCAAAATGCCGGTATATGCGCAGTAAAAGCCGCGTCACAGCATTGTTGATGAAAATTTCCTTCAGGCTCATGATATTCCAAAAATAGTAAAAAGTAGATTGTCTCGCATTACTTCCTGTACTGCTTCACGATCCCTTTCATCTCATTCAGTTTCATCAGCGCTTCTACTGGAGTAAGTGTGTTGATGTCTGTGTCATCCAATAACTGCTGAATACGGCGGATGTCTTCTGTTACCCCATCAAAAATGTTTAACTGAAATTGTGCGGCGGGTTTTATGCTTTTTACTTTTTCGGCGGTGCTGCCGGTACTGGCGTGTTTCTCTTCCAGTTGTGTAAGTATTTCATTCGCCCTGTCCAGCAGCTTTGGCGGCATACCGGCCATGCGGGCCACCTGGATACCAAAGCTATGGCGGCTGCCACCCGGCGCCAGCTTGCGCAGGAAGATCACTTTGTTACCGGTCTCTTTATGGGTGATGTGGTAGTTGCGTACCCGCTGCAGCTGGTGTTCCAGCTCGTTTAGCTCATGATAGTGTGTGGCAAATAATGTCTTTGGCCGGGTGGTGGTGTTGTGGAGGTGTTCTACGATAGACCACGCCAGCGAGATGCCGTCATAAGTGCTTGTGCCGCGGCCTATTTCATCGAGCAACACGAGGCTCCGCTCGCTGAGGTTGTTGATGATGCTTGCCGTTTCGTTCATCTCTACCATGAAGGTACTTTCACCACCACTGAGGTTATCGGATGCACCTACGCGGGTAAATATTTTGTCGGTGAGGCCAATGGTCGCTTCGTCTGCCGGAACAAAACTACCCATGTGCGCCATTAGTGTAATGATTGCCGTCTGCCTTAGCAGGGCCGACTTACCACTCATGTTAGGTCCGGTAAGAATGATGACCTGCTGTTCCGATTTATCTAATACTATATCATTGGCTATGTACGAGTCGCCGGGAGGCAGTTGTTGCTCTATTACCGGGTGGCGACCTGCTTTTATGTTCAGTACCGGCTCATTCACCAGGGTAGGGCGGTGGTAGTTGTAGGTGCGGGCATTGTATGCAAAGCATATGAGGCAGTCGAGCTGCGCTATGATGTGCGCATTGTTCTGGATTGCCGATATGAATGGCTCTATGCTTACCAGCAATTTCTGGTAGAGGTCCATCTCTATGGTCAGTATCTTTTCTTCTGCGCCCAGTATCTGCTCTTCGTATTCTTTGAGCTCCGGCGTTATGTACCGCTCTGCATTGGCGAGTGTCTGCTTGCGAATCCAGTCGGTGGGAACTTTGTCCTTATGCGTATGGGTTACTTCGAGGTAGTAACCGAAAACGTTGTTGTACGATATTTTCAGCGATGATATGCCTGTGCGTATTGTTTCCTGCTGCTGTATCTGGAGCAGAAATTCTTTTCCGCTCCTTGAAATTTTCCGCAGATGGTCCAGCTCTTCAGAAAGCCCTTCGCGCATCATGCCGCCTTTACTGGCAAGGGCGGGGGCTTCATCTACAATCGACTTTATTATTCGCTCGCGCAGTTCATGAAGAGGTTGCACAGGCTCGGCTATTTTTCGCAACGCTTCATTGCCTGATGCAATGCAAAGCTCCCGCATCTCTGCCATGAAGTGCAGGCTGCGCGCCAGTTGGAGCACTTCGCGCGGGTTCGCTTTTTTTAGCGGTATTTTCCCGATCAGCCTTTCTACATCGCCTATTTGCTTTACGAGGTGGGTTAGCGCATGATTCAGGTTTTGATCCAGGATAAAATGGCTCACAAGGTCCAGCCGCTGCTCTATACGATGCTGGTCGAACAGGGGGAATATGAGCCAGCGTTTCATGAGGCGTGCGCCCATTGGTGTATGGGTATGGTCTATAGCCTGCAGCAGATTGGTACCTTGCTCATAGCTGCTGTGCACGAGCTCCAGGTTGCGAATGGTAAAGCGGTCCATCCACAGGAAATCGGTAGCTACAATACGTTGCAGCGAGTTGATGTGCTGCAGGTTTGCATGTTCCGTATCTTTCAGGTAATGGAGCGCCACGCCGCAGGCAACGGTAGCTGCTTTAAGGTCTTCTATGCCATAGCCCTTGAGCGACTGTGTCTGGAAATGCTGCAGCAGCAGGTCATAGCAATATTGCTCACGGAACACCCATTCATCAAGTTGAAAGGTATATACCTTGTTATCAAACTGCTCCTTAAAACGTTTTAGTTGCGATTTGGACAAGATAACTTCCGAAGGTGAAAAGCTCTGCAGGAGCTTATCCATGTACTCAATATTTCCTTCGGCGGTGTAGAATTCGCCGGTGGTAATGTCAAGGAATGCTACGCCACATACGGTGTCTCCGAGGTGAAGCGCTGCAAGAAAATTATTTGTTTTGTTCTCCAGTAGTTTATCGCTGGTGGCTACGCCCGGGGTTACCAGTTCTGTAACGCCGCGCTTTACAATGCCCTTGGTAAGTTTGGGGTCTTCAAGCTGATCACAAATGGCCACACGGTAGCCGGCCTTTACCAGTTTGTGCAGGTAGGTCTCCAGCGAGTGGTGCGGGAAACCGGCAAGATCCACAGCAGATGCCGACCCGTTGGAACGCTTGGTAAGTGTTATGCCCAGCACCCTCGAAGCGATATGAGCATCCTCATTAAAAGTCTCATAAAAATCACCAACACGAAACAATAAGATAGCATCGGGATATTTAGCTTTAATATCCTTATGCTGCTTCATTAAAGGCGTTTCCGCGAGTTTCTCTTTAGCCACCTCACAAATATAATGGCTTTAAGTATGGCTGGATTGGTTAATTACGTGAGGTGTTGGGGGAGTGTGGATAAGTATTGGCGCTAGTATGAAAAAAGCAAGACTGGTTTTTGTATAGCCCTGTTTCATTGGAATTAAGATTTACAATTACTATTCATTTATCGCCTAATTTTGTATTTTTAAAGAAACAATAATAGTATGCAGTTTGCTGATCTTGATTTGAATAAAGCTTACACGTATGCCGATTATTTTAAATGGCAATTTGAAGAACGGGTAGAGTTGATAAAGGGCAAGATATTCAAAATGAGTCCTGCCCCCAGTAACTTGCATCAGCAAATTTGTTCTGATTTGCATGGTTTTCTGTGGAGTTTTTTGCGTGGTAAACCGTGTAAAGTATACTCGGCGCCTTTTGATGTGCGTCTTCCGCTTAAATCAACAGATGATAAGGATGTTTTTACTGTTTTGCAGCCTGACGTATGTGTAGTTTGTGATAAATCAAAGCTGGATAAAAGAGGCTGTATTGGCGCTCCTGATATTGTGATTGAGGTACTTTCACCAGGGAATAATTCAAAAGAAATAATCAGCAAATTTGAGGTTTATGAACAGGCGGGTGTAAAAGAATATTGGGTTGTATCTCCTCAAAATCAAACTTTAGTTGTAAATACACTAAACGCTGGAAAATATTATCCATCGCGTCAAATGGCAAAGGGCGATATAGTCACCTCTGCTATACTGCCAGGTTTTTCGCTGAACCTTGCGGAGCTATTTGATTATGAAGTGCAGGAAGAATAGCCTACTTCTTCACCTTTATCAAAAAGTCCTTCGAAACTTTTATATCTCCTTTTGCAGCCCATGGTATATGCTGCCACTCAGCTATTGGCTTTATAGTCGCCGCAGTGCCATCATCGCCTGTTACTGTTATGGGTAGGGTGAAACCAGTTACTATGTTATTGAACTTGTAATTCAGCTCATTGTTCTTTATGGTGTATTCCAGCTGCGGGATATTTTTGGTACGTAGGTACTGATCGAAGAACGCAGTAAGATCAAGGCCTGTATGCCAGCTGATCTGTCCTTCTATTGTTTGGGTAGTTACGGTCTGGTGATAGTTGTCTTTCCCGAGGCCGCGTAGCATCAGCCGGAATTTTTCATCGTCATTAGTCATAAACCGGATCATATACATTATGGCCGCGCCCTTGTCGTACATATCATCAGAGCCCTCTTCATTTATGCCGTATTTGCCTATTATCGGTTTGTCGTTACGTATGTTCATCCATTCTCCACGACAGAATTTCTGCCCTTTTTCTTTCCCTGCCATGCACTCTTCAAAGAGTGATTCGGAATAAGTTGTAATGCCCTCATGCACCCAGTTGTCGGCAATATCTTTGGCCGTGATATTGTTGCCAAACCATTCGTGCCCGCTTTCGTGCACTATGATATAATCGAAGTCCATGCCGATGCCTGTAAACGAGCGGTCGAAGCCCATATAGCCCATTTTATAACCGTTGCCATAAGCTACAGCACCCTGGTGCTCCATGCCCAGGTAAGGGGCATCTACCAGCTTGTAGCCATCTTCATAAAAAGGGTAGGGGCCCATCCAGTATTCAAAGCAATGTAGCATCGGCTTTACCACTTCAAATTGTTTCTTCGCCCGCTCCTCGTTATAACTCAGCACCCAGAAATTCAGGTTCAGCTGGCCTTTTTCGCCCATCAGTGTATCCTGCCAATGCACATAGTCGCCGATGTAGAACGTGACATCATAGTTGTTGATCGGGTTTACAATGCCCCAGGAGTAGGTTTGCCGGTCATCATTATCGCTTACCAGCAGCAGCTTGCCATTGCTTACCGCTTTAAGCCCCCTTGGTACAGTAAACGCCACCGACATGCCGTTGTCTGGTTCATCCCATTGCGCATCCTTGCAGGGCCACCAGACGCTTGCGCCCAACCCCTGGCAGGACACAGCTATCCATGGATTGCCTGCCGTATCCTTTGCCCATGTAAAACCGCCATCCCATGGTGCGTTTACGGCAGCCCTTGGTTTGCCGTGATAGTAAATAAGAATATCTTTTGTTGCGCCCTGTTTCCATTCCGAGAAATGCCAGGTAAGCCACCATACGTTGCCGTCTTTCTTAAAGGTTACAAGTTGACGGATGTCTGTATCATCACTGTGCACGGTTAGTTCCACGCTGTCTATCTGCATGGGTTCCTGCAGGTCTATCTGCATGGAGTCAATAGGTTTTTTGGTCACAGAAAGCGAGATCGTATTCTGGCCAGTAATGCTTTTTGCGGCTGTATCAAACTCTACGAGCAGATTGTAATACTTCACATCCCACCAGTCGCGGCCACGGCCATTGCTACCACGGAGTGTATCAGCGTGGGTATAAGCAAATGTGGTATTTGCACAGAGCAAATACCACATTGTTATCAGGATCGTTATTAAATTCTTTGCCATTATTGAATCTCCACTAACTCCACATCAAATATAAGCGTTGCGTTTGGCGGTATCGAGCCAGCTCCCCTTTCTCCATAAGCTAAATAAGACGGCAGGTAAAATGTACCCCTGCTGCCTTTCTTCAAGAGCTGCACGCCCTCATCCCAACCAGCAATCACCTGGTGCTGGCCCAGAGCGAAACTAAACGGCGCTTTGCCAGGAGTAGCGTTAAAAGTTGAGTCCATATTGGAATCAAATACTTTTCCGTTAAGCAATTTGCCAAGGTAGTGCATCGTCACTTTTTGCCCCGGTTTTGCATTCTCTCCGGTACCTTCTTTGCTGATAGAATAATACATGCCAGACTCTGTTTTTGTGGCTTGTATGTTATGCTTTGCAAAATATTCCTTCAGCTCGCGGTCTTCGTTCAGCTTCTGCATCCCGATTTTTCCTTCAGCTTCTTTTTTCTTTTGTGCAGCTTTCGCCTCCATATCTTTTTTGGCCTCTTCAGCCGTTTTTATGTCGGTGATCGCTATGTCGAAAATCAGAATACCATTTGCCGGTATCGGGTTGTGCTCCTGCGCTCCGTAAGCCAGGCCAGACGGTATGTACAATGTAGCCTGGGAACCTTTTTTCAACAGTTGCAGCCCTTCATCCCATCCTTTTATTACGTGGCCGGTGCCTACCTCTACGTTGAATGACTCCACGTGATGGAACGCTGAATCTTCATTTGAATCAAAAACCTTTCCATCTATCAGCTTCCCGGTATAGTTCACGCTCGCGGTTTCTCCGGTCTTTACTTTTTCACCAGTTCCCTCTTTAGAAATGGTATAATAGATGCCAGATGCGGTTTTTAAAGGTTTTATATTGTTTTTCGTAAAATACTGTTGCAGTATTTTGTCGTCAATTCCTTTTTGCTCAGCGTTCTTTTTCTCGGTTGCTACTTTTTCTTCAGCATCCGTTCTTACTGATATAAGGGCAACATCCCACTCTATGGTCTGGCCGGCCTTCATGCCCGGAGGCGCCTGCCCCCCAGCCTTTATCAGCGAGTCAACCGGCAACTTGAATACAGCGCTGTCGCCGGCAACCATCAGCATAAAGCCTTCCACAGGGTCGCCTTTGAATTTTGGCGCTACAATGCCATAAGGAACGGGTTTCTCCCCGTACATTTTACGCGAGTCGAAAGTGGTGCTATCACCTACCCGTACATGGATGTACATTTCGATATGGTCGGTAACTGCTGGCTTTTTCTTTCCCGTACCGTGCTTTACTATTTTATATTCCAGGCCGCTTTTTAGCTTTGTAAATCCTGCTGCACCCTTCGCAGCGGGAAAAGCTCTATTAACAGGAGCAGCCTTCTTCTGGGCAAATGCAGCCGGCCCTGCGCCAAGCACAAACAAGGAGGAAGCCAGTGCTATCTTACTAAGGTTTTTCATTGAATCTGTTTTGTTGTTATTGGGTTTAATTTTAAACAGGATTATTTAGCAGGTTTCGGCATTGGCATAGACCTTGGCATTCCACCCGGGCCCTGTGGCTTTGCAGCTTTCACCTCTGTAACTTCTACTTCAAATGTCAATATCGAATTCGGTGCGATGGTTGGACCGGGGCTGCGCTCGCCATACGCCAGAGGAGACGGCATATAAAGCGTGGCCTTACTTCCTTTTTTCAGAAGTGCAACACCCTCGTCCATACCGGGTATCATTTGTCCCTGTCCTACTGTGAAGGTAAGCGGATCGCCATGGTGGCTGATCGAAGTATCAACATTTGTATCGAAAACTTTGCCATCAAGTGTTTTGCCGGTGTATTTTACGCTTACAGTCTGCCCGGCTGTGATCTGCTCGCCGCTGCCTGGTTTCTGTATTGTATAATACAGGCCTGATGCAGTTTTTTGAGCTTTGATATTATTTTTAGCAAAATAGTCCTGCAGCGTTTTGTCGTCTATTGGCATCTGCTGCTCTGCCTTAGCCTTAGCTTCAGCCTGCATTTTTTCCTGTTCTGCCATTTGTTCTTTCTTAGCCTCGTCTTCAGTCATAACAGAGATCATGCTAAGACTAACAACAATTTTGTTGCCCGATTTAAGCCATGATGGCAGGTGCATCTTTTGCTCAGCGGGTATAGTTTGTAAAATGGAGTCGCAGGATATATGAAGCACTGCGCTGTCTCCGCCAGACATCAGTGGGAACATAGACTGGTATTGTCCGGGCTGTTTAACATCCTGTACGCGGGCCATCTGGGGCCTGCCTTGTTTGTAGGAATTGCCCAGTTCCATGGTGTTCATTTTTTTTGTGCCTGGGTCCATGGTATCAACAGTGGCGATAAGTTGGTACGAAACCACATCACCCAATTTGGCCAGCCGGCCTTTTCCATGTCTTACGATCTTGTACTCAAAGCCATGTGTTTTTTTAAAGTCACCACCACTGTTACATCCGGTGTTACCAATAATAGCTGCGCCTGTTAACGCAATTGCAAGAATCCTCTTTATCATGTTTTTAATTTTTTGTTGTTCTTTATTCTTTTTTTGGGATTTGGAATTTATTTTTTATGATTTCAGAATTTTATTGGGGGTGAATATCCGACAAAATTTTCTTAAAATATGCTATCGTTTCTATAAAAGATGTTTTTGTGCGCCCTCCGGAAGCATTAAAATGCCCGCCCCCGTCAAAATAGTTTTTTGCGAAAGAACATACATCAAAATTCCCCTTGCTGCGGAACGACATTTTCACTTCGTCAGTGCGCTCCGTAATGAGCGTTGCAAATTTAATTCCGGCTATGCTAAGCGGATAGTTAACCAGCCCTTCGGTATCTCCGTTCTGGGCTTTAAACAGGTTAAGGTCCTTTCTTGACAGTGCTATGAGCGCAGAATTATATTTTCTGAAAACTTCCATTTTCTCTATCAGCACATAGCCCAGGAAGCGCATGCGCCCCTCACTCCATGAGTCATATACTTCCTCGTGTATGCGGGTGTGATCAAGCCCATGGCGCATGAGGTCGGCAACCATACTATGTACCGAAGCCGTTGTTATCGGGAATTTGAAGGAACCGGTATCTGTCATCACTCCGGTGTATAGGCAAGTAGCAATATCCAGGTCTATAAGGTTATTATCTCCGCAGAGATTAATAAAGTCATACACCATTTCGCAGGTGCTGCTTTTGTCGGGCTGGCTCATTCCATAATCCCAAACAGGCTTCGGGAAAAGGTGATGGTCAATTAATATCTTAGGCTGCGTGGCCGCTGCGAGCGCCTGTTCCAGGTGCTTGGTGCGGTTATAGTCATTAAAGTCAACGCAAAATATGAGTTCGGCATTGGTCAAAGCCTCCAGTGATTCCTTTGGCTGGGCCTCATAGTTAAGCATACCTGCAACACCTGGCATCCATGCAAGGAAGTCTGGTATTTCGCCGGGGGAAACAGGCGTTACCAGATGTCCTTTTTTTGTAAGGTAGTGAGCTAATGCCAGCATACTGCCTATCGCATCGCCATCCGGTTTGTGGTGCGTTGTGATAAATATTTTCCTCGGCGTACTAAGTAGCGGAAAAACGTCCTGTATTGGCTGCATTATGCGTTCCCGTATTCAACTCCACATTGGAGTTTTTCGTTTGGGAGTGCAAAAGTACGTTTTCTATCGAAATACTTATAACTTTTACATTGTATAAGCGTTAAAAATTGAGCAGTAAAGGTTAAAACTATAAAATCAGGAAAGTTATTAACCACAAGTTTTTAAAGATTCAGTTTTCTATATTTCATACTTTTTTAACTTTTGCCTCTTTGCATTTCCTATACCTTTGCCGCGTTACTTAAAAAAAACGACCTATGACGAATCGTACATTCACGATGATTAAGCCAGATGCGGTAAAAGCCGGCAACATTGGCAATATTCTACAGATGATAAACGCTGCTGGTTTTCGCATTGTAGCTATGAAATATCTGCAAATCAGCAGACAACAGGCAGAGCTGTTCTATGAGGTACACGCTGCCCGCCCATTCTATGGCGAACTTACAGAATTCATGAGCAGCGGCCCGATCGTAGCCGCGATACTTGAAAAAGATAATGCCGTAGCTGATTTCCGCAAGCTGATAGGTGCTACCAATCCTGCGCAGGCAGAAGAGGGTACTATACGTAAGAAATATGCAGCCTCTATAGGTGAGAATGCAGTACATGGCTCAGATAGCGATGACAATGCTAAAATAGAAGGCGACTTTTTCTTTAACGGACTGGAAAGATTCTAGAAACGATTTGTTCCGAAATAACTGGCCATCCCCAAAAAGGGGTGGCTTTTTTATTTTTGTCGGTCCTCAGCTTAGCGCCGGCTGGTCATTTATCCTCCGCTTGACCATAGCAATGTATTCGTCCTTTTTGTCTTTACGCAACTGTTTTGCGGAAGCGGTAAAATAATGGTGGTTCTCCAGGAAGCGCACCTGCATGCGATTCCATTCATTTTCATTGTTAACAACATCAAACGTGCAGAGTTCTTTATAAAGCTCGTTGCCTATCTCGAAGAAATCGTCCCTGCCGAGATAGTCCAGGTCGCTGTCGCAAATTATTTCTTCGAGCAGGTTATGGGGGTCTTGCGGTATTTTGGTGGCCATTATCAGGTGGCATATGCGCTCTATCTGCTCCGGGTTGTAGCCAAAATCGGGTAAATGTTTATTCGCGATCTCACAGGATACGATCTCATGCTGGTATAGCTGCCATATGAATCCCGAGTCATGAAACAAAACAGCAGTAAGTAATATGGTCAGGTCTTCCCCTTTTACTCTTTCAAGTTTAGCGAGTTTTTGTGCTGATCGGTAAACGTCCTTTATATGCTTTGTGCTATGATAAGTAAGACTATGCGGCAACTCATTTTTGAGCTTGTTCAGTATGAACTTTTTCGCCTGTTTGAATTCCATAGTCCTGGGTTTGATATTTTCAAATCATCTCTCGCTTAAATATTGTGCCACTTATCCTGGATATGCTCCGTTTTGGTGAGCATAAATGTAATAAATAGTATTAATAAAGAGGTATTGATGAAAATATTATTGGGCTGTTTCTGCTATTTCTGAGATCCTTCTCAGGAAATATTTCGAGCTGTCGCAGTTTGGGTGCTGGGCAGCTTTTAGAATGGAGAACCCCATTTTATGAACTAATGTATTGGCCAATACTCTCTTGTCGTTGAAGCCCCTTCCTATTTTTATTTTGCGTATTGCTTTTATCTCTTCAAACGGATTCCGTACAGTTTCGGGATAATCAAAATGAAAGGCAGGGTCATTAAAGTATTTGCGCATAGCTTCCGAGTCGGCCAAAAACCATGCTTCAATGGTTTTAATGCTAACAATCACGAAACGATTAGCATTATTGCTGATCCTCGCTTTTGTATTAGTGATGCACTGCTCGTCATCAAGGTCAGTAAGTATAAATATATCCGTTGCTCCTTCGTCAAATAGCGTATCCGTGTACTGCGCTAATCTATTTGGCAATAAATTTCCATTGCCTTTTGCATCAACGACAATGGGTATATAACCAACGTGGAGAGAATCGAGGTAGTTGAAGAAATCTGATTGTTCCAGGATTATTTTTTCAGTAACGCCTTCTACAATAAAACCAAGCTTTACCATGGGATACCTCCTCCAAGCACATTAGTAAAAAGGGCTTCATCCATTCTTAGGCCATGAAGGTTTTTTCCCTGTATTTGTTTGGTTTGGGTTTGCCCATTCACTTTATTAACGAGAATGATTTCTTCAGGTGTAAGTTCTGATACGAGAGTTTGAGAATGGGTATTCAGCCAGATATTATGCCCCTTTTCTTTGCACTTATCCCGGAAGAGCTCTACCATTACTTGTATCACCTTAGGATTAAGCCCATTTTCCGGCTCTTCTATACAGAGGAATTGCGGTTCTTCGCTTTGGTAAACAGCGGCAATAATGGCTAAGATATTATAAGTGCCATCTGAGATCAGTCGTTTTGTTAGTGGTTTTTTTAAGGCATTTTCATAAATGACCAAATTGTCAGACCCACTCAATTCTTCAGTAACTATTTCAACATTTGAGAATCCGGGAATGAGTAGTTGCAGTATTTCTTCAATCTCTTCTTTTACCTGCTGATTTGTAAAAATCCGCTTTAAGACCTTTTCAAGATTTGATGCATCAGATGCTAGTTTTGAATCATCTTGAATTTTTCTTTTTACTTTCGTATCTACCTCTCTAACAAAGAGCCTTGTGAAATTTGTAAATGTAAGATAGTTTTTATCGTTAGCAAATTCAGCAATGTCTGGTGCACTTTGAAGAAGCTCTCTATTTTTATAGAAACTGTCCCTCCAATTGCCAAACGATATAGGGCCCACGGAAAGAACATCATTCACCAGTTTTGTATTTATCGTTAGCGACGGTTTAACATCGCCTAAATCGGCATTGAATGACATTTTCTGGGAGGAATTTGCTCCTTTTTGATTTAGAATATCACTAATATTCCCAAAAAGCTTTGGAACCTCAAAAGGAGACATAATATTACACAACTGCATAAACTCCAGTGCCTCAAAAATATTACTCTTCCCGGACGCATTTGGCCCCACGAAAACACTAAAAGGATTAGGCTCAGTAAGCGTTATACTGCCTATAGACTTAAATTCTTCTATTTTGAGTTCATGTATTTTCATAGTGTAAATCTAATTCAATTTGTGTACATGAAAAATGCCCCACTCTCGCAGGGCATTTTTGTTTTATCCTTTTTTGAACTTTAATTATCATGAGAATCCTTTAATCATGCCAATCAAGGTTCAGACTTAATTTTGCTTAGACGACATCATCTTCTTAGCTTCTATACTAAGGGTAGCATGAGGCACAGCACGCAGACGGGCTTTGTCGATAAGCTTACCGGTAACACGGCAAATGCCATATGTTTTGTTCTCGATACGTACCAGCGCTTTTTCGAGGTGGCCCATAAACTGGATCTGGCGGCTGGCAAGTTGTGCCAGTTGCTCGCGCTCCATAGCGCCGCTGCCGTCTTCCATATTCATGTAGCGGTTTTCGGTATCCTCTGTGCCGGCTTCGTCCTTCCGGGTTATGAGGCCTTGCAGGTAATTCAGTTCTTTCCGGGCTGCTTCTACGCGGCTGATGATGATCTCCTTAAATTCATTCAGGTCTTCATCGCTGTAGCGGTAGGCAGGCCCTTGTTGTTCCTGTGGCTCGTCGAGTATAGACCTATATGTCTCAGGCTGGTAAGTGATCATTGTATTGCCGTTACCTGTCTGCTTTGATTTATCCACCATGCGGCGGTGCGCAATGATCACGTTCGGTTTTTTCTCTGTGCTGCGTGCAGCTGGCGTAGCCATTGGGCGTGGTGCCCCGGGCACAGCCTTAACTGGTACCTGGCTCAAAGTCAATGTTTTCTTCTTACCGGCCGGTGCCTTTCTTACCGTTGTCTCCGCTGGCTTTGGTGCGGCAACTGGCTTTGCCGGCTCTGCTTTTTTGGCTACGGGTGCAGGTTTTACCGGTGCTTTGGCTACGGGCTTTGCCGGAGCTTTAGGCGCAGGCTTAGCGGGTATTTTTGCTGCTGGTTTTGCAGGCGCTTTAGGTGCTGGTTTTGCGGTGGGTTTTGCTGCTGGTTTTGTTACCGCGGCTTTTTTCACTACAGGTGTGGCTTTCTTAGCAGGCGCTTTTTTGGGCGCTTCTTTTTTCTTTGCGGGCGCTGCTTTCTTGGCTATCGGTGCTGGTTTTTTCTTATTCACAGGTGGTTTGCTATTGTTTTTTGCTGTTGTTATAATTGGTTTCGCTTTCTTGGCCGGTGCATTTTTTGCAGCCGGTTTACTTGCTTGCTTTACTGGTGCGGCCTTTTTGGGAGCTGCAACTGCTTTTTTGGGCGCAGGTTTTGTCGTTTTAGACTTCACATCTTTATTGGCCACGGCTTTCGCAGCAGGCGCAGCTTTTTTTACAGCCACTACGGGCTTTACGCTTTTGGAGGGCTTGGCTGCCTTATTGTTCTTTATAGCCATGGCTTTTAAGATGTTTTAGATATAAGAATATTGAGCTTTACATCGTTTACTTCCATTTCCGTTCCATTAATAAGTCCTGTCTCAATTTCTATCCTATCTGCTAAAATTTCCGCGCAAATATAGTCATTATGTTTAATTATCGCATCCCCTATTGATTTATAGTCATCGATATAGACTATTATTCTATCTGTAAGCTCCAATCCGCTGTCTTTTCTCAGCCTTTGTATCTTATTTACCAGTTCGCGGGCATTGCCTTCTTCTTCCAGTTCGGGAGAAATAGTAATATCCAGGGCAACTGTCAGGGTATCTTTATTGGCTACAGACCAGCCGGGTATGTCGTCTGCTATAATGTCCACATCGGTTATCAATATCTCAACTGGTTCATTATCAATCTGAAAGACAAAACTTTTTTGTTTTTCAAGTGTATTGATGTCGTGCTGGCCCATTTGAGCTACAGCTGCGGCCACGCTTTTCATCTTAGCACCCATGCGGGTGCCAAGCGTCTTAAAGTTCGCTTTGATCTTCTTATTGATAAACCCTTCCGTATCGCCCAGGTACTCGATTGCTTTAATATTTACTTCGCTTTTTATCAGGTCTTCTATTTTGCCTATTTGCTCTTTGGTATGGCTGTCCATCACCGGTATCAGTATTTTGGATAGCGGCTGGCGCACTTTAATATTTACTTTTTTTCGTATAGACAACACCAGCGAACAAACATCCTGCGCCAGGCGCATCCGCTCTTCGAGCTCAGCATTTATGCAGCCCTCGTCAGCCACCGGGAAATCGGCCAGGTGCACTGACTTGCTTTTATTTCTGCCGGAAACATTTTCCAGGTTGGTAAACAGCCAGTCGGCAAAGAATGGGGCTATGGGCGCCATTAACAAAGCCACAGTTTCCAGGCACTCATACAGCGTCTGGTATGCACATATTTTGTCATGCTCATATTCGCCTTTCCAGAACCGGCGGCGGCAAAGGCGCACATACCAGTTACTCAGCTGCTCATCAAGGAAGTATTCTATAGCCCTGCCCGCCTGGGTTGGCTCGTAATCTTCCATATACGCAGTTACGTCCTTTATCAGCGTGTTCAGCGACGAAAGTATCCAGCGGTCTATTTCCGGGCGCGCATAAATGGATATGTAATTCTCCAGGAAAGTGAAATTGTCCACATTCGCATAGAGCGCAAAGAACTGGTAGGTGTTATAAAGTGTACCAAAATATTTGCGCTGCACTTCCTTAATGCCTTCAAGGTCAAAGCGCAAGCTATCCCAAGGAGAGGCATTAGTGATCAGGTACCAGCGGGTGGCATCTGCACTGTATTTTTCTATGGTGGAGAATGGATCTATTACATTGCCCACCCTTTTGCTCATTTTGTTGCCGTTCTTATCCAGCACAAGGCCATTGCTGACCACCGTTTTATAAGCCACGCTGTCAAACAGCATTACGCCCAGCGCATGAAGGGTATAAAACCATCCCCGTGTCTGGTCAACCCCTTCGGCTATAAAGTCGGCGGGGAAGTTTTTCTTTATGTCCTTATGCGGGTGCTTTTCAAACGGGTAGTGCAACTGCGCATAGGGCATCGCACCGCTGTCGAACCACACATCTATCAGATCTGGCTCGCGGCGCATGGGCTGCCCGCTGTCTGATACCAATATGATCTGATCCACAAATGGTTTGTGCAGGTCAAGGTCTTCTTTTTTGGTCGGCTTGAATGTGAGTGTGCCCACTACATTTTGATAGGCCGTAACAGCATGTTCTTCTTCAAGTAGTTGGTTGAGCCCTAACGCTTTATTTGCTTTTTGCGCTTCATCTACCAGTTCCTGTATGCTGCCTATGCACTTTACAGAGCCATCATCACTTACCCATACAGGCAATGGTGTGCCCCAGAAACGGCTGCGACTCAGGTTCCAGTCCACCATATTCTCCAGCCAGTTGCCAAAACGGCCCTCACCGGTAGCCTTGGGCTTCCAGTTGATGGTTTTGTTAAGTTCTATCATCCTGTCCTTCACAGCAGTAGTCCGTATGAACCAGGCATCCAGCGGATAATATATGATAGGCTTGTCTGTGCGCCAGCAATGCGGATAAGTATGCTCGTATTTTTCAACTTTGAAGGCATGACCGCTCAGCTTCAGCTTCACGGCTATGTCCACATCCACATCTTTATAGTCAGGGTCGTTTTTATAATCTTTCACATACCTGCCGCTGAACTCACCGGTATAGTCGTTGAACTTACCCTGTTTGTCCACCATTGTCAGTATGCCAATGTTATTCTTTTTACCCACGCGATAGTCATCTGCACCAAAGGCTGGGGCTGTATGTACTATTCCTGTGCCATCTTCGGTGGTCACGAAGTCGCCTAATATTACACGCCATGGGTCACCGCCAGCTATCTCGCGGGTGTTGCCATCGCAGTGCAGCAACTGGTCGTACCGCAGGCCTTCCATAGCACTGCCCTTAAACTCATGTATTATCTTCCAGGGCAGTATCTTGCTCTCGCTGGTATAGATAGTAAAATCAGACTCCTCGCCTTCCGGTTTAAAGTATTTGCTCATCAATGCCTTGGCAAGTATCACATTGCACGGCTGATGGGTGTATGGATTGAATGTCTGTACCAGTACGTAATCTATATTAGGCCCTACGGTAAGCCCGCAGTTGCTGGGCAGGGTCCATGGGGTAGTGGTCCATGCCATGAAAAATACCGCAGCGGCTTTCTCTGC